>CAZOEB010000001.1:0-57869 GCA_964578685.1 uncultured Caulobacterales bacterium
TCTGGAGGTCGTCCGGCGGGTCGTCGGCGCCGACGCTGGTGCGCGGCACGACGACGGTCTCGCCGCCGCGCGAGAACGGCGCCGGCTGGCTGACGAGCGGCGTTTCACCGACTGAAATGGTGAGGTTTCCCTGCGCGATCGCGACGGTTGAAACGCGCACATCGTCGCCGATGACGACGACGCCTGAGGCTTCATCGATGATGACCCGTGCGCGGCTGTCGGCGTCGACGGAAAGCCCTTCGATTTCGGCGAGCAGGTTCACCATGTCGCCGCTGAAGCCGGCGGGCCGCGCGATGGCCACCGTGCCGGGATCGGCGACGCTCGCCGCGCCGGCGCCGAGGCGCGCGTTGATCGCGGCGCTGATGCGGCGCGCGGTGGTGAAATCAGGATTGCGCAGCGCAAGGCGCAAGGTTGTCTGCGCGGCGAGGCCGAAGTCGATTTCGCGCTCGACGATTGCGCCGTTGGCGATGCGTCCGTTGGTCGGAACGCCGCGCGTCAGGGAAGCGGCCTGGCCGCGCGCGGCGAAACCCGCAACCGCGAGCGGCCCTTGCGCGACCGCATAGGCCTCGCCGTCGGCGCCGTAGAGCGGCGTCACGAGGAGGACGCCGCCGCGCAGGCTCTGCGCATCACCGAGGGCTGAGACCGCAACATCGATGCGCGCGCCTTGCCGTGCGAAGGGCGGCAGGTTCGCCGTCACCATCACCGCGGCGATGTTCTCGGTCAGAAGAAGTTCGGAGCGGATGTTGACGCCCATGCGCTCAAGCATCGACACAAGGCTCTCCCGCGTGAAGGGCGTGTTGCGGATGCGGTCGCCGGTGCCGTCGAGGCCGACGACGAGACCGTAGCCGATCAGCATGTTCTCGCGCACGCCCTCGACATCGGTGAGGTCCTTGATCCGCGCCGCCGCCCGCGCCGGCTCGATCGTCGCAAAGAGCGTGAAGGCGAGCGTGAGAGCGAACAGGAAGGCGCGGGCGAGGGGCATGGGCGATATCCGTTACGCGCCCGCTTCATCGGGCCGTCGAGAAAAGCGAGGGCCGTGCCAGCCGCGGCCCGATGCGCGTCGCTAGCAAAAAGCGCAAGGAATACAGTTGCTAATCCGTGGGCTGGCGTTGCAGCGCCCGCCGCCGGCGATCGCGGCCCTGCGCTTTCTGCCGGGAAGAATTTGCCGGATTAACGAAAGCTTAGCGGGGCGGGGATTATTGTCCGCACCGGATGATTGATCGGTGTAAGGATGATTCGAGTGACCGGACCGGGCGGACCCGGCGGCCCGGCCGTCACCAGGGGGGCGGGCGGACCGAAGGGCGGCGAGGGCGATTTCCGCCTCTCGGAAACGACAGGCGCGGCGACAGCGGGCGCGGCGGCGCCGGCGGCGTCCGCCTCCGCGCTCGGCGCGCTCATCGCGCTCCAGAGTGAAACAGGCGGACGCCAGCGCAATCGCGCCGCGGCCGAGCGGGCGCTCCTCCTCCTTGAACGGCTGCGCGACGGCCTTCTGGCGGGCCGTATCCCCATCGACGATCTCGAACGGCTCGCCGATGCTGCAAGTGCGAAGCTCGACGATCCCGACCCCGCCATCGCCGCACTTTACGGCGATATCGCGCTCCGCGCGCGCGTGGAGCTTGCGAAATTCGGCCGCTGAGGCGGCGGCGAATTCTCCCGACGCGCTAAGCCCTGCAGGTCCTTACACCCGGCGCTGGAGCCGCTTGTAATCACGGCCGGAATCGCGGCGCGGGAGGCGCGGAATTTGCGTCTTGAGAGCCCCGCGCGCGCCGACTATAGAGGCGCCGCGCGGCAGGCCGGCCCGCGCGGGTTATGGGAGTGGAAAGGCAGGTAGGGGACGTGGCTGCGAACAAGAAGAAGCCCTCGAAAATCGACCTCAAGGATTACCGCCCGTCGGAAGACGAAGAATTCATGAACGATCGCCAGAAAGAATATTTCCGGCGCAAGCTGATCGACTGGCGCAACGACATCCTGCGCGAGAGCAAATACACGCTTGAACAGCTGCAGGAAGAAAGCCTCCACCTGCCGGACCTCGCGGACCGCGCCTCAAGCGAGACCGACAAGGCGATTGAACTCCGGACGCGTGATCGTCAGCGCAAGCTCATCTCAAAAATCGACTCGGCGCTTCGGCGCATCGAAACCGGCGAATACGGGTATTGCGAGGAGACAGGCGAGCCGATCGGCATCCGCCGCCTTGAGGCGCGTCCGATCGCGACGCTGTCGCTCGAGGCGCAGGAGCGTCACGAGCGGGCGGAAAAGGTGCATCGGGACGATTAGCCGAGTTCCGGGAACCGCCGCTGCGCTGCGGCGAGCGCGCCCGTGCGACGCGTCGCCCAGTCCTTCCCCCGGATGACCTCATAATGCGCGCCGAGGCCGTCGAGGCGACGCACCGCTTCCTCGAAAAAGAACGCGCGCGCCGCAGGGTCGCCCGCATAGCGAACGCCGTCCTGCACCCATGCGACATCGGGCGCGAGCAGGAAATAATGATCTGCGAGGGTCTCGCGCTCGATCGCCAGCAAGGCGGGATCGACCTCGCCGATCAGGAACGCTGACCACACCGCGGTCTGTACCGCGTCGGTGTCTTCGATGAGAAGCGGCCCCGCCAATCCTTGCATCGCTTCGCGCATCGCCCGGTGGGTCTGCGCCAGCTCGACGAGGTCCGCCGCGCGCCAATTCTTGCCTCGCTTGTAAGCGACGTCATAGGTGCGTCCGTATTCCGGCATCACGCGCGTGCGATAAGCGGCGGCGAGATCGGCGGCGAGCGTCGTCTTTCCGGCGCTTTCCGGACCGAGCAGCGTCAGGCGCTTCTGGAAATGGGGGCGCACTTCTGCGGGAATGAAGTCCCACCGCCGATGCGGCGCCGTCATGATGTCAGAGCCCGACACGGGAACGGCTTCGCGCGCGGGATCAACCAGCACCGGCGTCGCGCTAAGCTCTTTTGCCAGGCGGAATACATATGATTCCGATGCGAAGACATGGGTAGGAGCTTCCGGCAGCAGGTCGAGGATGGCGGCGCGCCAGATCGGCCAGAACTCCGGGTGTTCTTCGGGCGTCTGAGGCAGGTTGCGATGGAGATGCAGGACCCTGGCGTCCGGAAGCATCGCACGCATCCACTGGAAACGCAGCGCGCCGGGGATCGGCTCGGCGTCCGTCGAGCAGACGAGCGCAATCGTCTCATCGGTCATCGCGAGCGCCGTGCGCGCGAGGAACCGGTGACCCTCGTGCGGCGGCAGGAATTTGCCGAGAAGAAAGCCGCGCCGCTTCATGCTTTCTGCGTCTCCGCCCGACGCCAGCTGGCGTATCCGAAGAGGCACATCATGAGAAAGACGCCGTAAAGCGCCGCAGTCGGCTTGAGGTCCTTCACCCAGAAGAGCCCGACAGCGAGGATGTCGACGGCGATCCAGAGGAGCCAGTTCTCAAGGAAGCGTCGCGCCATCATCACTTGCGCGGCGATGCTGAGGCTGGCGATCGCCGCGTCGGGAAAGGGATGCGTCGCATCGGTCAATCGGTCGAGCGCAAGGCCGAGGACCGCCGCGCCGGCTAGCGCGGCGCCTGCATAAAGGCCGGTCTGAGATCCCGCGCGCGCGACGATGACAAGCCCTTCGGCGTCGCGGGCGCGCGCCCAGTTCATCCAGCCGTAGATCTGGATCGCGAAGAAGAAGACCTGGAGGCCCGCGTCCGCATAGAGCTTCGCTTCGAAAAAGATGACGGCGTAGAGCGTCACCATTGCGAGGCCGAAAGGATAGTTCCAAATGCTCCGCCGGATGAGGAGCGCGATATTGGCGAGCCCCAGAAGGACGGCGGCGACCTCGATGGCCCGCGTCCCCGCCATCGCCCGCATGAAATCAGCCAGATCGTCCATGACGGACTACCGCCTACTTGCAACCGGCGCCATCGCGCCAGCAGCCGCGCACTGGCTTGCAAGTCATATAAGGATATCTTTATATGAAGTTCAATCCAAGGAGGCGCCCATGGCGACCAGAGACCCTTATCCAGGCCGCCCCGAACGGATCGCCGCGCTGAAGGCGGCCCTCAAGGAACGCATTGTCACGCTCGACGGCGCGGCCGGGACGTTCATCCAGTCCTATGGTCTCGATGAGGCGGGTTACCGGGGAACGCGGTTCGCCGATTGGCCCTCCGACGTGCGCGGCAATAACGACCTTCTCATCCTCTCCCGCCCTGAAATCGTCGCCGAGATGCATCGCGCTTATCTCGCCGCCGGCGCGGAAATGATCGAAACGAACACGTTTTCCTCGACGACGATCGCACAGGCCGACTACGGCATGGAAGCGCTCGCCTATGACATGAATGTCGAGGGCGCGCGTATTGCACGCCGGGAGGCGGACGCCGCCGCCGAGCCGAGCCGCCCGCGCTGGGTCGCCGGCGCCATCGGACCGACGAACCGGACCGCGTCGATCTCGCCGGACGTCAACGATCCCGCCAAGCGCAATATCGACTTCGACGCGCTCGTGGCGTCCTATGGCGAAGCCGCGCGCGGCCTCATCGAGGGCGGGGCCGATACGATCCTTATAGAGACGATTTTCGACACGCTGAACGCCAAGGCGGCGATCTACGCGGTGAAGGAAGTTTTTGACGACATCGGCTTCGACGTGCCGGTGATGCTCTCGGTGACGATCACGGACCAGTCCGGGCGCACGCTGTCGGGTCAGACGGCGGAAGCGTTCTGGCATTCGGTGCGGCATGCAAATCCGCTGTCCGTCGGCATCAACTGCGCGCTCGGGCCCGACCTGATGCGCCCCTTCGTCGCCGAGCTTGCGCGCGTCGCCGACTGCTATCTTTCCGCTTACCCGAACGCCGGTCTGCCGAACGCGTTCGGCGGCTATGACGAAACGCCGTCTTCGATGGCGAAGCATCTCGAAGAATGGGCGCGCTCAGGACTTCTCAACATCGTCGGGGGCTGCTGCGGGACGACGCCCGACCACATCGCCGCCTTCGCGCGCGCGGTGAAGGGCGTCAGTCCTCGCGAGATTCCCGAGATGGCGCCCGCCTTGCGGCTTTCGGGACTTGAACCTTTCACGCTTGCACGATGACAGCCGTCGCTTATCCGCCGCCGCTTCATCGCGAACAGGACCCCGCGAAGATCGCGGCGTTGATCCGCGCGCGGCCCTTCGCGCATTTCTTCACGGCGCATGGGGGCCTGCGTGTGACGCGAATTCCTTTCACCGCGGATTTCGAGGCCGGGGAGCTGAAAGGTCTGCGCGGACACCTTCATGTCCGCAATCAGCAGGCGGATGGACTCGACGGCGCCGAGGCGCTCGTCGCTTTTTCAGGACCGGACGCTTATGTCTCGCCGAACTGGCGAACCGCCTCGGACCGCGGCGCGACCTGGGACTATACTGCGGTTCATGTTTCAGGGCGCGTCATGGTGAGAACGGAACGCGATTTCTTCGACCGGCTCATCGGCGATCTCGCCGCCGCGGCGGAGGCGCGCGTCGCCGGGCTGTCGGAAAAGCCCGCATGGTCAATGAAAAACGTCACTGAGGACTACGTCGAACGGCTGCGGCCGCGCCTCTGCGCATTCGAGATTGCGGTCAGCCATGTCGAGGGCATCGCCAAGCTGCACCAGAACTTCCCCGACGCAGACGCCCGCAGCGTCGCTGCGCATCTCGCGCGGAGTTCTGACGAGGGCGCGCAAGCAATCGGCGCGCTGATGGAGGCGCGGCTCTCCCCGCGCGTCTGAGAAAAGCCCTGTTTTCCACTTGTGGAGCAGGCTTCAGCCCGCCATACCGCCGATTGTCCGCGGGCCGAACCCCGCCCTAGAAGGCGCTGCGATGAAAGAACTCTCTGCGCAATTGGACTGGCTCTCGCGACTCGTCGCTTTCGACACCACATCGACGAAGTCTAATCTCGCGCTCATCGACGATGTCGAGGCCTATCTGAAAGGCTTTGATATCGAGACCTATCGCGTCTGGAACGCCGATCGCTCGAAAGCCAATCTCTACGCTGTCATCGGGCCGAAGACGGAAGGCGGCGTCGTGCTGTCGGGGCATACCGACGTTGTGCCGGTCGCCGGGCAGGCGTGGTCGACCGATCCCTGGACGATGACGGAAAAGGACGGAAAGCTTTACGGTCGCGGCACGTCGGACATGAAGGCGTTCTCGGCGATCGCGCTCTCGCTCGTTCCGGAAATGCTGGCGGCGGGCCTCAAGCGGCCCGTCATTTTCGCGCTTTCCTATGACGAGGAGATCGGCCTTCTCGGCGCGCCGCACATGATCGCGGAAATTCGGGACCGGTTGCCGCCGGTTGAGGCTGTCATCGTCGGCGAGCCGACAATGATGAAGGTGATCGACGGGCATAAGGGCATCGCCTCATTCCGCACGACGGTCACCGGCTTCACCACGCATTCAAGTCAGACCGATCGCGGCGTTTCCGCTGTCGAGGCGGCGGCGCGGCTGATCGCAAGGATTTCAGCGATGCGCGCGGAGCGCGCGGCGGCCGCCGATCCTGACAGCCCGTTTTCGCCGCCCTATACGACGATGACGGTCAATGTCGTGCGCGGCGGCACGCAGCTCAACATCATGGCGGGCGAGTGTTCGTTCGACTGGGACTGCCGCGCCATTCCGGGCGACAGCGCGGCGGCGGCGCGCGCCGATTTCGAGGCCTTCGCGCGCGAGGTTGAACGGGACATGCAGGCGATCGCGCCCTCCTGCCGCATTGCGACGACGCAGATGTCCGATGCGCCCCCGCTCGCGCCCTCGCCGGACAATCCGGCCGCCGATCTCGCGAAGTCGCTGTCAGGGCTCAACTCGACGGACGTTGTTTCCTATTGCGCCGAAGCGGGCCAGTTTCAGGAGGCGGGGTTCTCGACCGTGATCTGCGGACCGGGTTCCATCGACCAGGCCCACCAGCCCGATGAGTTCATCGCGCTCGCTCAGATCGCCGAGGGAACGAAATTCATCCGCAAGCTGATCGCCCGGCTTGCGGCCTGAGAGGAGCAGCCGTTCGGATGACGCCCTTTGAAGCCGCCGGTCTCTGGATCGGCCTAAATTCCCTCTACCTCATCTATGTCAGCGCACGCGTCGGCATGGTCCGCACGCGGCTCAAGATCAATCTCGGCGACGGCGGCAATGACGAAATGATCCGCGCGATCAGGACGCAAGGGAACTATGTCGAATATGCGCCGATGGCGCTCGTCGGGCTTCTCGCGCTGGCGGCGCTCGGGTCTTCGACGACCCTGATCCACGGTCTCGGCGCCGCCTTTCTCGGCGCCCGCATCGCCTACCTCCTCGGGCTCGGCCTCGGCGTATGGCCGGCGGGACGGTTCGTCGGCACGCTTGGGACGATGCTGAGCCTTCTCGCAACTGCGGCCGCGCTCCTCTGGGCCGCATTCGTCTGACCCTTTGGCGGCGGACTTTACGGCGAATTTACCCTGACCTGCGAAGACTGGCGCTGTTTTTCCAGTCGCGTCAGGGGCCCGAGGGGTGAAGCGAATTTCTCATTGCCGCGCATGCGGATCGGCGGCTTTGACGCCTGCTTTCGCGCTTGAGGGCGCCGTGAACGGCGCCGGCCGCAAGGGCCTTATCGCGCGCGCCAAAAATGAAGCGGTCGAATTCGTCTTGTGCGATCCGACGCGCGACGTTCACGCCTGCGGCCTCCTCCAGAATGCGCATGTCAGCGAAGGCCCGGTGACGCGCACGGCGCCCTCCGGCGTCTTCCGCGTCACGCGTTCATCCTTGCGCGCGCTCGCGACCGAGGGGCTTGAGCTGATTTCGGGGCGCGACTGCGCGGCGCTCGATATCGGCTGTTCCGACGGAACGCTTCTGTCCTTCTACCCGCGCTGGGTCGATCGTTACGGCGTCGACCTGTCGGACGACGTCGACGAAATCGGCACGTGGACATGGTCGGCGAAGACGCGGTTTCCGGGACCTGAAATCGACCGCGCTTTCGCGGGCAAGAAGTTTGATCTCATCACCGCCGCCTCAACGATCGAGGAAGTCGATGAGCCGCGCGCCTTCCTTGCGCGCGTGAAATCGCTGCTGACGCCTGACGGCGTCTTCTGTCTCGAAACGCTTTATGCGCCGATGGCGCTGACCCATACAGCGGCGGATACGCTCGCGAGCGGCGTCAGCGCGGTCTACACGCTGACGGTGCTTGAGCGGCTCCTGCGCGACTGCGACCTGAAGGTCTTCCGCGGCGCGCTGACGGAGAAAGACGGCGGATCAATTCGCCTGTTCATCACGCATGCGGAATCCCCTGAGTACGATTTCGACCCGTGGTATGAACGTCTCGCGCAATTATGGGACGAGGAAAACGCGCTCGGACTGCGCGCCATCCAGCCCTATCAGGCGTTCGCCGCGCGCGCCGCCGAGATCCGTGCCGCTTTCGCGGCGCAGATCGCAGACTTGTCGAAGCGCGGACAAAGCGTTCACCTGTTCGGATCGGACGCCGGCGCCGCCATGCTTTACGCTTGGGCGGGCGCGAAGGCCGACATCATCGAGGCGGCGGTCGTGGCGACAGCCTTTGAGGATGGCGCGCGTCTTGTCGCTGGCGGCCCGTCGATCATTTCGGAGCAGGAATCGCGCGCGGTCAATCCTGACTGCCTGATCGCGCCGTCGGCGTTGAAGCGCGAAATCCTTGAGCGCTGGCGCGACTATATCCTGCAGGGCGGCAAGGTGCTGTTCGTCACGCCCGGCGTTCATATCGTCAACGCCGCCAATTACGCGGCGGAATTCGGAAAATCGCTCGCAGGCGCTGAGGGCGGCGGCGGCGCGGATTCTCTGCGGTCGATCCTGAGAGCGGCGGGGGGACTTCGCGTCGTCGGCGGCAAGGACGCAAAGAAGGCCGCGTCCGCCTGAATCACCGTGTGCTGATGAACCGGCGCGTCGTTCCTTCGAGGACGACGGCGGTCAGAACGTCCGACCACACCGCGCCCGTATCGACGGCGATCCGCCAGCCATGGTCCTGCGGTTTCTTGACCGGATGGTGGCCGTGAACGACGACCTCGCGCGGGCGCTGCTCAGGCGCGGCGTTGTGAAATTCGCCGCGTATCCACAAGCAATCCGATTCCTTCTGCGCGGTGAGATCGACGCCGGGCCGAAAGCCGGCGTGAACGAACGCATAGTCGCCGAGGGTTCGCCAAATCTCGAGCGACTTCAGGAATTCCAGATGGTCCTGCGGGATCTGATCTGCAAGCGCGGCGGCGAGATCGGTCGGCGCCTTGCTCCAGATGTTCGTGACGCCGTAGCTCTCAAGCGTCTTGTCGCCGCCCCAATGAAGCCATTCTTCGTTGCGGTCCGGCGCTTCGAGGAAGTCGAGGATCGCTTCCTCGTGGTTCCCCTTGAGGAAGATCGCGTCCGGCTCGGCCGCCCGTATCGCCAGCAACCTGTCGATGACCGCCTTCGAGTCGTCGCCGCGGTCGACATAGTCGCCGAGAAAGATGAGACGGCGCTTCCTGGGGCCGGCGTCCGCGTTAATCATTTCGATCAACGCGCCGAGAAGGTCCGCGCAGCCGTGGATGTCGCCGACGGCGTAAAGGCGTTCGCCCTCCGGCGCGGCGGCGGGCGCAGGCTTTCCCCTGAAAACTTTTCCGATCATCGGCTCAACAGCTGGTCCTCTACCCTGTATGATAGGGTCGATTTATGATTACCGCTCATAGTTCCGGAAAGCGAGGCGGCGAGCGCCGCGAGATCTGCCCATGACGGCGATTTGCGAATGACTGTGCTCGTAACCGGCGGCGCCGGCTATGTCGGCGCTCACATGCTTCTCGCGCTGAAGGCGGCGGGAGAAGACGTCGTCGCGCTCGATGATCTTTCGGCCGGCGCGCGGTGGCTGGCGCCTGACGGCGTTGAACTCGCCGTCGCCGATGTCGGCGATCGGGCGGTGGTGATGCGGCTGCTGCGCGAGCACGCCATCCGGGAAGTCGTCCACTTTGCAGGCTCGGCGCTGGTGCCGGAGTCGCTGCAAAAGCCGCTTCACTATTACTGGAACAACACGGCGAAGACGATCGCGCTTCTCGAAGCCTGCGTCGCCTGCGACGTCGAACGCTTCATTTTTTCCTCGACCGCGGCGGTCTATGGAACGCCCGATCAATCGCCGGTCAACGAAGCCTCCGCGATCCATTCGATTTCGCCCTATGGCGCCTCAATGGCGATGAGCGAGCGCATCCTCGAAGATGCGGCGCGCGCGCATGGTTTCGCCTATACGACGCTGCGTTATTTCAACGTCGCCGGGGCGGATCCCAAAGGCCGCGCGGGCCAGATCGGCAAGCCGACGCACCTCATCAAGGTCGCGGCGCAAATCGCCGCCGGCGTCCGCAAGGAGAGGCTGCAAATCTACGGCGACGACTATCCGACGCCCGACGGCACGGCGATCCGAGACTATGTGCATGTGTCGGACCTCGCCGACGCGCACCTTGCAGCGCTCGCGCGCCTGAGACGCGGCGGTCGGTCGGAAACGCTTAACATCGGATACGGCCGCGGTTATTCCGTGCGCGAAGTGATCGACGCCTTCGAGGCGGTCACCGGCAAGCCCATGCCGTTTGAGATCGCGCCGCGGCGGCCCGGCGATCCGGCGCAACTGATCGCCGACACGGCCGCGATCCGCACCGAGCTCGACTGGCGTCCCCGCTTCGACGAGATCGGGTTCATCGTACGCTCCGCGATCGAGTGGGAACGCAAGCTGGCCGCTTCCGCCGGAAAGCCCGCATGAACGCAACACGCTGGTGGCGTATCGCGTTCGTCGCGCTCGCCCTTATCGTCACGTGGCAGACGCTGACGCCCGATCCGGACGACACCGAGGGCGGCATGGCGATCGCACGCATCATCGCTGAACTGGTCTTTCATTCGCCCGAGATGGCCGACAAGGTCGCGCATTTCATGGCCTACGCCGCACTTGGCGCGTCCGCCGCGCTCGGCCAGCTGCGGGTGCTCGGCTTTCGCGCGCCGATGATCGCCGCAATCGCCGCTTACGGCATGGCGCTTGAAGGCCTTCAAGGACTTGGCGGCGTCCGCGCGCCCGAGCTCACCGACGCCACCGCGAACGCGCTCGGCGTCATCACATCTTTCGGGGGCGTCGGCTTGTTGGAGCGGTTGACGATGAGGCGTGCGGCGTGAGGACCGTCATCATCATTCCGGCGCGGCTGCAGTCGACGCGACTGCCGCGAAAGCTCCTGCTCGACATCGGCGGGCGGACGATCATCGAACGCACGTGGCGGCAAGCCTTGCAGGCGAAGAACGCCGACAGCGTCGTCATCGCGACCGATTCGCCCGAAATCGCCGCAGCAGCCAAGGGCTTCGGCGCGCGCGTCGCGATGACCCGCGCGGAGCATCAATCCGGCACCGAACGCATCGCCGAGGCGGCGGCGTCGACGCCCGATGCGGATATCATCGTCAACATCCAGGGCGACGAGCCGGAGATCAGTCCGGCCCATATCGACGCGCTAATTGCGACGCACCGCACGGCCGGTTTTTTTGCGTCAACGCTCGCCTGTCCGTTCCCGCCGACGCTTGATCCCGCCGATCCCGCTGCGGTCAAGGCTGTGCTCGGGCGGGCGATAACCGGCTCCGGCCAGTCTTTCGAGGCGCTCTATTTCACCCGGGCGCTCGCGCCGTTTCCGCGCGACGGCGGCCGAGGTGAGTTCCATCTTCATATCGGCGCTTACGCCTTCGGGCGAGCGGCGCTGATGCGATTTGCGGGCGCGCCGCCGGGGCGGCTCGAACAGATCGAGCGGCTGGAGCAGCTGCGCATTCTGGAGATGGGGGAGAAGATTGCCGTTCGCGTCGTCGGCGAGGCCGCGCGCGGGATCGATACGATGCAGGATTACGTCGCGGCGAAAGCGCGGCTTGAAGGTCGGGGCGCGGCGTCCTGAAAGACAACAGGCTCCGGAGCGTTTTGCCGGAGCCTGCGTCGGTTTCGGGGGATGGTGATCGCTGTTTTTTCGACTCGCATAAACCGCTTAAGCGAGAGCGCCCATCGTGTAAGCCGCCGGGAAAATCGCAGCGAGCGTAACGATCAGGGTGAAAGCAAACGTCGTCAGTTTGGCCATTTTTCTCTCCTCTTTTTCTAGTTTTCGCCGTCGCCGGCATGAGAGGGAAATAGGCGAAGTCCCTGAAAAGAAAACGGCGTGCGGCGCCGTTCCGCCGCAATCTGAAAACGGTTCGTCGATCTGCAATTTTAACGAATCCGCCCGGCCCGCGGAGCGACCGGTTCGTCGCCCACGGGGCCGTGAGAGGCCTTCTTAGAGGCCGATGAAGGGCTGCACGATGCGCCCGACAATGCTCCGGAAGCGGAGCGGCGCGCTGGTGGCGATGAGGCAGATGCAGGGCTCATCGCCCGTTGCGGTCGGCGCATGCAGCACGTCTTCGTCGAGGTCGGCAAGATCGCCGCGGCGGAAGTCGCCGACTTCGTCGGTGTAGGACCCGCGCAGGATCAACGTCAGTTCCTCATCGCCATGCGTGTGCTTCGGGATCTTCACGCCCGGCGAAATCTTGAGAAGGCGGAGGACTCCGGGACGATAGCCGTCAGCCGGAATGACGAATTGCGAAAGGCCCGGCGCGACCTGACGCCATTCGATCGAGTCGATCCCATCCTTCAGATATTTCGCCAACGGATGGGCGGCGTCGAGCGAAAAGTCGTTCGCGGCGAGGATCGATGCGGCCGCGGGCGCCGCCTCCTGTTTTCCGGCGCGCAGCCAGAAACTGTCGAGCGCGCTGTCGCTCATCGCAGACGGCTCGACCGTTTCAAGGCAGGCGCCGCCGACGACTTCGAAATCAGCGACCGCAAGGCGGCACTCCGCGCACAGCTTCAGATGCGCCGAGATGACGACGCTGCGCGCCTCATCAAGCTGGCCGGCGGCGAACGCCGCGAGCGTCGTTTCTTTCGGGTGATGACGGATATTACTCAACGCTGTCACCGAGTTCCTTTCTGATCTTCTCAAAAGCGAGTCTAAGTCGCGATTTGACCGTGCCGAGCGGCAGGTTGAGACGCTCGGCGATTTCCGAATGCGGCGCGTCCTCGATGAAATGGAGACGCACGACCTCGTATTGGGCGGGCGGAAGCGACTGGAACGCCGCCCGGATTTTCGCATCCCGGTCCCGGCGCTCCATCATGATATCGGCTTGCGGCTCTTCATCGGGGGTGAAGGCGGGATCCTCAGCGTCGAGCGCGGGCTTGGCCGCCCGGCGGGCGGCGTCGATTCTGAGGTTCCGGGCGATCGTGAAAATCCAGGTCGAAGCGGAGGCTTTCGAGGGGTCGAAGAGGCGCGCCTTGCGCCAGACCTTCAACATCGCTTCCTGCGCAAGGTCTTCGGCAAGGTCGGCTGCGGTGCCGATCCGCATCAGATAGCCTTTGATGCGGGGCGCAAAGAAAGCGAACAAGGAATTAAAGGCTTCCCGGTCTCCGGCGGACGCAACCCGCAGGAGAAGCTCATTTAGCCGGTCCGGGTCGGCCGGCGCCGGCATGGCGGACGGTCTTAGGGCAGTCACGCGACGCGCCAACGCTCCAAACATCAAGCCGCCTCTTCCGTTTAGGATCGATACGGATGAGGGGCGGCATGGATCACTTCTCTGTCCACTTTAGTTTACATGAAATCCCGGCGTCATCCAGCCCGCCCCGGAGCACGTATGAATTGTCGCACCTACCTGAAGGATTCCCATGGCATTCGACGTTCGCGACCCGCGCGCTCTCCGTCCGGCGCCTCAGAAACGCTTGCGCGTCGCGGTGATCGGGTCGGGGGTCTCCGGCATTTCCGCCGCCTGGCTGCTGTCCGCCGACCATGAGGTCGTCGTTTACGAGAAAGACAGGCGCCTCGGCGGGCACGCAAATACCGTGGCGGTCGAAACGGCCGATGGAACGATGGGCGTCGACGCCGGCTTCATCGTCTTCAACAAGCCGAACTATCCTAACCTGACAGCTCTGTTCGATCATCTCGGCGTCGGCGTCGAGGAGACGAACATGTCTTTCGCGGCCTCAATCGACCGCGGCCGCATCGAATATTCCGGACAGGGGCTTGCCGCCGTATTCGCAAATCCGGCGAGCGTCTGCTCGCCGTCGCACTGGGCGATGATCCGCGACATCCTCCGCTTCAACCGCGAAGCAAAGGCCGCGCTGGGCGAAGGATTGGATGAAGGTGAAACGCTAGGCGCTTTCGTTCATCGTCAGGCATATTCGAAGGCGTTCGTCGACCGCTTTCTCGCACCGATGGCGGCGGCGATCTGGTCGACGCCCTCGCTCGACATTCTCGATTATCCCGCGGCGTCGCTTTTCCGGTTCTACGCCAATCACGGGCTTTTCCAGGTCGCCAACAACCCGCGCTGGAATACGGTGACGGGCGGATCGCGCGAATATGTGGATCGCCTTTCGGCTCCGTTTGCGGCGAATGCGCGCCTCGGCTGCGCCGTCGCCCAGGTCGCGCGCGACAGCGGCGGCGTCATTGTCACGGACGAGCACGGCCACGTCGACCGCTTCGACCATGCGATTATCGCCGCGCATGCTGACCGCGCGCTCGCCATGATCGATCGTCCGACTTCGCGCGAAGCGGCGCTGCTCGGCGCCTTCCGCTATCAGCCGAACCGCGCGTTCGTTCATACCGACAGGTCGGCGATGCCGGTGCGTCGCCGCGTGTGGGCGAGCTGGAACTTTATGGGCGGAGACGGCGCTCCGGCCGTCACTTACTGGATGAACCGGTTGCAGAACCTCGCCTGCCGGCAAGATATTTTCGTCACCCTCAATCCCTCATCGACGATCCGTGAGGATGCGATCTTCGCAAGCTTCGATTACGATCATCCGGTGTTCAACGTAGATGCGATCAAGGCTCAGCGCGAGCTGTGGTCTCTGCAGGGAGAGGGCGGGCTCTGGTTCTGCGGCGCGCATTTCGGCGCAGGCTTTCACGAAGACGGCCTGCAGGCGGGCCTCGCTGTCGCGGAAGATCTCGGCGGCGTGCGCCGCCCATGGACGGTCGAGAACGAGTCAGGCCGGATCTGGCGCCATGCGCCCGCGCCGATTGCAATGGCGGCGGAATGACCGAGGGCGCCGCAACGCTTTATCACGGCGTCGTCGCGCATCGGCGGCTGCGTCCGGTCGGGCATGGATTTTCATACCGCGTCTTCTCGATGCTCTTCGACATCGACCGGATCAGTGAACTGGGGACCGAGGCGCGCTGGTTCTCCCGGAACCGGTTCAACCTCTTCTCTTTCCACGACGCCGACCACGCCTTTGAAGAGGGCGAGACGATTTCCGACAGCGTGCGCGCTCTGCTGCGTTCGCATGGCTACAGCGGCGCCGGGCGGATCGACCTGCTCTGCTATCCGCGCATTCTCGGCTACGTCTTCAACCCGCTTTCCGTCTTCTACTGCAGGAATGCGGAGGGCGATCTTGAGGCGGTGCTTTACGAAGTGCGCAACACCTTCGGCGGGCGCCATTCCTATCTGATGCCGGTCGAGCGCGGCGCGGCGATCATTCGCCAGTCTGCGGACAAGGTGTTCCATGTCTCACCCTTCATGGACATGAACCATTCCTACGCCTTCCGGCTGACGCCGCCGGGCGAGACGGTGTCGGTCTTCATCCATCAGACCGATCCCGAAGGCCCGATTTTCAACGCTTCCTTCGCTGGGCGCGCGGAGCCAGCCGCCGATGCGGCGCTTCTCAGCGCGTTTTTCCGATATCCATTGATGACGCTGAAAGTGGTCGCCGCCATCCATTACGAGGCGGCGCGCCTATTCATGAAAGGGCTGCGGCTCCGCGGCGCCGGGCCCGATCCGGCGCATACCGTCTCCGCGGTGAGGCCGCGCACCCTCAATAAAGAAGCGGCTTAGCGCAAACCGCAAGAAACCGGAATCAGCGATTTGCGCTAGTCCTTTGTTTGGCCGCGTGATTTTGCAAAAAACCGGCACCCGCTTTTTTGCATCACGCTCTAAGCGACCGGCGCCAGCGCTTTTGGCAATGGAAGCTTAATGTCGCGAGCCAGGCGCAATTTCTCTGCCCAATCCGTAATCATCGTCAATTCGGGGCCGTGACGGGATTCCAGATCGTCATTCGCGGCGCGGCGCGTTTCCGTCGTGAAGGGCTTGTCGGAGAATTTAGCGTCCGCACGAAAGACCGGCCCGCCGACGATGTCATCGAGCATGGCGGGCGAAAGGTCTATTCCAAGAAGAGCCGATGCGGCGCGCAATTGACGGGAGGGCGCTGCGATGAAGCTTTCATAATCAAGGGAGGCGGCGCGCGGCGCCGCCGCGATCAATGAGGTGAACTCCTCAATCTGGTGACGCCAGACGAGCGATGCCGCCTGCAAATCCGTGAGCCCCATCGCCTGGCGCGGCTCGATCGCGCCGAGCGGCGTACGGTCGAGGGCGAAGATATTGAACATTTTGCGTCCGAAGGCGCGCCCCTCTTCGCCTTTCTTGAGGATTGACAGCAGAAACTCGCGCAAGGTTCCATAGAGGAACAGCACCGGACTTCCGCGCGCGATGATGACGGGCGCAAGCGGCAGCGCCAGATTTGTCGGCTTGACGATGATGCGTTCTTCCGGCGTCCTCCGGCGTTCGACAAGGCGAAACACAATCTCGGCATGACGGCGAAACGCTTCGTCCGAGCGATAGGCCGGATGCACGCGCCGCGCATTGGCGAGATCAAGGAGGATGTTCGGCTCCTTGAGCGCCAGCGATCGGCCCGGCCGGTCTAGCGCGCGCGCGAGCAGCGTCGACCCGCAAAAGGCCGAATGAAAGATATAGGCCGCCGGGGCCGCCGCCGGCGCCAACGCTTGCAAATCGTCGATCTTCGCCTCGGCGCGCGCGCGGACGGACTGGTCCTTGCGCGCGTCGAGAAAAGCCTCGCGGCGCAGCGACGCGCTGTCGATCCTTGCGAAGCGGATGACGCCCCGGCCCGCGTCGAACGCGTCAGGCAGCCATTCCGGGTCGAGGGCGAGCGTCTTGGCGTCGGTCATCGCCCCGTTTATGGACGCGCCGCGGCGGATGCGCTAGGCGGACCGACGGTCCGGAGGTTCCCATGGACAAACTCTACAAGGACGCGCCAGCCGCCCTCGACGGGCTTCTGTTTGACGGCATGACGATCATGGCCGGCGGATTCGGCCTTTGCGGCATTCCGGAAAATCTCATTCTGGCGCTCCGCGATTCAGGCGTTAAAAATCTAACGGTCATTTCGAACAATGCCGGCGTCGACGGCTTCGGGCTCGGCATGCTGCTCAACAGCCGGCAGGTGAAGAAAATGATCTCGTCCTATGTCGGCGAGAACAAGGAGTTTGAGCGTCAGTTTCTGTCGGGCGAGCTTGAGCTTGAGTTCAACCCGCAAGGAACGCTCGCCGAGCGCTGTCGGGCCGGCGGCGCGGGCATACCGGGCTTTTATACAAAAACGGGCGTCGGCACGGTCATCGCCGAAGGCAAGGAACACAAGGTCTTCAACGGCGAGACCTACATTCTGGAGACAGGATTGGTCGCCGACCTCTCGATCGTCAAAGCCTGGAAGGCCGATCCAGAGGGCAACCTCGTCTATCGAAAGACGGCGCGCAATTTCAATCCGATGATGGCGAGCGCGGGCAAGGTCACCGTCGCCGAAGTCGAAGAGATCGTTCCCCTCGGCGGCATCGACCCCGATCACGTCCACACGCCCGGCATTTTCGTGAAGCGCCTTATCAAGGGCCGCCACGAAAAGCGTATCGAGCAGCGCACTGTCCGCAAAAGGGAGAACGCGTGATGCAGACTGTCGCGAAAGGCTGGGACCGTAACCGGATGGCGGCGCGCGCGGCGAAGGAGCTGAAGGACGGCTATTACGTCAATCTCGGCATCGGCATCCCGACGCTGGTCGCCAACTTCATTCCGCCGGGGATGCACATCACCCTGCAATCGGAGAACGGCATGCTCGGCATGGGGCCGTTTCCCTATGAAGATGAGGTCGATCCCGATCTCATCAACGCCGGCAAGCAGACGATCACCGAACTGAAAGGGTCCTCCTATTTTTCATCTGCTGACAGCTTCGGCATGATCCGCGGCGGACATATCGACCTTTCGATCCTCGGCGCGATGGAGGTGTCGGAGAAGGGCGACCTCGCCAACTGGATGATCCCCGGCAAGATGGTGAAGGGCATGGGCGGGGCGATGGACCTTGTCGCCGGCGTGAAGCGCGTCGTCGTCGTCATGGACCACGCCTCGAAATCGGGCGAGCCGAAGCTCCTGAAACAATGCTCTCTGCCGCTCACCGGCCGGCAGGTCGTCGACATGGCGATCACCAATCTCGGGGTCTTCACGATTGAGCGCGGCAAGGGCATGACCCTCATCGAGCTTGCGGACGGGGTCGCGCTTGATGAAGTGAAAGCGCAGACGGAAGCGCCGTTCAAGGTTGCGCTATAGGTTCCGCCGGTTCGAATTGTCTTGTTAGGGGAAGCAGCCTAGGTCGTCTGAGCGAGGCGCCGGCGCGCCTGTGCTGAACGGCCCTTCTCATGCAATCGACCTTATCCGACACGACCGAAGCGGCGACCGATGGGTTTCTCGTCGCGGCGCTCCTCCTCGGCGTCGTCGAGGGGCTCACCGAATTCATTCCAGTTTCGTCGACGGGTCATCTCATCGTGCTCGTCGATTTCTTCAACGTGCGAACGCCGCCGGGGCGCGTCTTCGAAATCTGCATTCAGCTCGGCGCCATTCTCGCCGTTTGCGTCGCCTATTGGGGCCGGCTCTGGAACAAAGCGCTGGGGCTCTTCAGCGATCCGGCGGCGCGGCGGTTTGCGATCGCCATTCTTGCGGCGTTCGCGCCGGCGGTCGTTCTCGGCATTGTCGCCGGCGACGTCGTGCGCAACCAACTGTTCCGGCCCGAGATTGTCGCGACCATGCTCATCCTCGGCGGGGTCGCGATCCTCTTTCTCGAAAAACACGAGCGGCCGGTGAAATTCGCCGACGCCGACAGCGTAGACCCTTTGACCGCCCTCAAGATCGGCGCCGTCCAGTGCCTCGCCTTCATCCCCGGGGTCTCGCGGTCGGGCGCGACGATCATCGGCGCGCGGATGCTGGGCCTTTCGGCGGTCGCCGCCGCCGAGTTCTCCTTTTTTGTCGCCATTCCGACCATGCTGGGCGCGACCGCCTATGCCGCCTACAAGGCGCGGGACGACATCACGGCGGACGGCGCGGCGATGGTCGCAACAGGGTTCGCCGCGGCGTTCGTCGCGGCGTTGATTGTCGTCAAGGCCGTGATCGGCTTCATATCGCGGCGCGGTCTGACGCCGTTCGCCTACTACCGCATCGGTTTTGGACTTCTTATCTTTGCGCTTCTGGCGGCCGGGGTCGGCCGCGGCTGAGGTCCCGGACGGGGTTCATGGCGTCGACGATTTATGAACCGCTCCGGGCGGCGATCGGCAAAGGCGACGCAGAGTTCGTCGACGCGCAGGAAGTCGTCACCGCGCTGGGGCCGCGGGCTTTCGGCCTTTCGGTCATGGTCATCATGGCGCCGGTCTGCCTGCCGATGCCGCCGGGCGTGCCGACAGTCGCAGGAATCATCCTCGCCTTCTTCGCATTCCAGATGATCCTCGGCTTCAAGCATCCGTGGATTCCCAAATCCATGCGGCGCCTGCAGATCACCCGCACAAAACTGCTCAATGCGATTGACACGCTCGAACGCCGACTGAAATTTGTCGAACGCTTGGCGCATCCGCGGCTCGAAATTCTGACGCAAGGCTTCGGTTCTCAACTTGTCGGCATCGCGTTGCTTGGGCTCGCCTTGGTCTTGATCCTGCCGATTCCGTTCCTTGGAAATTTGCCGCCGGCGATCGCAGCGGGCATCCTTGGATTGGCGCTCGCGCAGCGCGACGGTTTGATGGTGCTCATCGGATTTGCAGCTACGGCGGTCGCCATCGCCTTCACCTCGAAGCTGGCGTTCGCCGCGATTGGATTGATTCAAGGATATTTCAGCTGACAACGCGTTCACGCGTGTTCGACGCTGCGGCCCCGCGTCTCAGGCAGGAACGCCATCCCGATCACGAACGAGCCGGCCATGACGATGACCGGATACCAAAGGCCGGCGAAAGCGTCGCCCGTCGCCGCGACGATCGCAAAGGCGGTCGTCGGCAGAAATCCGCCGAACCACCCGTTGCCGACGTGATAGGGGAGCGACATCGAGGTGTAGCGGATGCGCGCAGGGAAGAGTTCCACCAGCATCGCCGCGAGCGGTCCATAGGACATGGTCTGCACCATGACGAAGAACGCGATGAGCGCGACCATCAGGGGCTTGTTCATGCGCTCCGGATCGACCTTGTCAGGATAACCCGCCGATTTCAGCGCGGCGGAGACCTCGTCGCCGAACGAAGCGATCGCCGCCGCGCGCGCTTCGCCGTCGAGCGCCGAAGGATCGGGCGCCGCGATCACGCGGTCGCCGATGCGGATTTCGGCGCCGGCGGCGAGCGGCTGGTTCTCGTAGGAGACGCCGGCGCGCGTGAGATAAGCCTTCGCGATGTCGCAGGCGCTTCTATCGAACTTGTTACGGCCGACGGGATCGAATTGCAGCGAGCAGCCGGCGCCGTCTGCGGCGACGATGACCGGCGTCGCCTTTTGCGCGGCGGCGAGCGCCGGGTTCGCCGCAGCCGAGAGCGCATGAAAGACGGGAAACGCCGTCAGCGCGGCGATGATGAGCCCCGCCATGATCACCGGCTTGCGGCCGATGCGGTCAGACAGCCAGCCGAAGAAGACGTAAAACGGCCCGCCGATCATCAGCGCGATGAGGACGATCATGTTGGCGGTGAAGCCGTCGACCTTCAACACGCGCTCGAGGAAAAACAGCATGTAGAAGGTGCTGGCGTAGAAGGACACAGCCTGTCCCGCGACGACCCCGAACAGCGCCACCAATACGAGCTTCAGGTTCGCCCAGTTTCCGAAGGCCTCTGCGAACGGCGCCGACGACGTGGCGCTTTCCGCCTTCATCTTCTGGAAGACGGGGCTCTCGTTGAGTTTCAGGCGTATCCAGAGCGAAATCGCCAGCAGGAAAATCGACACGAGGAAAGGAATGCGCCATCCCCATTCCCCGAAGGCCTCGGGCGTCATCAGCGTACGGATCGCCATGATGACGACGAGCGACAAGATCAGCCCCAGCACGGCTGTCGTCTGGATGAAGCTCGTCTGGAAGCCGCGCTTGTCCGCCGGCGAATGTTCCGCGACATAGATCGCGGCGCCGCCATATTCCCCGCCGATCGCCAGCCCCTGCATCAACCGCAGAACGATGAGCAGGATCGGCGCCGCGATGCCGATCTCGGCGTAGCCGGGCAGAAGGCCGACGACGAAGGTCGAAACGCCCATCAGCGCCATCGTGACGAGGAAGGTGTTCTTCCGGCCGACGACGTCGCCGACGCGCCCGAAGAGAAGCGCGCCAAGCGGGCGCACGATGAACCCTGCGGCGAAAGCGGCGAGCGCGAAAATGAAGCCGGTCGTTTCATTGACGCCGGAAAAGAAGTGCCGGGCGATATAGCTCGCCAGCGCGCCGTAGAGAAAGAAATCGTACCACTCGAACATCGTGCCGAGCGAGGAGGCGCCGATGACGAGGCGCTCGCGCGATTTCGCGTCGGCGGCGGGCGTGGCGGAAATGTCCATCGGGGCAGGGGCGCCTAGCGCTTGTGCAGCGCGGCGGCGTGGGCGCGCGCTTCTTCGATGTAGTGGAGCGATCCGCCAAGCGCCATCTTGTCCTCGCCTTCGCGCAGATCGCGAAACTTCTTCGCCGGCATGCCGGCCCACATTTCGCCCGCCGGCACGACTTTCTTCGGCGACAGGAACGCGCCCGCAGCCAGCATCCCGCCGGTCTTCACGACGGAACCGTCAAGCATCGTCGCGCCCATGCCGACGAAGCCTTCATCCTCGACCGTCGCGCCGTGCAACATGCATCTGTGTCCGATAAGGGCGTGCCGCCCGATGATCGTCGGCAGGCCGCCATAGGCGGGATCGTCGACGTGTATGACGGTCCCGTCCTGCACGTTCGATCCTTCGCCGACGACGATTTTGTTGGTGTCGCCGCGCAGGACGCATCCGTACCAGATCGAGGCTTTCGGGCCGATCTCGACATCGCCGCAGACGACGGCGCCCGGCGCGATGAAAGCGGTGGCGTCGATTTTCGGTTTTTTGTCGCCGATGGCGAAGATGAGCGGCTCAAGGGTCATGATTTCACGGCGTCCGGCTGGTTCTCGGGATGGGCGCGCTTGAAGGCGTCGAGCGCCGAGCAGCGCTCGTAAATCGCCTTAAGCCGCGGCATCCGCGACAGGTCTATGCCGAATCGCAGCGCGCCGTACATCTGCGGCGTCAGGAAGGCGTCGGCGATCGTCGGCTTGTCGCCGACGCAAAAATCGCCCTCATAATGGGCTGCCAACGCTTCGACCGATTCCATCGCGCCCCCCGACCAGCGGTTCAGCCAGGATTTCATCGCGGCGTCGTCGAAGTCCAGCTCCTCCTTCAGATAGGTCTGCATGCGGAGGTTCATGAAAGGCTGCGCTTCGCAGGCGATCGTCGCAGCGATCGCGCGGGCGTGGGCGCGCGCGGCGGCGTCCGCCGGCAGCAGCGCGACCTCGGGATAGCGCTCCTCGAGATATTCGACGATGGCGATCGACTGGGTGAGGACCGAGCCCTCCTCGGTCTCCAGCGCCGGGACAAGCCCTTGCGGGTTTCTCTTGAGGAAGGCCGGGGACCGCTGCTCGCCCTTCAAAAGGTTGACGGGCTGGTAGCTGAATTGGAGGCCCTTCAACTCCAGCGCGATGCGCACGCGATAGGTGGCGCTGGAACGCCAATATCCGAAAAGCTTCATCGACGCTCTCACTCGTTAACAGTTTCGTTCAACTTAGACTGCAATCTCCGCGGAAGCCAAACCGCCGGATCTGGCGGTGCAGAAAGCAAGGGGCGCGCATGCAGGCGGCGAAACTTGAGGCGGTCGCAACGCCGGAAGGCCAAACAGACCAGGACTGGGTCAAGGCGAATCTGCGCTTCGGCGCGAGCCTCCCTTACAACGATCTGGCGAATTGCCTGCGGGTGATCGAGCGGCACCCCGACTTCAAGGGGCGCTTCAAGTTTAATGAGATGCTGTCGAAGGTCGTCGATCGCGGCGCCGTGATGGTTGAGTGGCGCATCAACGAGATCGCCGCCGAACTTCAGGAACGGTTCATGCCGGAACTGCCGCCGGAGACGGTCGGGCGTGCGCTCGTGATCGCAGCGAACCGCGGCGCGAAATAGGTTGGCCGAATTAGTAACACGTGTTACTAATGGCGCTTTTGGGAGCGCCCCATGGCCGATCTTTTTGAGAATCCCCTAGGCACCGACGGGTTCGAATTCGTCGAGTATACGGGGCCGGATCCCGATGCGCTGGCGCGGCTGTTCGAGACGCTCGGCTTTACGGCGGTCGGCCGCCACCGGTCGAAAGACGTCATCCATTACGCCCAGGGCGACATCAATTTTCTCCTGAACCGGGAGACGGCGGGCCAGCCTGGCGCCTTTCGGAACCAGCATGGCGCCGGCGCGAACGCCATGGCATTCCGCGTCAAGGACGCCGCCTACGCCTTTCGCGAGGCGCTGCGGCGCGGCGCAAAGCCGATCGAGGCCAAGGCCGGACCGATGGAGCTTAACATCCCCGGCATTGAAGGCATCGGCGGGCTCCATGTCTATCTCGTCGATCGCTACGGCGCGCGCTCGATCTATGACGTCGATTTCGAGCCGATCGCGGGCGCCGACAGGGCGAAGAACGCGGCGGGCCTCACTTATCTCGATCACCTGACGCACAATCTCCGACGCGGAAACATGGCGGTCTGGGCGGACTATTATGAGCGCATCTTCAACTTCCGAGAGATCCGCTATTTCGACATCGAGGGGAAGCTGACGGGCCTCGTCTCGAAGGCGATGACGAGCCCCTGCGGAAAGATCCGTATACCGCTCAACGAAAGCCAGGACGACAAGTCGCAGATCGAGGAGTTCATCGCGCGATACAACGGCGAAGGCATTCAGCACATCGCGCTCGGAACGAACGACATCTATTTAACCGTTGAGGAGCTGCGCCGCCGCGGGGTGCCGTTCCAGTCGACCCCGGACAGCTACTACGAGAAAGTCGAGGCGCGCGTCGGCCCGCACGGCGAAGATCTCGAGCGCCTCCACCGGAACAACATCCTCATCGACGGCGCGCCGACGAAGGGGCAGGGGCTCCTCCTTCAGATCTTCACGCAAGACGCCATAGGTCCGATCTTCTTCGAGATCATCCAGCGCAAGGGCAATGAAGGATTCGGCGAGGGCAACTTCAAGGCGCTCTTTGAGTCGATTGAAGAGGACCAGATCCGCCGCGGCGTCCTGAAAGCGTGACGCATGAGCGACCGGCCGCGGCTCAAACTCGCCGAGTTCACGCCCTATCGCATCGTGGCCCTCGGCCGGCGCATGAGCGAGGAATTGGGCGCGGCTTATCGAAACGAAGGGCTGTCGATCCCTGAATGGCGGGTGATTGCGGCGGTCGCGCAGGCGCCCTTGGTCGCCGCACGCGATGTCGTCGCGATGACCCCGATGGACAAGATGGCGGTCAGCCGCGCCGTGACCTCGCTGGAATCAAGAGGCCTGATCGAGCGCCAGACGGCGGATGATCGCCGCGTTTCGGCGTTGCGGCTGACGGCGAAAGGCGAAATCGTCTATCAAAGGGTCGCCGCCATCGCGCTTCGCTATGAAGATGAGCTTCTTCGACGCCTCCCGTCCGCCGACAGAGACGCGTTCCTCAAGGGCCTTTCCGCGATCGAAGCGACAAGCCGTGCGGCTGAGTAGCCTTGCCGCGCTGGCGGGGTTGATCGCCGGTTGCGTTTCCTTTCCGGCGGCGCCCGTGGCGAAATTTCAGCCCGCCCTCACTGAAAGCGCCTTCGTCGCGGCGGACGGCGCGCGCCTCGGCCTCACTTTCTGGCGGGCGGAACAACCGGTCGCGATCGTCGCCGCCGTTCACGGCATGAATGATTATGCAAACGCCTTTTCATTGGCCGCGCCGGAATGGGCGAAACGCGGGATTTCGACATACGCCTATGATCAGCGCGGCTTCGGCCGCTCCCCGGAACTGGGCGTATGGCCCGGCGCGCCGGCGCTGAAGCAGGACCTTCATGATTTCGTCGCTGCGTTGCGGCGGGCCCACCCCGGATTGCCGGTTTTCGTCGCCGGTCATTCGATGGGCGCAGCGGTCGTCATGGCGGCGCAGCGCGACCGGCCGCTCGACGCCGATGGGATCATTCTTGCTGCGCCCGGCGTCTGGGGCGGCGCGCAGATGCCGATTGTTTATCGCGTGACGCTCAATCTCGCTGCGAGCGTTGCGCCCGGGAAGACGCTCACGGGCGAAAGCGCAGGCCGTCAGGCGTCTGACAACATCGAATTCCTGCGCGCGATGTATGAGGACCCAAACGTCGTCAAGGAGACGCGCCTCGACGCGGTGCTCGGCGTCGTCCGCATGATGGGCGAAGGCTGGGACGCAAGCGACGAAATCAGCGGCGATTTCCTCGTCGTCTACGGCGAAAAGGACGACATCATCCCGGTGAAGAAAATGAAGAAAGCGGCTGCGCGGTTATCCGGCGACATCGACGCCCGGGTCTATCCGCAAAGCTGGCATCTCATTTTCGCCGATTTGGAGCGTGCGGGTCCCGTGACGGACATTGCTGACTGGATCAAAGCTCGGGCAGACCGGAAACCGCCGCCCCTGGCGCAAGCGCAGGAGCAGGCGGTTTCCAATCGCCCCTGAGACCGGCCGCGATGGGGAATTGCAGGGGCCGGTCTCAATGGTGGTTGTCAGAGGCGCTCCCGGGTGCTGGCTGGTGAGGGGAAGCAGAAACCGGGCTCGGCTGGAGACGATTGCGATCTGACAACGATACAACCTATACGGGCGTATCGTTAAGAAAGGGTTTCAAGAACGGCCGCTTTGATCCAACCGACGAACTTTTCCCCCGAGTTTCCGGCGTCGATTGGAAGAGCCGCGATTGCAGGGGTGTCGTAGGGATGGAGCCTCTCAATCAGCGCCCGCGCTTCGCCGGACCTCGCGGCCGTGGTTTTGACGATCATCCCCGTTTCCTGGCTGCGCTCGACGGCGCCGTTCCACCGGTAAACCGAACGGATGTGCGGAAGAATGTTCACGCAAGCCGCCGCTCGCGCGTCGACGAGCGCCTCGGCGATGCGTGAGGCCGTGTCGTCGTCCGGCGCGGTCGCATAAAGAAAGAGGATCTCATTCATGTTGCGCCTCCTGATTGCGCCCCCTATCGGATCGTCAGTTTAGCGAAACCTCTGACTGTCACGCCATGCGCAAGCTCGATCCATCCTCGGCGTTGGTCCTCTTCTCGGGAGGGCAGGATTCCTCGATTGCGCTCGCCTCGGCGCTGTCGCGCTATGCGCGCGTTGAAACGATCGTCCTTGATTACGCGCAGCGGCACGCCGTCGAACTGGAGACGCGGCTCGACGTTCTCTCGGCGATGCGCGCGTTATCCCCAGCGTGGAGCGAGCGGCTCGGGCCCGATCACCGCCTCGACCTCAGGGCGCTCGGCGCCGTCAGCGAGACTGCGCTGACGCGCACAACCGCGATCGCCGTCGGGGAAGACGGACTGCCGACAACTTTCGTGCCGGGACGCAACCTCATATTCCTCGCCATGGCCGCTGCGGTCGCCTACGGGCGCGGGATCGGGGTTCTCGTCGGGGGCATGTGCGAGACGGATTTTTCGGGTTACCCGGACTGCCGTCAGAGAACGCTCGACGCGCAAATGACCGCGCTCCGTCTCGGCATGGATTGCGACTTAAATCTCGAAACGCCGTTGATGGCGATGTCAAAAGCGGCGAGCTGGCGCTTCGCGCACGAGATCGGCGGCGACGCGCTCGTCGATCTCATCGTCGAGCGCTCGCATTCCTGCTATCTCGGCGAGCGCGGCGTTCGCCATGATTGGGGATATGGCTGCGGCGCTTGCCCGGCCTGCGACCTTCGCGCGAAGGGTTGGGCCGAATACCGGAGCGCGCGGCCTTGAGCTACGCTGTCAAGGAATGCTTCTACACCCTGCAGGGCGAAGGCGCGCAGGCGGGCCGCGCAGCGGTTTTCCTCCGCTTCGCCGGCTGCAATCTTTGGAGCGGGCTGGAGCGCGACCGGGCCGGCGCCGTCTGCAAGTTCTGCGACACGGATTTCGTCGGCGTCGATGGGCCGGGCGGGGGAAAGTTCGCCGACGCGTCCTCGCTCGCCGCTCATGTTCGGGCTGAGTGGCGGGGCCCTGCGGGCGAGCCGCTTGTCGTCTGCACCGGCGGCGAGCCGCTCTTGCAGCTTGATCAGGCGCTCATCGGCGCCTTGCACGAAGCGGGCCTCAAGATCGCCATTGAAACGAACGGAACGATCGCGGCGCCGCCCGACGTCGACTGGGTCTGCGTGAGCCCCAAATCGACCGCGAACCTCGTCCAGCGCGCGGGCGATGAACTAAAGCTTGTGTTTCCGCAGCAGGATGCGCCGCCAGAGCGATTTGAGAGCCTCACGTTCCGGCATTTTTTTCTGCAGCCGATGGACGGTCCCGAGCGCGAAGCCAATACCGCCGCAGCGACGGCCTACTGCCTTGCGCATCCGCAATGGCGGCTCAGTCTGCAGACTCACAAGCTGATCGGGATTCCTTAGGCGGCGGCCTCTTCGCCGCCGAGACGCCCGATCAGGAACTGCGCATCGCGGCAGTACGCGGCGGCGGCCCGGTCGGCGCGCTTCAACGCGATATCGAGCTCATCGAGCGCGGCGTTGATTTCGTCGTAGGTTTCAAAGGCGTCGCGCGGCGGCGTGATGTTGAGGCCCTTCGGCGAGACGTCGAGACGGAAGGGCGACACCGAATAGTGAGCCTTCCCGCCGAGCTTCACATCGATCTGTTTCGGGTTCTTGCCGATCAGCGTGGCGGCGCGCTCATCGATGCCCTCGACCGTCGAATTTATCTGCAGGCGCAGTTCGTCGAAGCTTTCGGCCAAAAGGGCGCGCGCGCCCGCTTCCTCCGCCTCATGCGCCGAAAGGGCGACTTCGTAAGCCTGTTCGATGATCTCGCGCACGCGGTCGATCGAGTAAAGCGCCGACTCGATCGCGAGCAACGCATCCTTGATGTTGTTGTCGAAATTCGGCGCCTTCTGCGGCGGCGTCTCGCGCACGCCTGTGCGGCGCAAGGCCCGGTCAAGCCCGGCCGCGACGTCCATCGCCGGCAGCTGTTCGGCCTCTGCAGGCGCCGACCGAAAACCGAACAGCCCGGACAGCCCGTTGCGCTTCGGCCGCTCAATTTCTCCGTCTCCAGACGGATTTTCTGGTTCTAACGCCACGACGCAACGCTCCCGCACTTCCCCGCACACGGCACGATCCGAACGACGTTAAAGCGCGTTAATTGAGAGGGGGTTAAACCGCCGGCGTCAAAGCGCCGAAGGGCCCGGCGCGCGCTTCAGTTGCGGACGCCGCGGCCCTCAACGAGCCATGCGCCAAGAAGAAGCGCGGCGATGGCGATCAGCCACAGGATCGGTGCGGCCAACGGCCGGTCGCTGATCGAGTCGGTCTGATAGGCGCGCCGATCGACGAGACCCGCCCATCCTGCGCCCGCGGTCGCCGATCCCGCTCTGACGCGCCTAATGTCTGGAATTGAGACAGCCTCGTCACGCCTGATGTCGAAGACGCCGCCGCCCGACGCCGCCGCCGCTGGAGCGAGCGGGCGTCGATCCGAGACGACATTTTCGAATTCCGGCGGAGCGGCGAGGCCGACCGAACCGATGGCGAAGAGGTCGTCCGACCGCGCTCGGTAAAGCCCCCGCGGGGCGTCCGGGATCCGCGCCGAGAATCGGCCCGGCCCCTCCGCGGCGAGCGCCACGTCGCTCTCCACGCCGTCCGGAGCAATCAGGCGAACCGGCGAGACGCTGTCGCCGATCGTGCGGCGCTCGATGACCAGCGCCGCATTTTCCTCCCGCAGCGACAAGGCTTCCTCTTCCAGGTCCGGCTCCTTCATCAGCCAATGCGCGATCCTGCGTAAAAGCTCCGCATGCGGACCGCCGCCGTCGAAGCCGCGCGCCCACAGCCAGACATGATCGGATTGAAGAAGCCCCACGCGTCCTTCCGCGACACGATCGAGAACGAGCAGCGGACGGCCCTTTTCGTCGTTCATCAGCGTGTCGCCGGCGCGAACCGTCGCTGGAATGAGGCGGAGCCAGCGGCCCCAGAATTCCTGTTCGGGGAGTGAGGCGGTGACAGGGTGGCGTGCGCCGGCGTCGCTGAGGCGGGGGCGAAACGCTTCTTCGATCGCCGGCCCCGAGGGTGAAGCCGGAAGCACGAAGGAGAAATTCCGCTGATTGGCGATGCTGAAGTCGCCGGCGAACTCCGGACCTGACGATACGAGGACGGCGCCGCCGCCTTCGACATAACGGGCGAGATTGTCAAAATGAAAGGCGTTGAGAACGCCGCGGTCGGTGAAGCGGTCGAAGATGACGAGATCGAACTCGCTGAGTTTTTCAATGAAGAGTTCGTCCTGGGGAAATTCAATCAGCGCGAGTTCGCTCTCGAGCGCGCTGTCGTTCTGCGCTTTTTCGATCGGCCGCAGGATGGTGAAATGCACAAGATCGATCGCCGGATCGGACTTGAGGAGATTCCGCCACGCGCGCTCGCCCGGATGCGGTTCGCCGGAGATCAGAAGGACGCGAAGACGGTCGCGGATGACGGTGATCGGCAGCACGGCGATGTTGTTGCGCGCGGTCAGCTCGCCGCCGGCGTCCTCGACCTCAAGCTCGATGATCGACCGGCCGGGACGATCAAGCGGCGCGATGAAACTGATGTCAGTTCCGACCGGCGCCGGCTGACGAAGCGCCTCTTCCCCGTCCACCCGCAGCGTGATCACCGCCTGTCCGCGCGCCGTCAACGGCTCGCCGTCCGGTCCGAGATCGTCGATGCGAAAGCTGATCTCGGCGCCTTCATGCACGATGCCGTAACGCGGGCCCTTGACGATCGTGATCTTGCGGTCGGTCTCGCCTCGGCGTCCTGTGAGCAGCAGATGCACGGGCGCGGCGTTTTTGAGCCGCTCCGTCGGCGGAGCATCGGTAGACTGCCCGTCGGTGACGACGAAGACGCCGGCGAGCCGCGTGCGCGGATTATCGTTGATCGCTCTTGAAAGGGCGTCGCCGAGCCGCGTCTCCTCGGCGTTTCCGGCCTCGAGTCGGACGATCTCCACGCCGCCGAGCGCGTTCAGCTGCTCTTCGAGCGCGCTGACGGCCTTTTCCGTCGCGACTTCGCGCCCGTCGAGCGTCTGGCTGCCGCTGAGGTCGGCGATGATCACGGCGATATCCTCAAGGGGCGTACGCTCGGCTTCGCGGATCTGCGGATTGGCGATAAGCGCGACGAAAGCCGCGATCGCAAGAGCGCGCAGGACGCCGCTGGCGGGCCTGCGCCAGAGCGAGAGCGCAGCGGCGATCGCGCCGACCGCCGCAAGCGCGATCATCAACCAAAAAGGCACGAGCGGCGCAAAGGCGATCCCGATCATTCGCGGCCGAGCCTTTCAAGAAGGATCGGCGTGTGCACCTGATCGAGCTTGTAATTGCCGGTGAAGGCGACCATCGCCATGTTGACGCCGGCGCGCATGGCGACGCCGCGCGCGCGCTCCCCGCCCTGCGTCATCGGGTAGAGCGGCCGTGACAGCGCGTCGCTCGCCCAGGCGCCCGCCCAGTCGCGACCGCCGATGATGATCGGCGTGACGGAATCATTCGGCCCGTCGCCCGCCTGCACCCAGACGGGGTTGGCGATCATCCGTCCCGGAAGATCGGCGAGCAGGTAGAAGGACCGCAGAAGCACATGATCCGGCGCGAGGGGCGCGAGCGGAGGAATGTCGAGCCGGCGCAAGATCGCCTGCAAAGCCTCGCGCTCGGGGGTCATGGCGCCGGCGACGGCGCGTTCGTCATCACGCGTGTCGAAGACCAGGAGGCCGCCGAAGCGCATGAAGGTCTCAATCGCCGCGACGGCGTCATCGCTTGGCGGCGCTGCGCCGGGAGCGACGGGCCAATAAAGAAACTGGTAGACCGAAAGATCGTCCGTTTCCGGATTGACCGCATCGGGCGCCTCGGGTTCGAGGGACGTGCGGCGGCGCAATTCACGCGTCAGGCCCTGAAGTCCGGCCGCCGCAACGGCGTCGGTTTCGGGGTCGCCGGTTTCGACATAAGCGAGCCGCGTCGCGAGCGCAGCCTCAACGGCTTTGGAAGCCAGCGGCGAGTCTAGCGGCTGCGCGAACGCGCGCGGCGCCGGCGTCGCAGCGGCCGCCAGCGCGAGCGCCGCGGCGAATGGCGCTTTCAGCCGCCCGGACATGAAGAGCGCAACGACCGCATCAAGCGCGAAGAGGAGGAGCGCCGCCGCGATCAGCGGACCGGCGAGGCGCTGCGGCGGGTTGTCGACAAAACCCCGCGCGGCGACGCCGTCGAGCGCGATCGCTTCGAAAGGATCGCCCGCGCGAAACGCGTTGAGCGCGATCGGGGCTTCAGGCGCGCCGTAAAAGCCCGGCGGCCGCTTCGTCGACGGGCCGGCATCGAGCTCGCCGAGGGTCGCTGCGACGGCGTCCCGCGGCGGCGCCCGCAAGACCCCAAATCCGTCCATGACGCGCAGCGGTTGATAAGCCCGGTCTTTTAGCGCGTCATCGGTTTCGGGCCCAAGCGCCGACAGAAAAATCAGCCGCCGGAGCATCTCGATGAAAGTCGAGGATAGCGGCAGGTCCGACCATTCCGGCGTCGCCGTCACGTGAAAGAGCGCGAGCGCCCCGGCGCCGATCCGCTCGCCGGTGACAAGAGGCGTTCCGTCCGAAAGGCTCGCCCAGGAGCGTTCCGCCGCCTCGGCGCCGGGCTCTGCGAGAATCTGTCGGCGCACGAAAACATCCGATGGCGGCGTCAGATCAAAGAACGGGCCGCGCTCGGCGAACTCACCCAATTTTTGCGGCGTCTCCCATGTCAGCGCGCCGCCAAAAGCCCGCCCGCCGCCGCGCAACGGCGCGGGGATGAGGCTCAGCGCGCCGTCCGCCGCCGCCTCGGCGAGCGCAGGACCGGAAAAGCGGATCAGCACGCCGCCGCTTTCGATCCATTTGGACAAAGCTTCTGCTTCACTGGGCCGGATGACGCCGACATTGTCGAGCACGATTGCCGAAACACCGGCGGCGATAAGACCGTCAAGGGTGTCGGTGACGAAGCGCGCATAAGGATCGAGCGCTTTCTTCACATAGTGTTGGCCGGAAAGCAGCGGGTCGGCGCCCGCTTCGCCGCTGGCGATGAAGCCGACGAGCGCCCGCCGGCTGCGCGCATCAACGAGCTGTACGGCGCCGGCGGACGAGACCGCGTCGAGCCGCGCTACAGATAGTTCGTTTTGCAGCGCAAGCGGCAGATCGATGCGCGCCTCGGCCGACGCGGCGCCGGCGGCGATCCAACCCGCCGCTCGCCCGAGTTCGCGCCCGTCGCGCGCGAGCGCGATGATGTCGCCGCGCCATGCTGCGTCGTCTGCGGAAAATACGGTGTAGACGACGCCCGAAGCGTCCGCGGCAGGCGGCGACAGCGCGACGCGCGGCAGCGTTTCGTCGAGCCGGAGCGTGACGTCGCCTTTCGCGCGAAGGGCGTCGAGAAAAGCCGCCGCGCCTTCATGGCCGACGCCGTCCGCATACCAGTCAATCTCGGCGCCGGAGAGCCGGAGCGCCGCTAGTCTTTCGGTCGCCGTCGCATAGTCGGGCCGAAGCGGTGCGGGGCCGCCGGCGAACGCCTCGCGAAGCCCGGCGCCGCTGAGCGGTTCGAGGGCGGCGGTCTCACCGCTGGCGGTTCGCAGGAGATAGACTTGACGGTCAGCGCGCGCCGATTGCTCAGCGATGGTTTCGATCTGGTTTTGCAGGCGTCGCCAGCCAGGCGCGGCGATCCAGCTGTCATCGACGACAACGACCAGCGGCGCCGTCGTCGCCGGCGGAGGCGGCGCGTTGAGGATCGGACCGGACAGCGCAAGGATCGCGAGCGCAGCGACGGCGAGCCGCATCAACAGCACCGGCCATGGCGTCTTGCTCGGCGTTTCCGGCGTCTTCTCAAGTCGCCGCAGAATTTCGAAAGCCGGAAAGCGGATGCGCGACGGCGCTGGCGGCGTCACGCGCAGCAAGAACCAGATCGCCGGCAGCGCCAGGAGCCCGATCAGGATAAGAGGCGCTGAAAAACTCAAAGGTCCCATTGCGCCGCTGCGGTCATTGCGCGCCTCGGGGATTGAGGGCGGCGTAGATTGAAAGAAGCGCCGAGGCCGGCGGCGCATCCGTGCGGTGCCGGATGAGCGGCCAACCGAGGGCGCCCGCGAGCCGGGCGAGCGCGGCGCGGTGTTCGGCGAAAGCGCGGCGGTACGCTTGCCCGAGCTGCGCTGCGTCGCCGATCCTGAGGCGCGCGTCCGATTCCATGTCCTCGAATTCGGTGCGGCCGGCGAAAGGGAAGGTTTCCTCCGCCGGATCGTTGATCTCGACCATCACCCCGTCGGCGCCGAGCGCAGCGCAGCGCGCAGCGGCTGCACCGAGCGCCGAGGTGTCGCAGAGAAAGTCGCTGACATAGATCACGCGGCTGAAGGGCCGGATCGGGGCGTCCGGCGGCAGTGATGCGGCGTCGTCAAAACCGTCCCCGGCGAGCAGGGCGAAAAGCCGTTCGCCGGCGGTGCGGCCGTGAAGAACGCGCGGCGGGTCGCCCATCCAGCCGAGACGTTCGCCGCCCTGTGCGAGAAGCAGAGCCAGCGCCGTCGCGAGGACGTCCGCACGCCGGCGCTTCGTCGGCAGTCCGCCTGCGGATGAATAATCGAGGGAACGCGACCGGTCGCGCCAGATCCAGACCGTCGCCGCCGCCTCCCATTCATTCTGTCGGACATAGAGCCGGTCGGGCGTCCGCGCCGATTGACGCCAATCGATCGCAGAGACCGGATCGCCGAAAGTGTAGGGGCGATGCTGCCAGAATGTCTCGCCAGGTCCTGCGCGCCGCCGGCCATGGAGCCCGGCGGCGACGGTTTGCGACACGCGCTGCGCCTCGACAAGCAAGGGCGGCAACGCGGCGGCGAGCGCCCCGGACTCCTGCCGCAGGATTTCACCCGCCGATGAAGTCGGTTGCGGCGCCATCAGAGCGCCTTGGCGACGATCTCGTCGATGAACCCATCAATGTCGATCGATTGCGCGCGAGCAGTGAAGTTTAGAGCCATGCGGTGTCGAAGCACCGGCTTTGCGAGACGGCGAATGTCTTCGATCGACGGCGCCTTGCGGCCGTCGATCATAGCGAGCGCGCGGGCCGCAAGCGACAGCGCCTGACTGGCGCGCGGGCCAGGGCCCCACCCGACGAGCGAGCGCACGCGGTCCTCCGCGCCCTCGACCGGGCGCGCGCTCCTGACGATTGCGAGAATTGCGTCGAGCAGCCGCTCAGCGACCGGCATCTGCCGCACAACGCCATGAGCGCGAAGAAGATCCGCGGCGGACATGACCGGCGTCAGCGCCCGGGACTCGCCGCCGGTCGTCGCGATCACCATCCGGCGTTCGGAAGAGTCGTCCGGATAACCGACATTGATCTGCATCAAGAACCGGTCGAGCTGCGCTTCCGGGAGCGGATAGGTTCCTTCCTGCTCGATCGGATTCTGCGTCGCGAGCACGTGGAACGGCGACGGCGTATCGTGGCGTTCGCCGGCGACCGTGACGTGGCGTTCCTGCATCGCCTGCAGCAGCGCCGATTGGGTGCGCGGGCTGGCGCGGTTGATTTCGTCCGCCATCAACAACTGGCAGAAGATAGGACCGGGAATGAACCGGAACTCGCGCCGCCCGCTTGCAGACTCCTCAAGCACCTCTGCGCCGAGAATGTCGCTCGGCATCAGGTCCGGCGTAAACTGGATGCGCCTTGCGTCGAGGCCCAAAAGCGAACCGATCGAGGTGACAAGGAGCGTCTTGGCGAGGCCCGGCGCGCCGACCAGAAGGCCATGCCCCCCTGCAGCGAGCGTCGCGAGCGTCAGGTCGATGATTTCTCCTTGGCCGTAGACGACGTCGGCGAGTTCGCGCCGGGCCGCCCGGAAGCGCGCGGAGACATCTTCAAAATCCTGTAGGAGAGTGCTGTCGCTCATCAAGCCTCTTTACGCCCAAACGCGCCTCGGATGACACCGCGGCGGGCGGGCTAACATCCTCAGATAACACGGTTTTGAAGCCTCCCGGCAACCGTTTATCGGATCGCCGATACAGCCTGTCGCATCGGGCTTGCCCCTTGCGCGGCGAGCGCCAAGGTCATTACGATGAGAGTCCTGAACGCTGCGGTGGTCTCTGTCCAGTCAGAGTTATCGAGGCGTTAAGAGGGGTTTGGGATAATCGAAATCCGGCGATCCGGAGGCGCGTCAGCGCCAGCAAAAGGGTTCATGTCAGTGGCGGAAGAAGAACATCGTCCGAGCGTTTGGGGCTTCATCAAAGGGTTTGGCAAACTCATCATCGGCATCCTCCTTATTTTACAGGGTGTCGTCGGCCTTGCGATGGTGTTGCTGTTGATCGGGCTGTTCTCCGGCGCGAGCAATTTCTTTGCGGGCGGTTCGGTCCCTGTCGCCAGCGTGCCGAGCGAAGCCGCCCTTCTTATCAACCCCAACGGCGTGCTCGTCGAAGAGGCGGAGCCGGTCGATCCGTTCGAACAGGCGTTCCAGCAGGTCTACGGAGCTGAAGAACCTTCGCAGATTGAAGTCGGCGAAGTCGCGCGCGCCATTAGAAACGCCGCTACGGACAATCGCATCAAAGGCATCGTGCTTGATCTCGGCATGCTTTACATTCCGGAGATCAGCGCGAGCAAAGCGCACTACCTCGCCGCCGCGCTCGATGAATTCAAGAAGTCGGGCAAGAAGGTCTATGCGGTCGGCGACTATTATTCGCAGGAACAGTACCTCCTCGCCTCGCGCGCGGACGAGATCTATCTGCATGACAAGGGCTCGGTGGTTTTCCTCGGCTACGCCGCCTATGACGGCTATGTGAAATCCTTCCTCGAAAAGATCCTGGTGACGCCGCATGTCTTCCGGGTCGGCACGTTCAAGGCGGCGGTGGAGCCTTTCTTGCGTGATGACATGTCGCCGGAGGCCAAGGAGGCCAATCTCGCTTTTCTCGGAAGCATGTGGTCGGCCTATAAATCTTCCGTCGAGTCGGCGCGCGGCCTGCAGACGGGCGCGGTCGATCGCTTCTCGAACGACTTCAACACGGTGCTCCGCGAAAGCAAAGGCGATCTCGCGAAGGCCGCGCTGAACGGCGGTTTTGTCGACAAGCTTGCGAACCGCATCGAGCAGCGAAAGGCGATGGTCGAGGCGTTCGGCGAGAGCGACGACGAGGTCGGCTTCAAGAGCGTCGATCTCTCGACCTATCTTGCAGCGATCGGCCCGGAGAAAGACGGCAAGAATCCAAACATCGCGATCGTGACGGCGGCCGGCACGATCGTCGACGGCGAAGCGACGCCGGGAACGGCGGCAGGCGGCGACACGGTTGCGGCCAACCTGAAGCGCGCGCTTGAGGACGAGAATGTCAAGGCCGTCGTCCTGCGTGTTGACAGCCCCGGAGGTTCGGCTTTCGCTTCGGAAATCATCCGTGACGGCGTCCTGGAACTGAAGGAAGCCGGCAAGCCGGTCGTCGTCTCCATGGGCTCGCTCGCGGCCTCGGGCGGCTACTGGATTTCGGCGCCGGGAGACGAAATCTGGGCTTCGCCGACGACAATTACAGGTTCGATCGGCATCTTCGCGTTCTTCCCGACATTTGAACGCGCCGCCGAATATTGGGGCGTCAATGTCGACGGCGTCGGCACGACAAATCTTTCCTCGATTTACGCCGCCGGCATCGGTCCGCTTGAGGAGAACATCGCCGACGTCTTTCAGCAAAGCGTCGAAGCCGGCTATCGCGATTTTCTCGACGTGGTGTCCGAAGGCCGCGGCCTAGACGCGGATTATGTCGATGGCGTCGGGCAGGGCCGCGTGTGGATCGGCGAACAGGCGAAGGGGTTGAAGCTCGTCGACAATCTCGGCGACATCGACGAAGCCGTCGCGGCGGCCGCGAAACGCGCCAATCTCACCGAATATGATCGCGTCAAAGTCCGCGAGGAGATTTCGCCGTTCAAGATGATCTTCGGCCGGACGGCCGTGAAAGCGATGAAGCTCGCCGGCCTTGACGCGGACGGCGCGCGCAAATCGCAACCGCTGCTGCGCAAGATTATCGGCGCCGTTGAAAAGAAGGCGCGCTTCTTCAACGAGTTCAACGATCCCGGGGCGCTCTACGTCCGCTGCATGACGTGCGGCGGCTAGGCGTTCTTGTCATTGTTTCAAGACGGGGAGGGCCGGCGCCGATGAAGCGCCGGCCTTCGAATTTATGACTGACCTCATGCGATATGCAGCCCAGCTCGCCGGCGACCCGAAACGGCCCTTGCCGCCGGTGGAGAAATGGTCGCCGCCTTATTGCGGAGAACTCAACCTCGTCATTCGCCGCGACGGTCTCTGGGTTCACGAGGGGACGCCGATCGGCCGGGCGTCGCTGGTGCGGCTTTTTTCGACAGTTCTGCGTCGCGAGGGCGATCGCTACTTTCTCGTGACGCCGGTTGAAAAGCTCGGCATCGAAGTGCAAGACGCGCCGTTCCAAGCCGTCGCCATGCGGCAGGAGCAGGCGGCGGATGGCGGGCGCCTCGTCTTCACGACCAATGTCGGCGACGAGGTTGCCGCGGGGCCCGGTCACCAGATCGAAATGCGCCCTAGCGGCGAGGGATCGGCGCCTTACATCCACGTCCGCGCGGGGCTCGACGCGCGCATCGTCCGCGCGGTTTGGTACGATCTTGTCGCTGTCGGCGAAACGCGCGACATCAACGGCGAGCTCCTGTTCGGCGTCGCTTCCGGCGGTTCCTTCTTTCCGCTGGGGAATGCGCGTGAAATCACGGCGGGAACCGACAGCGATTGAGCCCCGATGCTTCGAACCCAACAGAAACCGGATTCCGTCGACTGGCGCGCGCGCATCAGCGCCAATCTTTCGCGGGCCTCCGCTCAGCGCGTGCGCGCGCTCTTCACCGAGATCAATCCGCACCTGGCGGAAGATCGCCGGTTCGAAAATCGCTGGACGACGAAGCGCCAGGAAGCCGCCGTGCTCGTGCCGATCATCAATCGCGCGGAAGAACCGACCGTCCTTCTCACCGTGCGCGCAAACGACCTCGCCTCTCATGCTGGGCAGATTGCGTTCCCGGGCGGGCGCGTCGATCCCGGTGACGTGGACCGCATCGCGACGGCGCTTCGCGAAGCGGAAGAAGAAGTGAACATTCCCCGCTCAGCCGTCGACGTGATAGGCGCGCTCGGCGTTCATCATGGGGGGCTCGGCTTCGCCGTGACGCCGATCGTCGGCGTCGTCGATCCTGCGGCCCCGATCAGCCCCGATCCGCGCGAAGTCGCCGAAGTGTTCGAGGCGCCGCTCCGCTGGTTTGCGGACCTCGCCAATCACACGACCGAGGAGCGAGAACATCTCGGCGTCAAATATCGCATGTTCGCAGCGCCTTATGGACGCTTTCACATCTGGGGTTTGACGGCGGGCATATTGCGGTCGCTCGCCGAAACGCTGCAGCCGGACGACGGCGGCGACAGGTGAGCGTATTGCTCAAACAATTGTCGGCGGAAGCGCGCATGCGCTTTCAGTGGATCGATGCGGCGCCTGTCCGGAACATCATCAGGGCACTGACGGCCCGGGACGCGGACGCCGTGCGCTTCGTCGGCGGCTGCGTTCGCGACAGCCTCCTCGGCCATGCGCCGAAAGACATTGACCTCGCGACCGTGCTGACTCCGCCGCAGGTGATTGAATCCTTGCGCGCGGCGGGCCTAAGCGCCGCGCCGACCGGGATCGACCACGGCACGGTGACGGCGATCAGCGATCATTTCCCGGTCGAAGTGACGACGCTGCGCGCCGACGTCTCGACTGACGGGCGCCGCGCGACGGTAGCGTTCACGACCGACTGGGCTGCAGACGCGCGCCGTCGCGACTTCACGCTGAACGCGCTCTATCTGACCCCCGATCTACGCTTGTTCGATCCCGTCGGCGGCGAGGGCGACCTGGTTGCGGGCCGCGTTCGCTTTATCGGTGCTGCAGAAGACCGAATTCGCGAAGACTACCTTCGCATTCTTCGCTTCTTTCGCTTTTCAGCGCGGTTCGCGGCCGATTTTGATCGGCAAGGACTGTCTGCTTGCGCAACGCTGAAACCCGGCGTCGGAAACCTTTCGGCGGAGCGCGTCGGCGACGAGTTTTCGAAGATCCTGTCGCTGCCAACGGCTGCCCGCGCTGTCGCGGCGATGGCGGAGACGGGCGTTCTGGCGGAAATCTGGCCCGCGCCGGCGTCCCTGCCGGCGCTGGAGCGCGCCAAGCAACTTGATCCGGATGCGCCTGCGCCCCTCGGGCTCGCGGCTCTCTGGGGCGATATGGGCGAAGGGGTCGATGCGCGTCTCAGGCTTTCAAACGCCGACGGACTGCGCCGGCGCCGGGCGGTTGAACGCGCGCCGTCGATCCATGCGTCGCTGACGGACCAGGCTGTCCGCGCGCTTGTTTATCGCTACGGCGCCGCCGGCTTTCACGACGCGCTGCTGCTCGCGCAGGCGCGCTCGGCGATGGATTTGAGCCGAATCCGGACTGTCGCCGCCGCGTTCACGCCGCCGCCGTCGCCGTTTTCCGGCAACGATGCGCTCGCCGGCGGCGTTCCGGAAGGACCCAAGGTCGCGTCCGTCCTCAACGCCGCCGAGGCGCGCTGGATCGCAGAGGATTTCCCGCCGCCGTCACGCGCCAAGGCGATACTCGCGGAGGAGATCGCCCGCCTTACCGGGAAAGACTGATATTGCGCAGGCTTGCGGCGATCGACGCGAACGCCGCCGTCAAGGTCTTCGAGTCCTTGGCGTCGAAATAATTGCCGGGGCTTGTCGCGCAGTCGCGAAGGATGCCCTTGATCGTCGTGTCCGTGACCTCAAACGCGACCGTGTAGACAGTGATCTTTTCCGCCTTGATGTTGGAGCACAGCTCTTTCGTCAGGTTGTTCGCCAGGATCTTGCTCGTGCTGTTGTGCGTCGGGTAGTCCGGCGCGCGGGTGTTGTCGCCGTCCGTCATGATGAGGAGCGCCTTGGCGCCGTTAACGTCTTTCAGCGACTCATAGGGGACCGCCTCCGTGAACGGCGCTTGCGGGCTCAGCAAGCTCCAAGCCCACATCGCGCCGGACGGGATATAAGTCCATCCGTCCGCTGATAGATTGTTGATCATGTCGGACAGCGCCGCCTTGTCATCGGTCAGGGGCAGCAGCTGCGCGGGGCACGCGGCGCCGTTGACTCCCGGAACCTTGAACGCGTTATAGTCCTCGTCCTGAATGTTGTACGGATAAGGGCGCGACCCGACGCAGCCTTTCCACGCGACGCCGGGATTGCTGAGCCACAGTTCCGATCCGTACTTTGTCCCGATGTTCACATATTGCGCGAAGGGCGCAACGCCGATCTTGGCCTCTGCGCCTTCGTAGCTGAGCAAAGATTCAACGAGATCCTTTGCCGCGGACTTCAACGTCGACAGCTTGCCCTTGGAGTTCATCGACCCGGTGACGTCGAGCGCCATGGCGAGTTCAATGTAAGGCGGTTTCCCGAGTTTTGCTTCCGCGCTGGTGTTCAACGCCTGTTTATCGAAGCCGGCCACGTCCATGATGAGGAGATCGAGATCGGCGTCGATGTCGAGCCGGAAGGTCGAGGCCCCGCTGTTGAAAGCGATCTTAAACGCCTCGACACTAATTTCCTTCTCGTCCTTCAAGGCGCCGTCAAATAGTTTCTTCGCAATCGTCGTCAACTCGTCGTCGGTGGCATTCGGATGGGCGCCTTTGTATCGCGCCGCCGCAAGCAGCGCGGCGTCGCCTGCTTCGGCGAGCGCAGTTCGTGCGCGCTCGATGCGAATAAAGTCGATTGCTGCTCCTGACGCGCCGACGACGACGAAGATCAGCGCGCCGAACATGATTGCGATGTTGCCGCGGCGGTCCTTGCGAAAGGCCGCAAGCAGCATCGAGATCGAGTGCATAAGTCCCCTCCGGTCGCCCGGCGCTTTTGCAAGGATTATGCGTTCTCGATTAAGGGACTGATAACGACCATAAAGATCATAGCGAAAAAAAACGCCCCCGACGTCGCGGAGGCGTTTTCTTAATTCGTTTACCTTAAGGGCCGTCAGGCCGCCTTCTCTTCCGCCGGGTCGCGCAGCACATAGCCGCGGCCCCAGACCGTCTCGATGTAATGGTCGCCTTCGGTCGCGGCGGCCAGCTTCTTTCTAAGTTTGCAAATGAAGACGTCGATGATCTTCAGCTCGGGCTCGTCCATGCCGCCGTAAAGATGGTTGAGAAACATCTCCTTCGTCAGCGTCGTGCCCTTGCGGAGCGAAAGCAGCTCCAGCATCTGATATTCCTTGCCGGTAAGGTGAACGCGCTGGCCGCCGACTTCGACCGTCTTGGCGTCAAGATTGACGGTGAGGTTGCCGGTGGTGATGACGGATTGTGAATGCCCTTTCGAACGGCGTACGATCGCATGAATGCGCGCAACGAGTTCGTCCTTGTGGAAGGGTTTCGTCATGTAGTCATCGGCGCCAAAGCCGAGGCCGCGCACCTTGGTCTCGATGTCGCCCTGGCCGGTCAAAATGAGGATCGGCGTGTTGACCTTGGCGACGCGCAGCGATTTCAACACGTCAAAGCCGGTCATGTCCGGAAGATTGAGATCGAGAAGAATGATGTCGTAATCGTAGACCTTGCCGAGGTCGACGCCTTCTTCGCCGAGATCCGTCGTGTAGACGTTGAACCCGTCGGACTTCAGCATCAGCTCGATGCTTTGCGCCGTGGCGCCGTCATCCTCGATAAGCAAAACCCGCATTGACCGTTCTCCTTCTCGTCGCGGAGGCGCCCCCTGACGGCCCGCGCATTTTTCGAATTGCCTTAACCAGAGTTAGGTTGATTTGCTTTCATAAAGGTTAACGGGAACGCGGAAATCGACACGAGTTTCTCGTCCGCCTTAAGGGGCGGTGAAGCTTCGTTACCCGCAGCACGCCCAGCAAGGCCGGACGGGCCCCCAATTCGCGATACGGATTAACCGCGAGAACACGGCGGGCGCTTAAGGCGATTCACGAGTTTACACGAGCTTAAAGCCTCTACGGTTAAGTCTCCGGGCCGTTTCGCAGGCTGCCCGCGACATGGCTTGGAGCCGAAGTTTCGATGCCGTCAGCCATGCCAATTTCGACCGGCGATGCGAGCGTCCCGGAGACGGTCGCCGTGATACGCCGGTTTGGACCGGTTTCATTTGAAGGCGCCGTTGCGGGCGTTTCAGACCTTGCAATCGCGATCGAGGACCGGCTCGGGGTCCTCGAAGTCGGGGCTCGTATCGAAATCGAAACCGCACACGGCTCGCTTGTCGCAGAGGTGGTCGGCGTCGAGGCCGGTCTCGCAACGGCCATGCCGTTCGGCGATGTCGCTGGCGTCCGGCGGGGCGCCCGTACGCGGTTCCGTTCGGCGAGCGCCGCGATTGGCCCGTCACGCGCATGGCTTGGCCGGATCGTCGACGGGCTCGGCCGGCCCGCAGACGGACGTGGGCCCTTACAAGCTTTCGGTGTCCTGCGCGACGTTCGATCCGCTCCGCCGCCCGCGGCGCTCAGAGATCGCCTTGGAGCCCGGGTCGATTTTGGCGTGAAAGCGCTGAACGCATTTTGCCCGGCGCGCGCTGGGCAGCGACTAGGCGTCTTCTCGGGTTCAGGCGTCGGCAAGTCAACGCTGTTGTCGATGATCGCGCGCAACACAAAAGCCGACGTCAATGTGATCGCTTTGATCGGCGAGCGCGGCCGGGAGCTTCGAGAGTTCATTGAAGACACCCTCGGGCCGGAAGGGCTCGCCCGCTCCGTCGTCGTCGTAGCGACATCGGACGAACCGGCGATGATGCGGCGCGAGGCGGCGTTCCTGGCGATGACTATCGCGGAGAGTTTTCGCGACACAGGCGATCATGTGCTCTGCCTGATGGACTCGCTCACTCGAGTCGCCGGCGCCCAACGCGAAATCGGTCTCGCCGCCGGCGAACCGCCGACGGCCAAGGGCTATACGCCGTCAGTTTTTTCCCTCTTGCCGAGATTGCTTGAGCGGGCGGGCCCTGGCTTGCAAGGAGCTGGCGCAATCACCGGCGTTTTCTCGGTGCTGGTCGAAGGGGACGATCATGACGAGCCGATCGCCGATGCAGCACGCGCCCTTCTTGACGGTCACGTGGTGCTGGACCGCCGGATCGCCGAGCGAGGCCGGTTTCCAGCGGTCGATATCCTGAAGTCAGTATCGCGAGCGGCGACAGGGCTCCTGACCGCCGGCGAATATGAAACCGTCCGCACCGCGCGCGCATTGGCTGCCGAATACGAAGACATCCGTGAAATGCTGAAAATTGGCGCCTATCAACGCGGCCTGAACCTGGCGACGGATCAGGCCATCGAGTTTTATGACCGGTTCGAGGCGTTCCTCGAACAATCGGAGACCCGTTCGGTAGGCGTTGTTGAGACGTTTGAAGCGCTCAATGCGATCATGCCCGCTTCAAGCGGGAGCGTTGCCGGATGAGCGGCGGCACGCGCGAATTTCGGGCGCTCCTGAAATTGCGGGCGGCGGCGCGTAGGCTGGTTCAGTCGGAATCGCGGTCGCTTTGGGAGTTCGAGCGCGCAAGATCCGACGCTCTTCAATCCTTAGACCAACTTGAAGCGGCGATCCGCACCGAAGAAGCGATCGCGCTTGGACGAACCGACGTCGGCTTTCGAGATTTCGCCGCATATCTTGCAGGCGCCGCTGAGAAAAGAACGGTGCTTTTGCAATCGTGCCGGACGCTTGAGGTCGAAATCGCGGCCAGGCGGCAGGCCGTCATTGAGGCGGAGATCGAAGTCAAGAAGCTCGACCACGTCGCCAGCCAGTTCGCCGGACGACTCCGCAAGGTCGGCCGGAAGAAGGAAGGCGAAACCCTCGATGAAGCCGGGCGGAGAAACCATAATTCAAAGCGTTCGGCCGGCTGAGAGCGCCAAAAAAATGCTACAGCGGTTCGCCGTTTCTGAGGCGTAACTGTCCCCGTCAGAAAAGGCCGATCGGCCCAAAAGCCGTTTGACCTTGGCCTCCGTACCATGTTATCCCATAAATTGTCGGATTTTGGCGTCTTTGGGCGCCGACATCGTCGTCCTGGCGCCGTCTTCGGCGCTTGACGGCGAACGGGCGGAGTTTGGGCGTGAGCACGCGGTCGCCGGAGACCTCTTTTTTGGGGTCTCACGTCAACAAGCTTGATGCGAAGGGCCGCGTCGCGGTGCCGGCCGACTTTCGTCGCGCGCTTGAAGGAGAGCATGGCCGCGGATTCTATTGCCTGACTGGCGTAAAGGAAGACCGACTCGAATGCGGCGGCGGCGATTTCATAACCACTTACAAGCGCTACATCAGCACGCTCCCGGCGCTGAGTGACGAGCGGGAGCTGCTCGAAGACCACATTCTCGGTTCTGCGCGGTTCCTGCCCTTCGACACCGAGGGCCGCGTCGTCATTCCTGAATCGTTTCGGGATTTCGCCAAGCTGAAAGAGCGCGTCTGCTTCAAGGGCCGCGGCGACCAATTCATCATCGTCGACGCCGACGCCGACGCCGAAAACATGGCGAGGACCCGCCCGGCCGCGCGCAAGGCGATCATCGAGCTTCGTACGAAGCTGGAGAGCTTGAAGTGAGCGCAAGCCCGCATGTCCCGGTCATGGCGGACGAGGCCGTCGATGCGCTGGCCCCCGTGGACGGCGGTCTTTATGTCGATGCGACCTTAGGCGCGGGCGGCTACTCGCGCCGGATCCTAGATCGCGCCGATTGCTCCGTCTACGGATTTGACCGCGACCCTTCGGCGATAGCGCTCGCCGCCGACATGAAGGCGCGCTACGGCGGGCGGTTGCGCCTTGTCGCTCGGCCATTTGACGAGATGGAGGACGCGCTCGTCGGGGAGGGCGTCTCTGAAATTGACGGCGCTGTGTTCGACCTCGGCGTTTCTTCGATGCAGCTCGATGAAGCGGAGCGCGGATTTTCGTTCATGCGCGAGGGACCGCTCTCAATGCGTATGGACTGCGGAAACCCCGACGCCGGCGACATTGTCAATGCAGCGGAAACGGGCGATCTCGCCGAAATCCTGCGAGTTTACGGTGAAGAGAAAAAGGCCGGTCGCATTGCTCGGGCGATCGTCGATGAGCGCGCCGTGGCGCCGATCCGCACGACGACCCGTCTTGCAGAGGTGATCGCACGGGCGAATCCGCAACGGCGCGAAGACAAGATCCACCCGGCGACACGCGCTTTCCAGGCGCTGCGAATTTTTGTGAATGACGAGCTCGGGCAGCTCGCGCGCGCGCTGATCGCCGCGGAACGGCTGTTAAAGCCTGCAGGGCGCCTCGTGGTGGTGACTTTTCATTCTCTCGAAGATCGCATTGTCAAGAATTTTTTCGCCGACCGATCCGGCCGCGCGCCCTCTGGCTCGCGCCATGCGCCCGCTGCGGCCTCGGCTGCGCCGACCTTCGAATTGCTCTCCGCGAAGCCGCAAACGCCAAGCGCCGCCGAAATCGCCGCCAACCCCCGTGCGCGATCCGCGAAGCTCCGGGCCGGCGCCCGGACCGCGGCGCCGGCGCGCGGCGGCGACCCGCAAGATTTCCTGCCGGCGCTGAGGCTTTCCCGAGCCCTAACAAGAACTGGAGCCAACGGATGATGCGCCTCACGACCTTGATCCTTTGTCTCATTCTCGCCGCCGCTGCAGCAGGCCGCTACAAGGCGGAATCGTCGGTGCGCGACGCCAGAAGCGAAATCCGCGCGCTCGATCGCCAGAAAGCCGAAGAACTTTCGAGCATTCAGGTGCTGCGGACGGAGGTCGCCTTTCTGGAACGCCCTGAACGACTGACCGAGATCGCCGGCAGCATTTCGACGCTCGCCCCGCTGACGGGCGAGCAATTGATGACCTCGGAGGACTTTGAAATCGCGTTCGCTGCGCATCGACAACAGAACCAGGACTCGGCGACAAATCCGACGGCCCCGGTTGCGATTGCAGGCCTTGAATGATGCGCGTTCCGTTGCTCTCCCGGAAAAGGCGCGCGGCGGCGCGACTTTATGTGATCGAAGAGGGCGTCAGGACGCCGGACCCATCGCCGGGACGCATCGCCGCGAAGAGCCGGCGCGGCCGGGCGGCCGAAGTGACCCGACGGCGCATCTTGATGTGCGCCGTCACGTTCGGCTTCGTCTTTTCCTTGATGGGATTTCGACTTGTCGCCGTTGCGCTTGGTCCGGCGGACGGCCATCGCTCCCGGACGGCCGCGGTGAATGAAAGCGGCGCTCGTTCCGAGATCGTCGATCGGAACGGCGTGCTCCTCGCCTCAAATCTTCCCTTGCGCGCGCTCGAGATCGCCGGCTCGGAGATCTGGGACGCCAATGAAACCGCGTCGAAAATCGCAGCCATTGTCCCCTCGGTGGACGCGGCCGATCTCGCCCGGAAACTTGACCAAGGCCGTTACGTCGAAATCCGGGAGCGCCTGACGCCCGAGCAGGAGCGCGCTGTTTTCGAACTTGGTCTTCCAGGCGTGCGCTTCACGTCGCGCGTCGAGCGCTTCTATCCGCAAGGGGCGACGGCTGCGCATATCGTCGGACATCTCGAACCCGGTAAGGGCGGGGTCGCGGGTCTCGAGCGGTTTCTGAACGACGCAAATGGGCAAGGGCCCCTGATTGCTTCGATCGACGTTCGCGCCCAGGAGATCGTTGAACAGGAACTGGTCGCGGCGGTCCGGAAGTTCCGCGCCAAAGCGGCGATGGGCGCCGTCATGGATGTCACGACCGGCGAGATCATCGCGCTTGCGAACCTCCCTGATTTCGATCCCAACGAGCCCGGCGCCGCGCCGGCGGAAAATCGCCGCAATCGCGCCGTTTACGACCGCTACGAACTCGGCTCGGCGTTGAAGCTGCTGACGGGCGCGGCGGCGCTTGAGGCGGGAACCGCGCATGAAGGCTCGACCTATGACGCGCGCGGGGTTTACAAGGTGGCGGACAAGGTCATTCGCGATTTTCACGGCGAAAACCGGATCCTCACCTTTTCGGAAGTCATTCAGTACTCGTCAAATATCGGCGCCGCGCGTATGGCGAAGGACCTTGGAACCGATAGGCTGAAAGCAGCGCTCAAGGCTGCGGGACTTCTCGACACGCTGCCGATAGAGCTTCCCGAACGCCGAGAGCCGGAGCCGCCATGGCAATGGGGTCCCGTCGAGACGGCGACGATCTCCTACGGGCACGGCGTTTCGATCACGCCGCTTCACCTGCTGACGATGACGTCGAGCGTCGTCAACGGCGGGGTCTGGCGTGCGCCGACTTTTCTCAAAACGAACGCGCCGGCGGAAGGGCGTCGGATCTACAAGGCGGAGACGAGCGCAGCGATGCGCCGCGTCATGCGGGCCGTCATAACCGGGGGAACGGCTAGTCTTGCGGAAACGCCCGGCTATTTTCCGATCGGCAAGACGGCGACAGCAGAGAAACCGGTTCGAGGCGGATATGACGTCAACGCCCGCATCTCGACTTTCGTCGGCGCTTTTCCGGGCTACGCCCCGCGTTATGCGGCGCTTGTGACGCTCGACGAACCGCAGGCGGTTGAAGGCACGTTCGGTTATGCGACCGCCGGCTGGAACGCCGCGCCGGCGTTCGCCCGCATCACGCAACGATTGGCGCCCGTCCTCGGCGTCATGCCGGTCTCGCCCGAAGTCGCCGAAATGGCTTTCGCCGCGCCGGTTGCGACGCGCCGGGCTGCGGCGGCGGGCGCTGTCGCCGGAGGCGGCATGTGAAACTCTCCGCCCTTGCTGATCAGCGGTTTGATCCCGATCCCGATATTTCGGGAATAACGCCGGACAGCCGCGCCGTGCGCGAGGGTTTCCTCTTCGCCGCATTGCCGGGCTCCAAGGCGGACGGCGCGGCCTTCATTCCGCAGGCGGAGGAACGCGGCGCCGCCGCCGTGCTTGCAAGGCCGGGCGCAAGGACGCGCCTGCCGCTGGTGGCGGACGAGGAGCCGCGCCGGCGTCTCTCGCAGATCGCGGCGCGTTTTCATCCCCGGCAGCCCGATTTCATCGCAGGCGTGACCGGGACCAACGGAAAAACGTCGACGGCGGTCTTCGCTGCGGCGCTGTGGTCGATGCTGGGCGATAAAGCGGGCAGCATCGGAACGCTCGGAGCGCACGCCCCGGGCTTTGATCGGCCGCTTGGCCACACGACGCCGGAACCGGTGACGCTTCATGAAACGCTCGACGCAATGGCGGGCGAGGGGGTCTCTCATCTAGCGATGGAAGTCTCCAGTCACGCGCTTGCCCAATATCGCGCGGACGGCGTGAGGTTTTCAGCCGCGGCGTTCACAAACCTGACGCAGGACCACCTCGACTTTCATGTGACGCTCGAAGCCTATTTCGAGGCGAAGCTGCGGCTGTTTCTCGATCTCCTGCCGGCGACCGGCGTCGCTGTCGTCAACATGGACGGCGCGGGCGGCGCTGACGTCGCGGCCGCCGCTCATCGGCGCGGCGCACGGGTCCTTACGTCAGGTCGGCGAGGCGAAACCCTGCATGTCCGCTCGCTGGCGCCGAAGCCTGCTGGTCTCGACCTCGAAGTCGAGGCGCGCGCGCATGTCTTTCGGTTGAGCCTTCCTCTGATCGGCGCTTTTCAGGCGGAAAATGCATTGGTCGCCGCCGGGATCGTCCTCGCGTCCGGACGTCCGACCGGCGAGGTGCTGCCGCTGCTGGAGCGGCTGCCGGGCGTGCCGGGCCGTATGCAGTTCGCTGCGGAAGCGCGCGGCGCCGGCGTCTTCGTTGACTACGCGCATACGCCGGACGCGGTGGCGACGGCTTTGCGGGCGATACGCCCTCACGCCCGCGGCCGCGTCATCGCCATTATCGGCGCCGGCGGCGATCGCGACCGGGCCAAGCGCCCGCTGATGGGGAAAGCCGCGGCCGCCGGCGCCGACCTCGTCATCGTCACTGACGACAATCCGCGGTCGGAGGATCCGGCCGCCATCCGACGCGCGGTCATCGAAGGGTGTCCCGACGCGCGAAATATCGGCGGCCGCGCCGACGCGATCGCCGAGGGGGTCAGCCTTTTGCAGCCGGGCGACGTGCTGCTGATCGCCGGCAAGGGACATGAGACGGGGCAGACCGTCGGCGGGGTCACGCACCCGTTTGACGATCTCGCCGAGGCGCGCCGCGCAGCCGCAATGGCGGGAGGAGAGCGATGAGCGCAGGGCTCTGGACGGCGTTTGAAGCGGCGGCGGCGACAGGCGGGGCGTTGTGCGCGCGCGGCGGCGACCCCGGCCGCTGGATCGCCGAGGAATGGTCTGCGCGCGGCGTTTCGATCGACACGCGCTCGCTGACCCCCGGCGAAATGTTCGTCGCGCTTGTCGACGCGCGCGACGGCCACGAATTCGTCGTCAACGCGTTTGAACGCGGCGCATCGGCGGCGCTCGTCGCGCGCGCGCCGCAGAACGCTCCCGACGGGGCGCCGCTTCTCGTCGTCGGCGACACTCTCGAAGGGCTTCGCGACCTTGCTCGCGCTGCGCGCCTCAGAAATTTCGGAAAGCGCGTCGCAGTGACCGGAAGCGTCGGAAAGACGTCGACCAAGGAGATGCTGCGCGGGGCCTTCGGGGCGGCGGGCCGGGTGCACGCCAGCGACAAGAGCTTCAACAATCACTGGGGCGTGCCGCTGACGCTCGCGCGCATGCCGATGGGAGCTGACTTCAGCATTTTTGAAATCGGCATGAACCACGCGGGCGAAATTACGCCGCTGACAAGGCTCGTGCGGCCGCATGTCGCCGTCATCACGACGATCGGCGAAGCGCATATCGAAAATCTCGGAAGCCGCGAAAACATCGCGCGCGCTAAGTCGGAAATCTTTCTGGGTGTTGAAAAAGGCGGCGTCGCGGTTCTGCCCGTCGATAATGATTACTTCGGCCTCCTGCGCGATCTCGCGCAAGCGGCCGGCGTTCAGCGAATCATCACCTTTGGTGAGTCAAAGGACGCCGACATCCGCCTCGACGGTTACGCGATGCGCGAGGGCGGCGGCGATGTGTCGGCGTCTGTTTTCGGCGCGCCCTTTGAGTTTTCGCTTGCGGCGCCCGGCCGTCACCAAGCGATGAACGCGCTCGCGGTCATCGGCGCCGCGCGGGCGCTTGACGTTCCTGCGGCGAAGGCCGCCGCCGGCCTGAGAGGCGTCGCCGCCGCCGCGGGCCGCGGGGCGCAATCCCGGATCACGCTGAAGTCCGGCGGCGAGGTGCTGATTCTCGACGAGAGCTATAACGCCAACCCGACGTCGATGGCCGCGGCGCTGGCGCTCCTCGGCCAGTTGCAGCCGAAGGGGAAAGGGCGGCGGATCGCCGTCCTCGGCGAAATGCTGGAACTTGGGCCGGATGCGCCCGCCCTGCACGCCGGACTTGCGGAAGCGCTAGTTGCCGCCAGGGTCGATCGCCTTTATGTCGCCGGCGCCCTGATGCGGCACCTCTGGGACAAGGCTCCGGACGAGGTTCGCGCCAGCGCAGCGCCCGACGCAAAGACCCTCGCGGCCGCCGTCGTCGCCTCCCTCCATGACGGCGATATCGTCATGGTCAAAGGGTCGAACGCTTCTAAGGTTAGTGAAATCGTGGCGGCGCTGAAGGCGTCCGCCGCCTAAAAAAATGACGTCCGGCCGCAAAGCACATGCTCTATTACCTCACCAATTTCTCTGATCAGTTCGCTCTGTTCAACGTCTTCAAATACCTGTCGTTCCGCGCAGGCGGGGCGATCATGACGGCGCTCCTCATCGCCTTCTGGATGGGACCGGGCCTCATTCGATGGATGCGCCGCAAGCAGGGCCGCGGTCAGCCCATCCGGCAGGATGGTCCGCAAAGTCACATCATCTCGAAGGCCGGCACGCCGACGATGGGCGGCGTCCTGATGCTCATCTCACTGACGGTCGCGACGCTGCTCTGGGCGCGCCTCGACAACCCCTATGTCTGGATCGTCATGGGGGTGACGCTCACTTACGGCGCGCTGGGGTTCTGGGACGATTATCTGAAGGTCACCAAGCAGACGGCGTCGGGCGTCGTCGGCTCGATAAAGCTTGTCGTGCAGTTCGGCGTCGCGATCCTCGCCGGTCTCTTCTGCGTCATGACGCTCGGGGCGGCGCCCGATGCGCCGCCGGGCATCGAGACGTCGGTCGCCGTGCCGTTCGTGCCGCTGCAGTTTTTCCAAGCGTGGTTCGGCGAGGGCGCGATCGGCGTGCCGATCGGCTGGCTGATGGTTCCTTTCGCGGCGTTCGTCATCGTCGGCGCATCCAATACGGTCAACCTGACGGACGGCCTCGACGGATTAGCGACCGTTCCGGTGATGATCGCGGCGGGCGCCTACGGCCTCATCGTCTATCTCGTCGGCCGGTTTGATTTCGCCGGTTATCTCGGCGTGCCGTTCGTGCCGGGCGTCGGCGAGCTTTCGATCATCTGCGGCGCGATCATCGGGGCCGGACTCGGCTTTCTCTGGTTCAACGCCCCGCCCGCGGCGATCTTCATGGGGGATACAGGATCGCTCGCGCTCGGCGGGGCGATCGGCTCGATCGCTGTCGCGGCCAAGCACGAAATCGTTCTCGCGATCGTCGGCGGCCTCTTCGTGCTCGAAGGGCTCTCGGTCATGATCCAGATCGCGTCCTTCAAGCTTACCGGCAAACGCGTCTTCAAGATGGCGCCGATCCACCATCATTTCGAGCAACTCGGCTGGAAGGAATCGACGATCGTCATCCGCTTCTGGATCATCGCCGTCATCCTCGCGCTGATCGGTCTTTCAACATTGAAATTGCGCTAGGTCATGATCATCGTCCCCGGCATCGAGCGCAAGAAGATCGGCGTCTACGGCCTTGGCGCGACCGGCCTCGCGACCTGCGAGGCGCTCGTCGCTTCGGGCGCGGAGGTCTTCTCCTGGGACGAAAAAGAAGAAGCGCGCACGAAGACGGCGAACACGCGCTACCGCGCCGAGCATCCGAAGACCTGGCCGTGGAACGAGCTGCGCTCGCTCGCTCTTAGTCCCGGCGTCCCGCTGACGCATCCGGCGCCGCACCCGATTGTCAGAAAGGCGCATCAGGCCGGCGTCGAGATCATCGGCGACATCGAGTTCTTCGCCCGCGCGGTCAACGCCGTCGATCCGGCGCTCCGCCCGCGCGTGATCGCGATCACCGGCTCGAACGGCAAATCGACGACGACCGCGCTGATCGGGCATTTGCTCAAGGAAACGGGACGCGACGCGGTCGTAGGCGGCAATATCGGCAAGCCCGTGCTGTCCTTGCCGGAAATCGTGAAGACCCGCTATTACGTTCTCGAACTCTCTTCCTTTCAGCTTGATCTTGCGAAGTCGCTCCGCGTCAACGCCGCGCTCTTCCTTAATCTCTCCCCGGATCACATCGATCGCCACGGCGACATGGCCGGTTACATCGCCGCCAAGAAGCGGATCTTCCTCAATCAGACGCGCGAGGACGCCGCCATCATCGGCGTCGATGACGTCTGGTCGCAGGGCGTCTGCGCATGGCTGATGTCCTCCGGCGCGCGAAAGGTGACGCCTGTCTCCGCCGAAGGCGCGCTGGGCCGCGGCGTCTTTGCGCTCAACGGCAAGCTCTATTTCAGTCTGCGGGAGAAATCAGGCGAAGCCGGCGACATTTCGGGGATCGCGGCGCTGCGCGGCCAGCATAACTGGCAGAATGCGGCGGCGGCGCTTGCGGCCGCGATCGCAGAAGGCGTTGCGCCGAACGTCGCGGTGCGCGCCATGGAACGATTTCCGGGCCTGCCGCACCGCATGGAGATCGTCGCGAGGCGCGGTCCCGTGCTGTTCGTCAACGACTCGAAGGCGACGAACGCCGACGCAGCGAGCCGCGCGCTGAAGTCCTACAGCGATATTTTCTGGATCGCAGGCGGCAAGCCGAAAGAGGGCGGAATTGAATCGCTCCGGCCGCTGATGGCGCGCGTCAAAGGCGTCTATCTGATCGGCGAGGCCGCGCGCGATTTTGAAGCGCAGCTCGCGGGGACCGCCCCCTGCCTGCAATGCGGCGATCTTGCAAGCGCCGTGCGCCGCGCGGCGCAGGACGCAGCGGCGAGCGGGCTCGCCAGTCCTGTCGTTCTGTTGTCGCCGGCTTGCGCTTCCTACGACCAGTTCCGGAACTTCGAGGAGCGCGGAGACGTCTTCCGCAAACTCGCGGGCGAAGTCGAACTCGCCAATGGAGCGGCCGCATGAAGGGCGTCAGCCGGATCGACGACTCGCCCATCGCGCGTTGGTGGTGGTCGGTCGACCATACCTCGCTGGGACTCATCGCCGCCTTGATGATGATCGGCGTCGTCCTCCTCTTCGCCGCCGGTCCCGGCGCCGCCATGCGGCTCCAGATCGACAACAGCTTCCATTTCCCGCTGCGCCAAATCTTTTTCATCGCGCCGGCGCTCGCGCTGATCGTCGTTACGTCGGCGCTGACGCCGTTGCAGGCGCGCCGTGTCGGCGCCGTTATTTTCGGAATAATGTTCACGGCGCTGGTCGCCGCGCTTCTCTTCGCCCCTGAAATCAACGGCGCAAAGCGATGGTTCTCATTCGGTCCCTTTTCCTTCCAGCCGTCGGAATTCCTGAAGCCCGGCTTCGTCGTCGTTGCGGCGTGGATGCTGGCGGAAGGCGCGCGCAACCCCCGTTTTCCCGGTGCAGTGATCGCGTGCGGACTGTTCGCGGTCTGCGCGGGTCTGCTCGCGCTCCAGCCGGATTACGGCCAGGCCGGTCTTCTGACCATGGTGTTCATGGCGATGTATTTCGTGTCCGGCGGCGGGCTTCTCCTCCTGACAGTCGCTGCGGCGATCGCTTTCGGGCTTTTCACGGCGGGCTATTTCCTGTCGCCGCACCTTGCGGCGCGCATTGACGCGTTTCTCAATCCGGAAGGGGGGGAGGCTTATCAGGTCGACAAGGCGCTTGAAGCGATCGCCAATGGCGGCCTCGCCGGAAGAGCGGACGCGGCGGCCCCCGTCAAATTCTCGCTTCCGGACGCGCAGACCGATTTCATCTTCGCCGTCGCCGCGGAGGAATACGGCATGATCCTCTGCGCCCTAATCATTACGCTCTTCATGGCGCTCGTCGTCCGGGCGTTCGTCAAGGCCGGGGCCTTGAAGAGCGTTTTCGCGCAGACGGCGGTTTGCGGACTCGCCTCGCTCATCGGGCTTCAGAGCCTCATCAATATCGGCGTAAACTTGCGCGCTCTCCCGGCGAAGGGGATGACCCTGCCGTTCATCTCCTATGGCGGCTCCTCGCTGATCGCCGCCGGGCTGACGGTCGGACTTATTCTCGCGCTGACGCGGCGCCAGTCGCTCGCCGACCGGCGCAAGGACGTGATGCCGTGACCGGCCCGCGCCTCATCGCGCTTGCCGCGGGCGGCACTGGCGGACACATGTTTCCGGCCGAAGCGCTCGCGCAAGAGCTGAAACGCCGCGGGTACCGCGTGCTCCTCATCACCGATGCGCGCGGCGACCGCTACGCCGCGCATTTTCCGGCGGACGAAAAATTCCTGATCTCCGCGGCGAGTCCCTCGGTAGGCGGCCCCATTGCGAAAGCGGCGGCGGCGATCTCGCTCGCCGGCGGGTTGATGAAGGTGCTTTCGGAATTTCGACGGCTGAAGCCCGCTGCGGTCGTCGGCTTCGGCGGCTATCCGAGTTTTCCGGCGATGCGCGCGGCGGCGATGACGGGCGTTCCGCATGGCGTTCACGAGCAGAACGGCGTGCTCGGCCGCGCCAACCGAATGTCGATCGGCGCGGCGTCGTTCCTCGCGCATGGATTTCCGGTGCTCGACAAGCGCCCCGAGCGCGTGCGCGCCGATGTCGTCGAAGTCGGCAATCCGGTGCGCGACGCCGTCCGCAAGGCGGCGGCGCAATTGTACGATCCGCCGCGCGAGGGCGAGCCGGTGCGCCTGCTGGTTTTTGGCGGCAGCCAGGGCGCATCGCTTTTTTCAACTGTGGTTCCCGCTGCGGTCGAGTCTTTGCCCGAAGCATTGCGGAAAAGGCTGAAAGTCGTGCAGCAGGCGCGCGAGAACGAAATCGAAACGCTGGCGGGCGCCTATCGTCAGGCGCAAGTCGAGGCTGAGCTTGCGCCATTTTACAAGGATCTCCCCATGCGCATCGCAGGCGCCCATCTTGTCATCGCGCGCGCAGGCGCTTCGACGGTGACCGAGCTGGCGGCGATCGGGCGGCCCTCGATCCTCGTGCCCCTCGCGATCGCCATGGACGACCACCAGACCGGCAATGCGCGCGCGCTCGCGGACGCGGGCGCGGCGATCCGCATCAATGAGAAGGAATTCACCACGAAGACGCTCGCCCACGCGCTTGAAGGACTGCTGACGGCGCCCGGCCGACTTGAGGCGATGGCGGCGGCGGCGAAAAACCGGGTCAAATCGGACGCCGCCTCGGCGCTCGCCGATCTTGTCGATAAGATCGTCAGCGAGAACCGAAAGGCCGCCGCATGAGCGAAGCGAAGAACATCAAGGTCCGACTGCCGTTCGATGTCGGCGTCATGCATTTCGTCGGCGTCGGCGGCATCGGCATGTCGGGCATCGCCGCGGTGATGAAAAATCTCGGATACGAGGTGCGCGGCTCCGATGTTTCCGAAAGCGCGACCGTGCAGCAGCTCCGGGAAAAGGGCATCCCCGTCGTCATCGGCCACAGCGCGAAAAATGTCGACGGCGCGGGCGCCGTCGTCGTCTCGACCGCGATCCGCCGTGACAATCCGGAAATCCTCGCTGCGCGTGCGCGGCACATTCCGGTCGTTCGCCGCGCCGACATGCTCGCCGAGCTGATGCGCTTGAAGTGGACGATCTCCGTCGCCGGCACGCATGGAAAAACGACGACGACGACCATGGTCGCCGCGCTCCTTGACGCCGCGGGTCTCGACCCGACCGTCATCAACGGCGGGATCATCAACGCCTATGGCGCGAACGCCCGCATCGGCGACGGCGACTGGATGGTCGTCGAAGCGGATGAATCCGACGGCTCCTTCCTGCGCCTGCCGACGACCGTCGCGGTGGTCACGAACATCGACCCCGAGCATCTCGATCACTGGGGCGGGTTCGAAGCGCTCAAAAAAGGTTTCGACCAGTTCATCGAGAACACGCCGTTTTACGGCTACGGGGTCGTCTGCCTCGACCACCCGGAAGTGCAGGCGCTCGTCGGCCGCGTCACGGACCGCCGGCTCATCACCTACGGAACCAATCCGCAGGCGGACGTTCGCGCGGAGAATATCTCCTTTGACAGCGGCGCAGCGCGCTTTGATATCGTGTTCCGCGCGCGCGGAAAGCCCGACAGCCGCATCGACGGCGTCAAGCTGCCGATGCCGGGGCTTCACAACGTCTCCAACGCGCTCGCTGCGGCGATCGTCGCGCGCAAAGTGGGCGCGAGCGACGAGGCGATCCGGAAGGGATTTGCAGAGTTCGCGGGCGTCAAGCGCCGCTTCACCAAGGTCGGCGAGTGGAACGGCGTCACCATCATTGACGATTACGGCCACCATCCTGTCGAGATCGCCGCGGTCCTGCGCGCCGCGCGGCAGGTGACGCGCGGGCGCATCATCGCGGTCGTTCAGCCGCATCGTTACACGCGGCTTCGCGATCTGATGGACCAGTTCTGCTCCTGTCTCAATGAAGCGAACGTCGCTTTCGTAACCGACGTCTACTCCGCCGGCGAAGCGCCGATCGAGGGCGTCAGCCGGGACGCCTTCGTCGCCGGCGCCGCCGCGCAGGGCCACCGAGATGTGCGCGCGCTCCGCTCGCTCGACGACCTGCCGAAGGAGATCGCCGCCATTGCGGAGAAGGGCGACTATGTCGTCTGCCTCGGCGCCGGGGACATCACAAAACATGCTAACGGCCTCGCAGAAGCGCTGGCGAAGGTGCGGCCGTGAATTTTCCTGAACATGCTCCGGCGCCCAAAGCACCGCTCATCCCGGCGAAAGCCGGGGTCCAGACGCTGTCAGTTCTGGATCTCGGCTTTCGCCGGGATGAGCGGAGATCAGGTTGTGTGTGAACAAGAGCGTCACAGTCGCCGATTTGCCGGAAGTTCGCGGTCGCTACGTGGCCGGCGCGGACATGTCCGCGATCACCTGGTTTCGCGTCGGCGGCCCGGCGGACGTGCTCTTCACGCCGGAAGATGAAGACGACCTCGCTGAATTCCTGAAGAACACGCCCGCCGGCGTTCCGGTCTATCCCGTCGGCGTCGGCTCCAATCTTCTGGTGAGCGACGGCGGCGTGCGCGGCGTCGTCGTGCGCCTTGGCGCGCCTTTCGCCAAGATATCGATCGACGGCGTCCGCGTGCGCGCCGGCGCCGCCGCGCTCGACGCGCAAGTCGCGCGGGCCGCCGCGCGGGCGGGCGTTGCGGGCCTCGAGTTCTATCGCGGCGTCCCTGGAACCATCGGCGGCGCGCTCGCCATGAACGCCGGCGCCTATGAGCAGGAAACGAAAGACGTGCTCATCGAAGCGGTCGCTTACGACCGCACCGGCGAACGCCGCGTCTTCAAGAATGCCGATATGAAATTCTCCTATCGTCATTGCGGCTCCGGCGAGGGGCTCATCTTCACCGAGGCGCTGTTCGAAGGGCGCAAGGACGACCCCGCCGCCATTGAGGCGCGCATGGCCGCGATCATGGAGCGTCGGGAAAAGTCGCAGCCCATCCGCGAAAAGACCGGCGGCTCGACGTTCGCAAATCCCGACCCGGCGCTTTCCGGCGGACGCAAAGCCTGGCAGCTTATCGACGAGGTGGGCGGGCGCGGGCGCGTCGTCGGCGACGCGCAATGTTCCGAGCAGCACTGCAATTTCATGATCAATCGCGGCAAGGCGACAGCCGCCGACATCGAAAGCCTCGTCGAGAGCCTTCGTAAAGACGTCCTTAACAGGACGGGCGTTGAGTTGCGCT
>CAZOEB010000001.1:57969-87055 GCA_964578685.1 uncultured Caulobacterales bacterium
AAGTACAAGCGCATCGCAGTCCTCAAAGGCGGCTGGTCGCCGGAGCGGGAAGTGTCGCTGAACTCCGGCGCGGCCTGCGCGAAGGCGCTGCGCGCCAAGGGGTATGACGTCACGGAGATCGACGTCGGCCGCGACCTCGCCTCGCGGCTCATCGACCTTCAGCCCGACGCCGCCTTCAATGCGCTGCACGGACAGTGGGGCGAAGACGGCTGCGTGCAGGGTCTCCTTGAAGTGATGGGGATTCCCTATACGCATTCCGGCGTGCTGACGTCCTCGCTCGCGATGGATAAACAGCGCACCAAGCTTGTCCTCCGAAGCGCCGGCGTTCCTTCGCCGGAAGGTCGGGTGATGTCGCGCCACGAAGCGGCGGGCGGCCATGCGATGGAGCCGCCCTACGTCATCAAGCCGAACGCGCAAGGCTCCTCGGTCGGCGTTCATATCATCCGTAAGGGCGACAATCGTCCGCCCTCGGAGCTCGCGAGCGACAAGTGGACGCTCGGCGACGAAGTGCTGGTCGAGAAATTCGTTCCGGGCCGCGAGCTCACCGTCGCCGTGATGGGCGATCGTCCGCTTTGCGTCACGGAAATCACCACCGACCTCGCCTTTTACGACTACGAGGCGAAGTACGCGCCCGGCGGGTCGCGCCATGTCCTCCCGGCGAAAATACCGGCGGTGATCGAGGAGCGCTGCCTTGATCTCGCGCTCCTTGCGCATCGGTCGCTCGGCTGCCGCGGGGTCACGCGCTCCGATTTTCGCTATGACGCGGACGCGTCGACCGAACAGGTCTATTTCCTGGAGATCAACACGCAGCCGGGAATGACATCGACGTCGCTGACGCCGGAACAGGCCGCTCATTGCGGGATCTCCTTTCCCGATCTTTGTGAGTGGATTATCGAGGACGCGTCATGCCTGCGGTGAAAAAGAAATCCCGGAAGAAAGACTCCTTCCTTCGTCGCGCCGTCGCGGTGTTCGAGAACTACACAATCGCCGGCGTCGCCGGGTCGGCGGTCATTCTTTCGCTGATCGCGGTGGTGCTGTGGGCGGGCGGATATTTCTCGATCATGGGGCGGGCGGTCGACCGTGCGACGGCGGACGCGACCGCGTCGGCGGGTCTCGAAGTGAAGCGCGTGCTGCTGCGCGGCGCGCATCAGACCGCTCACGATGAAATCCTCAACGCTCTGGGGCCGATCGTCGGCGCGCCGATGATCGATGTGTCGCTGAAGGAGGCTCGCCTGCGCGTTGAATCCCTCGGATGGGTGCGCTCTGCGGCGGTTTCGCGCCTGATGCCTGACACCATCGTCGTCGCTATTCGCGAACGCGAGCCGGCGGCGGTCTGGCAGGTGGACGGCGACCTTCATCTCATCGATGCGACGGGCGCGCAGATCCGGCCCGTCGGCGCGTTCGAATATTCTAACCTTCCCTTGATCGTCGGCTCGGGCGCCGCCGACGCCGCCGCGGGCGTGTTGCAGGCGCTGCGCGCGCATGAGGAGCTCAACAAGCGGACCTATGCGCTCATTCGCGTCGGCGACCGCCGGTGGAATCTGCGCCTGCGCAACAATGTCGAGATCAAGCTTCCCGAGACCGATTTCGAGAAAGCGGTCGCCGATATCGCGCTGATGCACGCGGCCCAGTCGACGCTTGACCAGCCGCTCGAATACATCGACCTTCGCGATCCCGAACGACTGATTATCCGGAGGCGCGGCGAAACCGGCGAGAGCGGCGCCGCCGCGGACCGAAGCGACCGCATCGGCGCCGGCTGATAGTCTGTCGGCGCCGCGAATGATGGGCGCCGGAAGATTGGGCGCCGGATTGGCGAGAATCGCATGGCGAGAGAATTCAAGAGCTCGGCGGACCGCAGGCTGATCGCCGCGCTCGACATCGGCGCGTCGAAGGTCGCCTGCGTGATCGCGCAATTGACGGAAGCTTTCGACGGCGAATTTGAGGTCGATGTGGTCGGCGTCGGCCAGCATGGCGCGGCGCTGCGCGACAAGGCGCCCGATGTCGACGCCGCCATCCGCGCGTCGGTCGAGGCGGCCGAGCGCATGGCCGGCGACCGCATCCGGCATGTCTACGCCGCGGCGGCCGGACGCTCCCTGACGACCCGCCGCGTCGGCGTCGACCTCGATATCGAAGGCGGCGTCATCACGCGCGAGGATGTCGCCGATTGCCTCGCGCAAGGGTCGAGCGCGGCCGCGCCTGAGGGCGCGACAGCTCTTCATGCCTTCAAGATTCGATATGCGATCGACGGCGAACCCGCGCCGGAGGACCCGGCCGGCCTCTCGGGCGCGGTCCTCAACGCCGAGATCTTCGGCGTCGGCGTCAAGGACAGCTATCTCGTCAATCTCGAGTCGATGCTGGCGCGCGCGAGCCTTGAGCTCGAAGAGGTGGTCGCAGGTCCCTATGCCGCGGCCGAGGCCGTCCTCATCGACGATGAAAAGGAGCTCGGCGTCCTTCTTCTCGATATCGGCGCGCGATCGACGAGCTATGCGCTCTTCGAACGCGGCGCGCTTGTCAGCTGCGGCGGCGTCGGGGTCGGGGGCGAGCACATCACGCGCGACATCGCGCAGATCTTCGGCTCGCCGATCGCCCATGCCGAACGCATGAAGACCCTGCACGGGTCGGTGCTTACAGGGCCGGGCGACGAACACCGGTTGCTCGATTTCCCGCAGCTCGGCGACAGCGCGGAGATCGCGCGCCATTCCAAGGCCGAGCTGTCGCAGGTGATTGCGCCGCGCTTTGAGGAAATTCTCGAACTGTCGCTGGCCGCGCTTCCCGGCGGGGCCAATGCGCGCCGATCGGTGCGGCGCGCGGTGCTGACCGGCGGCGCCAGTCTGTTGCTCGGCGCGCGCGAAACGGCGGAACGCGTCGTCGGCGTCAAAACGCGCCTCGGTCGCCCCGCCCCCATGTCCGGCGCGCCGGAGGCCGCCACCGCGCCGCAATTCGCGGTCGCCTTCGGCGTTCTGCGTCACGTCGCGCGCCAGCGGTCGCAGCACCGGCGCGCCGTCGCCCAGCCGCGCCTCAAATCGACCATCTCCGCAGGCCGCGGCCTGATCGGCGGCGTCGGTCAATGGCTTAAGGCGAATTTCTAAAGCGGCGCGTGAAAAGGTCTGGCCGAATTTTCGCGCAATCCAACCGGAAGCAGAAAGCAAGACAGGCTGCGCATTCCGAAGATCGCGCAGCCTGATTTCGACGCCGCCCGTTGAACGCCTAACCGCCAGCTGGCGTTCAACGGGGGAAGGCTCGGAGACGATCAGGACTGCGGCGTGCTGTTGGGCGCAACGTCGTCCAACATCATCGGAGCGGGCGCTGCGTCCATCGTCTTGACCAGCGTTTCGATGAATTGAGCGATGTTGCCTTTCATCGAGCCTTCGTTGGCGAGGCGCAGGCGTTCGACGCCGAGAAACGCATCGCCCATCTTCGCCGTGTACTCGTTGACGATCGGGCCCTCGAAGATAACCGCCGAGGTCGCCGCCTCGACGACCTTGTACTTCACCGTCGAGGTGACGCTCATGTTGAAGCCGGCGAGCGGCTGCTTCACTTCGACCAGTTCGGCTTCGACCGTATATTTTCCGTCCGTCTCCGCGAGCATCGCATGCGCGGTCAGCGATTGCCGCAGCGCCTCGGCGAAATCCTCGCTCGACACGTTGGATTTCCAGAGCGGACTCGTCTTTTTGCCGCCCGACACCGTGGTGACGGTGAAAGCGGATTTCAGCGGCGAGCCGTCGTTGATGACCGTCGCTTCGGTCAGTTCCGCCACCATCGCGCCCGGTTTGGACGCGGAGGCGCAAGCCGCCAGCGACAATGCTGCGACGGCCAGTATTACGGATCTCATTTGCAGGCCCCTCTAACTCGGTGTGACTCTTCCCCCGGCGGCGCGTATATATTGATCTGTTATCGGATAACACCCGGAATTTGTCGGTATCTTCAGGAGTTGGATTTTCGTGGGACGGCACCTCTCGTTGTTCGTGGCGCTTCTTGCAGCGGGGTGCGGCGGCCGGGTCGCGCACCCGTTGCCCGCCCAGACTGCGCTCGACGACCGGCTTACCTGCGCCCACATCCTCGGCGAGCTTGAAAACAACAATAAACGCCTCGTCGAGCTTGAGGGAGAAAAGAAGCAATCCTCCGTGAACAACGCCGGCCTGTTGATAACGAGCCCTTTGTTCCTCGACACCCAGAAGACATTCAAGACCGAGACAAACGCGCTCAATGAGCGGATCGCGCGCCTGAACGCCCTCTCCCTCGAACGCGGATGCGCGCCCGCCGAGGCGGCGCCGCTGGCCCCCGAATCCGCAGTTTCGCAGCCCTGAATCGCCGCCGCGAAATTTCATACGCCCGCCCGCAATTTCGGGATGACAGCGCGCGCGAACGCGACAATTAACGATTGAACCGGAGCTGCTCCAAAGGCGCGCGACCATGGTGCGTTAACCTTTTGGTAACGGTTCTGAACGAAGTTTTAACGTCATCTTAACCATCCTGGGGCGGAGCCTTCGATGCCATTGAACCTGAGCGTGCCGGAACTCACCGAACTGAAGCCCCGCATCTCCGTGATCGGCGTCGGCGGCGCCGGCGGAAACGCCGTCAACAACATGGTCGACAGCGGCCTTGAGGGCGTCGACTTCATCGTCGCGAACACCGACGCGCAGGCCCTCGGCCTCTCGAAGGCGAGCTGCCGGATCCAGCTCGGCGCAAAGACGACGCAAGGTCTCGGCGCCGGCTCGCTTCCTGAAATCGGCGCCGCCGCGGCGGAGGAAACGCTCGACGAAATTCTCGAACAGGTCGGCGACGCCCACATGCTCTTCATCACCGCCGGCATGGGCGGGGGCACCGGCACGGGCGCGGCGCCCGTCATCGCGAAAGCGGCGAAGGAACGCGACATCCTGACGGTCGGCGTCGTCACGAAGCCTTTCCATTTCGAAGGCGCGCGGCGGATGAAAATCGCGCTCGCGGGCATCGAGTCCCTGCAACATCATGTCGATACGCTGCTGATCATTCCGAACCAGAACCTCTTCTCGATCGCGACCGAGCGCACGACTTTCGCCGAGGCGTTCGCGCTCGCCGATCAGGTTCTTCATTCCGGCGTCCGCGGCATCACCGACCTAATGGTCATGCCGGGCCTCATCAATCTCGACTTCAACGACGTCCGCACCGTCATGCGCGAAATGGGCAAGGCGATGATGGGCACGGGCGAGGCCTCCGGCGACAAGCGCGCCATCCAGGCGGCCGAAGCCGCGATCTCGAATCCGCTCCTCGACGAGGTGTCGATGAAAGGCGCCAAGGGCGTCCTCATCAACATCACGGGCTCGATGGACATGAAGCTCTTTGAAGTCGACGAGGCGGCGAACCGCATCCGCGCCGAGGTTGATCCCGACGCCAACATCATCGTCGGCTCGACCTTCAATCAGGAACTTGAAGGGCGCGTGCGCGTTTCGGTCGTCGCCACCGGCATCGAAGCGATTCCGCGCGACGCTCACGGCTACCAGCAGCGTCCCTCGACCGCCGCGATCGCGCGTCCGTGGCGCGAGCCGGCGCAAACGGCGGAGCCGACCCGCGTCGCCCTGCCGCCTGTCATCAACACCGGCGCGGAGCCTGCGCGCGTCGGACATCCGCTCGCGCAGACCGCGCAGGCGGCGCCGCTCGCCAATCCGGTCGGCGATGTGCACGAGCGAATCCGCCGTATGCTGACGGAAGGTCCGGCCGAAACCGCGCCGATCGCCGCCGCGACGAAGCCCGCCGCACCCGCCCAGCCGGTCGCGGCGCCAAAGACCGCGACGGCGGCCGCGGCGGCGATGCCCGCGCCGCGGCCCCAGCCGCAGCCCGGCAGCGTCCAGCGCAATCCCTTCCGCGAAGCCGCAGAGGAGCTTCAGCGCACCTCCGCGGCGGCGCTCGATCTCCTCAAATCGCTCCACGGGCCGAAAGCGGAAGAACCGCGTCCGGCGGAGGAGCCTGCCGTCCGTCCCGGCCGGTCCGGCCATGGCGACCTTTTTGAGGACGATGACGACGGCGAACTCGAAATTCCCTCGTTCCTGCGCAAAAAGAAAATCAGCTGAGCCGTCGCCGCCCGGCCGGTTGAAGCGCCGCCCTGCAAAGGGCGGCGTTTTTCTTGGCCCCGTGTTGCGCCGTCGCGGCGGCAATTTGCAGAAATAATGCGTTATTTGTGCGGAGCTCCGCGCTGGCTCAGGGTCGGGCCTTATGGCGTTTTCCTTCCAGACCAGCCTTTCAAGGCCCGTCGTCATTGAAGGCGTCGGCCTCCATGGCGGCGCGCCTGCTCGGGTGACGTTGCAGCCGGCGCGCGCGGGCCGCGGCGTCGTCTTTCGAAGGGAGGATGCCGGCGAAGTCTTCGCGTCGGTCGATGCGATTTCAAGCACCGCTTTCAACACCGGCCTCGGGCATGGCGAACGCTCTGTCGGGACGGTCGAGCACCTGATGGCGGCGATTGCGCTCGCCGACGTCGACAATGTTCTTGTCGAAATCGATGGTCCGGAACTGCCGGCGCTCGACGGCAGCGCCGCGCCTTGGCTTGATGCGATCCTTAGCGTGGGCCTGCGCACTCTTGATGCGCCGCGTGAGACGATCCGGATCCTTGCGCCCGTCGCCGTCGAGGACGCCGGTCGTTCAATTCGCGCCGAGCCGTTTGACGGCCGCATCGTCGAAGTCTCGATCGCTTTTTCCGACGCGGCCATCGGCGCGCAGAAAGTGACGCTCGATCTCGACAATCCGGCCGATGTCCGGCGCGTCGCGTCCGCGCGGACTTTTTGCCGGCGCGCCGATATAGACGGGATGCGCGCGAAGGGGCTCAGCCTCGGCGGCTCGCTCGATAACGCCGTCGTCGTCGACGGCGAGCGCGTGCTCAACCCGTCAGGGCTGCGCGACAGCCAGGAATTCGCATTGCACAAGGCGTTGGACCTCATCGGCGATCTCCGGCTCGCGGGGGCGCCGATCATCGGCCGTATCGTCGCCGAGCGGCCCGGCCATGACCTCAACGCCCGTTTCGTCGCGGCCTTGGCGCGGGCGGAACGCGCCTTCGCCCGGGGGGCCGAGGAAAATCGGCCGCTGCGTGCGAGCGCCTGACCGAAAAAGGGCTGAGACCGCGAAAATCCGTCCTTGATCGGCATCCCGCATGCCGTCGAGGCGGTTGTTCGCGGCGTCGACTTCGCCGAAAAGCGGTTTTCGTTTGCGCCCGTCCGGATTAGGGTGCCGCGCGGCCGCGGGCCGCCCGAAGGAGTGGTAAGGTAATGTCGAATTCCAGCCGTCTTGCGCCGATCCTGCTCGCCCTCGTTGCGGCGCTGGCGCTCGGCGCTTGCGGGTCCTCGTCGAAGAAGAAGGAAAAATTCGCCTATGTGGAGCGCCCGGTGGAGCAACTCTATCAGGACGCCGCACGGGCGATGGAGCGAAAGCGCTTCGACGACGCCATCGAACTCTTCGGCGAGGTCGAACGCCAGCATCCCTATTCGCCCTGGGCGCGCCGCGCCACGCTGATGAAAGCGTTCTCGCAATATCGGCAGAACGACTACGAAGAAGCGATCACATCGCTCGACAGCTTCATCCAGCTGCATCCGGGCAACAAGGATGCGCCTTACGCCTATTACCTCAAGGCGATGTGCTTTTATGAGCAGATCCGCGACGTCGGCCGCGATCAGGATTTCACTAACAACGCCGTGCAGGCGCTGAACGACGTCGTCCGCCGTTTTCCGCAGTCGGAATATGCGCGCGACGCGCGGCTGAAACTCGATCTGACGCTCGATCACCTCGCCGGCAAGGAGCTGACGATCGGGCGCTATTACCAGCGCCAGGGCAAGCACATCGCGGCGATCAACCGCTACAAATACGTCATCAACAATTATCAGACGACCGGCCACAGCGAAGAAGCGCTCTACCGGCTCGTCGAGGCCAATCTGCAGATCGGCCTTATCGAGGAAGCGCGCTCCGCGGCGGCGGTTCTCGGGTACAATTATCCGGGCTCTGAATGGTACGCCGACGCCTACAACGCGTTGCGCAAGCACGGGCTCCTCGAACCCGGATCGAAGCCGCAGCGGTCGGCGAAGGAAATCCGCGAGCTTGAAAAGCGCGAAAAAAAGAACGCCGAGAAGGGCGTCAAGGAGGCCCCGCGCCCGGTCGTCGAGCCGCCATCCGACAATCCTTTCGGCGACTCGCTCGATAATCCGTTGTCGAAACCGGACTCGCCCCAATAAAAGGCGCGAAGCCGGCGCCGACAGGGAAGAATGCTGACCGCGCTGCACATCGAGAACTTCCTGCTGATTGAGCGTCTGTCGCTGACGCTCGGGCAGGGGCTCACCGCGCTGACGGGCGAAACGGGCGCCGGCAAGTCGATCCTCCTCGAAGCGCTCGGCCTTGCTGCGGGCGGTCGCACCGCGCGCGGCGGCGTCAGGCGCGGCGCCGATCGCGGCGTCGTCGCCGCTGCGTTCGAGCCGGCCGCCGATCATCCCGTCTGGGCGATCCTCAAGGAGAACGGCCTCGACGGCGGCGACGACCAAGTGATCCTCAAACGCGTGCAGTCGGCCGACGGAAAAAGCCGCGCCTTCATCAACGACCAGCCGGCGTCGGTCGCGCTTCTGAAAGCGGTCGGCGAAACGCTGATCGAAATCCACGGCCAGCATGACGGCGTCAGCTTCCTTTCCGCCGCCGCTCATCGCGGTCTTCTCGACGAATTCGCCGGCGCGGGAAAACGCGCCGCCGACGTCGCGCGCCGGTGGGAAGCGCTGCGCGCGAGCGAGGCCGCGCTCGACGAACGCCGCCGCGCGAAAGACGCCGCCGAGCGCGAGGCCGATTATCTCCGCCATGTCGTCAAGGAACTCGCAGACCTTGATCCGAAAGCGGACGAAGAAGAAACGCTCGCAAACGCGCGCGCCGAGATGCTGGCGGCGCAGAAAATCGCCGAAGACCTCGCGGCGGCGGCGGAGCTCGTTTCCGAAGACGGTCTTGAGGGCAAGCTCTCCGCCGCGCTTCGCCGGCTGACGCGCGCCTCGGCCGCGTTTCCCGGCGACGCCAACCCTCTCAGCGCCTCGCTTGAGCGGCTCGACCGCGCGCTTTCGGAAGTGATGGAAGCGCGCGCCGCCGTCGAAGACGCGGTCGAGCGCCTGGGGCTCGATGAGGTCGCCCTGATGAGCGCCGAGGAACGGCTCTTCGCGCTGCGCGCCGCGGCGCGCAAGCACGCCGTCGCGCCCTCCGCGCTGCCGGAATTTTTCGAAAAGGCGAAAGCGGCGCTCGCCTTGCTCGATCAGGGCGCCGTTGAATTTGCAGCGCTCGAAGCGGCGGTCGAAAAGGCGCGCAAGGAATACGTCGGCGAGGCGCGGGCGCTCTCCGCCGCGCGCAAGGCGGCGGCGAAGAAGCTCGATGCTGCGGTCGCGGCGGAGCTCGGGCCGCTGAAGCTCGCTCATGCCGGCTTTTCGACGGCGATCACGACAGACGAAACGGCCGCCGGTCCGGCCGGGATCGATGCGGTCGAGTTCATGGTCTCGACCAATCCCGGCGCGCCGCCGGGGCCGCTCAAGACGATCGCCTCGGGCGGCGAGCTTTCGCGTTTCGTGCTCGCGATGAAGGCGGCGCTCGCGGCGAAGGAAAACCGCACCGTCATCATCTTCGATGAGGTCGACGCCGGCGTCGGGGGCGCAGTCGCGGATGCGGTCGGCGAACGGCTCGCCCGGCTTGCGGCGGACGCGCAGGTGATGGTCGTCACGCACAGCCCGCAGGTCGCCGCCCGCGCAAGCAGTCAATTGCGCGTCGAAAAACGCATGACGAAGAGCGAGACGACGACTCATGTCGCGGCGCTTTCGGCGGAGGAGCGCATCGAGGAAATCGCGCGCATGCTCTCGGGCGCGACGGTGACGGAAGAAGCGCGCGCGGCGGCGCGCAGGCTCCTCGGCATGGCCCCGGCGAAAGCGGCGCGCAAACGCGCGTAAGGCGCCGCCCAATTCATCGCTCACCGCTCACTTTCGACGCCTTTCCACGTTTCGACGGATGAGGACGCTAAAGCCTTCGAAAGGGGGTGGGATAACTTTCCACTTTCGCGCGAGCAGCGCTTTGCCGCGTCCCAAATGCGGGAGCGCGCTCAATGCGGAATGCGGGGTGCGATGGTTAACGCATCGGGGCCCTCGGCGCGGGTTCGCCCAAAACTGAGGATTCCTCAGGTGTTTCTATAAAAAGTGATCGGGCCCCGCGCCACTTCCGCGCCCCGTTCACGCGCGGGCGGGAAGAGAGCAGTCCATCCGCATGCTGAGTAGCGGCCCGCCGCCCTCGTCGCGAGGAGGCGGAGGCGAGTGAAACTCCGGAAACTCTCTGTCCAAACTAAATCCGCAACAGGCCTAAAAACACTCGAATTCCGCATCCGACACCGGGCGGCAGAAGTCGTTCCACCGCCCGCTTTCCCGGAAGAACCGCTCAAAACCTTTCTCGCGGATGATCTCGCGGAACGCGGCCTCGCGGCGCGTCGCCGCGTGCTCCGGCATCCAGAGCTCCTGCCACCACGTTCCGCCGGCGCTGAGGTAATGCCGGTTCAGCGCGTCGGCGGCGCCCGCCGGGTCGCCGTAAATCGCGAGAAGCTTGGCGATCATCACGAGGCGCGTCGGGTCCTGGTTCGCAGGATTGACGCGCGCGGCGTTGAGAATCTCGCGCACGCGCCCGTCGTCGTTGAAATGCTCGTGGACGGCGTCGAACTCTTCGATGCGCGCCGGAAGGAAATCGGTGATCGTCTTGAACCGCGCCCGCGCGCTTGCGCGGTCGCCCGCCTTGAAGTCGCGCAGGAACGCATAGATTTCGCCGAGCCCGGGACCGCCCGGAATCGAAAGGCTTCGCTGATACTCCGCCGCGGCGACGTCGTCGCGCCCGATCATGTGCGCCATGAACTGGTTGTTTTCAGCGGTGCTGAGATCGAGCGGATCGAACTGGCGGAATACCTCGAAACAGGACGCGTAGTCGTTCGCAAAGCGCCCGTAAAGCAAGGTCTCGACAAAGGCGATGTTGCTGCATCCGATCGGCTTCTGGCCCGCGAAGGATTTGCGGAACAAGCGGTCGGCGCCGGCGATGTCGCCGTTCTCGGCACGTGTCCACGCGCCGAGGATGTCGATGGCCGGATTTTCCGGCTCGATGCGCGCGATTGCGGCGATCGCTTCAGCGCGCTCGGCTCTCGCGGCCGCCAGCTTGTCGGGGTGCCAGAAATCATAAACGGCGAGCGAACCGATCAGCCCGAAATAGGCGTCGAGGTAATCAGGATCGAGCGCGATCGCGCGCCGGAACTGCTCCGAGGCGCGCAGGATGTTTTCAGGCCCTTCCGCGCGAAGAAAGGCGCGGCCGAGAAGGAAGGCGTCGAACGCCTGCGTATTGGCGGTGCCGACCATCCGCGCCGGATCGCCGATCGACATCCGGATGTTGAGCGCGGCGACGATCGCGCGCGCAAGATCGGCTTGCGCTGCAAACACATCGCCGATTTTCCTGTCAAAGCTCTCCGACCAGACGGTCGTCTGGTCGCGTGTGTCGATCAGCATCGCGCTGATCCTGAGATCGTCGCCGTCGCGCCGGACGCCGCCTTCGATGAGGTAGTGCGCGCCGAGCTTTTCGCCGATCGCGCGCGCGTCGAGCTTGGTGGCGCGGAACTGAAAGCTCGACGTCCGGCCGATCACGGTAAGGCCCGGCGCGCGCGAGAGCGTGTCGATCAACTCATCGGCGAGGCCTTCGGAGAACCACGCAAAATCCCCGCCCGGCGACAGGTCGTCAAAGGGAAGCACCGCGATCACCGGCGGCTCCGTCAGGGCGGCGCGTCGGGCGGGCGTCTTCTCCGCGAAGACGCCTTTGGCGCCGATCCCCAGCGCGGGCGAGGAGCTCCGGGTCAATGCGAAGGCCGTGACGGCGATCAACAAAACGATGCAAAACGCGGCAGCGATGAAAACGAAAGGACCGCGCTTCGGGCGCAAGGGCGGCGGCGCGGCGCTCTCTGCGGCCGCGAACGGCGATGCGGCCTGAGGCGGCTCGTCCGGCGCCGGCGCGATCGTCAGGCGATAGCCGCGCTTCGGCACGGTTTCAATCGCCGTATCGCCGAGGCCCGCCTCCTTCAGCGCCTTGCGCAGGAGCGAGACCGCGCGGCTGACGCTTTCATCGCCGCCGTAATCGACCGCCCAGACGGCGGCGATCAGCGCCTCACGGCTGACGACCTCGCCCTTCGCGGCGGCGAGCGCGCACAGGACGTCCATCACCTTCGGCTCGACGCGCACCGGCGCGCCGGGGCCGGAAATGAGGTTCCGATCGGGCTCGACGCTTACGCCTGCCAGCGTGAAGGGAGGTCGCGTACTGACGGCGAGCGTATCCAGAAAATCCTCCAGGGAAGGGCCGGCTGTCCGTCTCTAGGTAGAACATGACCCGACCTAGCAAGAATCCATTCGCCGCGCATTGCTTTCGTATCGGCTCAAAAAAAGCGGGCGTAATCAGGCCGTAAGAAAAAGATCAGGAAAAAATCGCGCAGGCGTCGACGCTTCATCCGGCGGCGCGGGCGGCGCGGGGCCATGGTTGAAGGGCAGCCCGGCAAACGGGCGCATCCAACGAAAGGAAAACGACCCCATGTCCCGCATCGCCGTCATCGCGCTCGGCTTCGCTCTGCTCGCCGCGCCCGCGATCGCGCAAGAGGAGCCGATGGAGCCCTATAACTTCAACCTCGACCTGTCGGATGCCGAGACGCCGGAAGGTGCCGCGCGCATTTACGCCGATATCCGCCGCCAGGCGGTCCGCATTTGCCGGGCGCTCGAAGTCGACGGCGCAGCGACGCGCAAGGTCCGCGACTGCCGTGAGGAAGTGCGCGCCAACGCCGTCGCCGCCGCCGACAAGCCGCTCGTCACCGCGCTGTGGCGGGATGATGCTGTGTTGATGGCGGAGCGTTGAGGCGACCTGTCCGTCACCCCGGACGCCGAAGGCGATCCGGGGTGACGGATAGGAACGCTGGCTGCTAAGCGTTGAACCGGAACAGCATCACGTCGCCGTCCTTGACGACGTATTCCTTGCCTTCAAGGCGCATCTTGCCGGCCTCTTTCGCGCCGACTTCGCCGCCGAGGCGCACATAGTCGTCATAGGCGATCGTTTCGGCGCGGATGAAGCCGCGCTCGAAATCGGTGTGGATGACGCCGGCGGCCTGCGGGGCTGTGGCGCCGACGGGGATGGTCCAGGCGCGCGCTTCCTTCGGGCCGGCCGTGAAATAGGTCTGGAGGCCGAGGAGGCGGAACGCCTCGCGGATGAGGCGGTTGAGGCCCGGCTCCTCAAGGCCGATCGAATCAAGAAATTCCTTCTGCTCGGCGTCGTCGAGGGGCGCGATTTCCGATTCGATGCGGGCCGAGATGGCGACAAAGGCCGCGCCCTCGCGCTTCGCCGCTTCCTCGACCGCCCTCGAATAGGCGTTGCCGCTCGCGGCGGAGGCCTCATCGACATTGGCGACGAACAGGACCGGCTTTTGCGTCAGGAGCTGGAGGCCCTTCCAGAACTTCATGTCCTCCGGCGCGACCGCGACGACGCGCGCCGGCTTTCCGTCCTTCAGCGCGGCGAGGGCGGCGTCGACGAGCGCGAGCGTCGCCTTGGCGTCCTTGTCGCCGCCCTTGGCCTTCTTTTCGAGCGCCGGCCGGCGCTTTTCGAGACTGTCGAGATCGGCGAGCATGAGTTCCGTCTCGACGATTTCATAGTCCGCCATCGGGTCGATGCGGCCTGACACATGGGTGATGTCGTCATCCTCGAAACAGCGCAGCACATAGATGACCGCATCCGTCTCGCGAATGTTGGCGAGGAACTGGTTGCCGAGCCCTTCGCCCTGGCTTGCGCCTTTGACGAGCCCGGCGATGTCGACGAACTGCATGCGCGCCGGCACGATCTGCGCCGACTTCGCGATCGCCGCGAGCTTCAGGAGGCGCGGCTCCGGCACCGCGACGTCCCCGATATTCGGCTCGATCGTGCAGAAGGGATAATTCGCCGCCTGCGCCGCGGCGGTGCGCGTCAGCGCGTTGAAAAGCGTCGACTTGCCGACATTGGGAAGCCCGACGATGCCGCAACTCAAACCCATGGTGAATTCCTTACGCTTGCCGCGGACGCGCCGCCGCGATCGCCTCAGCCGCGAGATCGCGCCAGGCGCGCGCTTCCCCGCGCAGGGCCGGTGAAATCTTCTGCAGCCGCCGGTCGAGCTCGCCAAGTCCGATTTCGGCATCGTTTAGCCGGCCGGTCTTCGCCAGGAAGGCGACATAACGCGCGCCCGCTTCAAGACCCGGCACATGATCGGCAGCGTAGCGGTAGGGCTCTTCCGCCTCGTCATGGCGGCCGAGCCCTTCATAGGCGCGCGCGAACGCGAGCGCGGCCTGCGGCGTCTCGCCGTCCTTCCCGAGCGCCCTCAACTGGTCGAGGCGTTTCAGCGCGTCGGCGAAGCGATCAAGTTCGATGAGCGCGCGCGCATGGCCGAAGAGGATCGTCGGATCGTCCGCCCAGCGTCCCGTCGCAGCGGCGTCCCAGTGCCGCTCCGCGTCTTCCCAGCGCCCGATCGCGGCGGCGGCCTGGGCCGCGCGCATGCGCGCGTCCGTCGTCGGGGTCTCTTCAAGTCTGGCGAGCGCCGCCTTGTACGCGCCTTCGGGGTCGATGAGCTTCTTCGCAGCGCCGGTGACCCTTCGCGCCGTCCGCCCGCCGGTGAGGTCAGGCAGCATGACAGCGACGAAATAGATCGCCGCGCCCAAGGGTCCGCCGATGATGAGAAGCCAGATCCAGGTGAGGTTTTGCCCCGTGCGCACGCAGTGAACGCCGCAGATCAGCGCCGGCAACCAGCCGAGGATCATATAGATCATGCCGCATCTCCGTCCGCGCGCGCGCCGTGTTCGCGCCAGCGGTGAAAGAACGTGAAGAAGAACAACGCCACATAAACAAGCCCCATGCCGAGCCACATCATGCCGCGGATCATCTTGTCGAGGTCGCCGCGGCCGTAGACGCCGGCGCCGATCGCCTTGTCGCCGACGGCGGACAAGTCCGTCGTCGCGCCAAGCTCGACGAGCGCCTCGCGCAGCGCTTCCGCATGGTTGAACGAATTGTAGGCGAAGATCGCGAGAAAGAGCAGCGTCAGCGAGAAGAAACCGAAGGCGGTGAGCTTCAACCCCATCGACGCGCGCCCGAGAAAGTAGAAGAGCGCCACCGTGTACGCCGAAACGATTGTGAAGAAGACGGAGATGCCCGACAGCGTCAGCTCCATCATCATCGTCATCTGCTCGGTGATATCGGCTTCGGTCACGGCGTTTTTTCCTTCGGCGGTTCCTTCGGCTTCGGCGGGGCGAGCGTCAGCGCGACCGCGTTCATGAACGGCGCGTCGCCGTCGATGAGTTTCGGGGCCGCCTTCGCCATCGCCTCAAGGAGAGGGCCGAGCCATTCCTGATCCGCCTTCGCGAAATCGCCGAGGACATGGCCGGTCACGCGCGATTTGTCGCCCGGGTGGCCGATGCCGACGCGCACGCGGCGGAAATCCTCGCCGATATGCTCGGCGATCGACTTCAGGCCGTTATGGCCGGCGAGCCCGCCGCCGATCTTCGCCTTGATCTTGCCGGTCGCAAGATCGAGTTCGTCATGGAAGACGATGACGTCGGCCGGATTGAGCTTGTAAAAGCGCATCGCTGCGCCGACCGAATGGCCGCTGTCGTTCATGAAGGTCTGCGGCTTCAGGGTCAGCGCCTTGGCGGCGCCGATCTCGCCTTCGCGGATGAGGCCCTGGAATTTCTTGCGCTCGGGGCCGAAGCTGTGCGCCTCGGCGATCGCATCGACCGCCATGAAACCGACATTGTGCCGGTGTCTTGCGTATTTCTCGCCCGGATTGCCGAGGCCGACGATCAGCAGCATCGCGCGTCACCCCGTCACCGGGCGAGAATCCGTCCGCAGACGGAGCGTCAGGCCTTCTTGCCGCCCTTGTCGGCGGGCTTGGCCCCGTCCTTGCCGCCCGCCGCGGCTGCGGCGTCGGGCGCCTTCTGGGCGGTCGCCGGCACTTCAGCCGGGGTCGCCGCCGCTTCCTCGTTCTCCTCTGAGCGGAGAGCCGACGGCGCGGCGATCGTCGCAACCGTGAAGTCGCGGTCGGTGATCACGGGCGTCACGCCCTCGGGCAGCTTGAACGCCGAGATGTGAATCGAATCGCCGATGTCGAGACCCTCAAGCGACATTTCGAGGAATTCCGGAATGGCGGTCGCCGGGCAGTAAAGTTCGACCGTGTGGCGAACGATGTTGAGAACGCCGCCGCGCTTGATGCCGGGCGAGAGGTCTTCGTTCTTGAAACGAACGGGAATCGCAACGTCGATGCGGGTGTTCTCGTCAACGCGCATCAGGTCGACATGGATAGGAATGTCGCGGACGGGATCGACCTGGACTTCTCGGGCGATGACAGGCTGAAGATAGTCCTGGCCCGGAACATCGATCTTGGCGAGGTGCGACCGCATGCGCCCGGCGGCGTGCGCTTTCAGCACTTCGACCTTTTTCAGGCGGATCGGAACGGGGCCCTTGTCGCCGCCGTAAAGAACGCCGGGGATCCAGCCCTCGCGCCGGGCGCCGCGCGCCCCTCCCGTGCCGGTCCGTTCGCGGACTTCGCAGTAGAAAACGTCTGTCTCGGCCATGGCGGGACCCTTATGCAAAAGGCCGCGCGAAGGGCCCCATGGCCCCGGCGCGGCGCAGCCGGTTCGTGAATGGAGGCGGGTCTATAGAGGAAAGGGGTAGGGGTGGCAAGCGAGGGGTTTGGCCAGTTTTCACCCTTTTAGCCGCGCCCGGGCCAGGCGCTTTCGAGGAACGCCTGATACAGCGCGCGGAGCCTTGGGGAGGCTTCGAGCGCCTTGAGGTTCGCCGCGACCGTGCCGGCGTCGCGTCGGGCGACCGGCCCGGTCATGGACGAGAGGGGGCTCTCCCGGAATCGGTCGACAACGCTTGCGAAATAGGCGCTTAGGATTTCCCCGCCCTTCGGCCCGAGGCGCTCGGCGAAGGCCGCCGCGGTCTCATTCCATAGATGGGCGGCGAAATTTCCGGATACGACGGCGAGCGCGTGGTAGAACGCGCGGTCCTCCGCCGCGACGGCGAGCTCCGGATTGTTGGCGCCCGGAATAATCTCGGCGAAAGGCGCCGCGCCCGGCTCGCGCGCGATGGCGATCGCTCCGAACTGCGCCGGCGCCAGGGGCGTTTGCGGAAATGAGTAGAGCGGGTGATAGCCGGGAAAGCCGTCGATCACGCGCGCGCCGGAGAAGTGAAGCGCGCGCTTTCCGGCGAGACGATCGCGCCAGGTCTCCAGCCAGCTGTCCAGCGCATCGTCCGGGATGGCGGCGGCGACGACGTCTGCGCGCGCGACTTCCACGCCGGCGCGATCCGTGTCTGTGCGCGAAAGCATCCTCACCTCGTGACCGAGGCTCCCAGCGAAAGCGGCGACGCTCGATCCCACGCGGCCCGGTCCGAAGATTACAATGCGCATAAAATTCGCTCAAAGATTCAGCGCCTTCGCCGTTGACGGCTGCTTGCGCTGCGGGGTTGCGGCCTTTATATGGCCGATCGTGACCAGATAGTTGGGCCGAATTCGACAACGCCTAGCCTAGCAAGGACCGTGCTTTCCATCAGCAATGTGTCCCGGCCCTAGCCTCGGTTTCTGAATTCCCGATTGGACGGTCGCTATCCGGCAGGCGCGGTGGTCGCGCCTGTCGATTGAAGACCGCCGGTCCGGGCCGCCAGCCCGGATCATTAGATCAGGAGATCAGAATGGCGACAGGCACCGTGAAGTGGTTCAACGCAACCAAGGGCTTCGGCTTCATCCAGCCGGACGACGGCGGCAAGGACGTGTTCGTGCACGTCACGGCCGTGCAGAAGTCGGGCCTTACCGGCCTCAATGAAGGCCAGAAGGTTTCCTTCGACCTCGCGTCCGACCGCGGCAAGACCTCGGCTGCGAACCTCAAGGTCGCCCGCTAAGGCTTTCCCGCAAGGGAAATGACGAGCGCCCCGCCTGAAAAGGCGGGGCGTTTTGCGTTCGACGGTCGCGCGGGATAAAAGCCGCTGCGGGGTGAGGGCGCGTGATGGGCAAATCGGCGGCGAAGCGTTCCGGCGATCCGGACCGGCGGCACGGGCGCGAGCTTGCCGGCGGCTATATCGCCAGCGGGCTTATCTTCGCCGGGGTGACCGCGCTGTGGGCGTTCATCGTCCGTGACGATCCTTATTACCGTTTGACGGATCTTTTCGGCGCGCGCGTGCCGGCGATGATGATCGCCTATATCGCGCTGATGCCGCTCGCCGGGTTCTTCATCGGCCGTTGGCGCTATGACCGCGGCGCCGGCGGGCTCACGCGGTTCGCGGCAAAGCTCGGCGCGCGGGCGCTGCATTTCACCTATGCGCATTCGCTGATCGTTCTTTTCACCGCCGCGATGCTGGCGGAGACCTGGTTCGGCCTCAATGTCGACGATCAGATTAAAAAATTCGACGATCGCATGTTCGATCTCGCCGCGCGGTTTGCGCCTTGGCTTGCAGCCTATCTCGCCGGGTACAATTTCGGGCGGGCGAGCGTTGCGGGGGGCGGAGCGATGGCGGCGCCGCTCGGCGTCCCGGAAGCGCCGGCCTACCTCGGCGCTGCGGCGCCTGAGGAAGCCCCCGAGCCGCAGCACGCCAGTCCGCTCAGGGCGGGCGGCGCCCTGCGGGCCGAGCCGATGTTTACAAGCGCCGCTGCGGAGCGCGCCGAAAAAACGCCGCGCCCGCGCCAGACGGCGTCAGGCCTTGCGATCATGTCGGCGCCGGCGGTTGAAGAACCGGGCTTCCTGCCGCCGCAAGATTTCGACCGCCTAAGGCCTGCTTACGCCCGGCTGCGGTGACGTCTTGCGGGTCCGCCAGAGCGAATAGACGATCGATGTGGCGATAATCGCCAGCGTTGCGACGAGCGCCGTCATCGGATCGATCTTCTCAAGACCGAGGCTCTTGTCGAGTCCGAGATCCTTCAGGCCGAAATTCCAAAAAATCTTGACGCCGATCAGCACGAGGATGACCGACAGTCCGGTCTTCAGATAAGTGAACCGTTCGACCGCCGCCGCGAGCATGAAGTACATCGAGCGCAAGCCGAGAATGGCGAAGATGTTTGAGGTGTATACGATGAACGGATCCTGCGTTACTGCGAAGATCGCCGGAACCGAATCGATCGCAAAGACGACGTCTACGAATTCGATGACGACAAGCGCCAGAAATAGCGGCGTCGCATAGGTCTTGAGGCGCTGCGTCTTTCCTTCTTTGCGCCTGATGAAGAACCGGTCGCTCTCGATCCGGTCGTAAACAGGAACGAGGCGGCGCGCGATCATCAGCGCCGGGTTGGCGCCGATGTTCGGCCCGTGCGACTTGGCGGTCGCCATTTTCACGCCGGTTAGGATCAAGAACGCGGCGAAAATATAGAGAACCCAGGTGAAGTTTTCGACGAGGCTCGCCCCGAGACCAATAAACACGCCGCGAAAAACGATCGCCCCCATGATTCCCCAGAACAGGACGCGATGCTGGAACTCCCGCGGCACCGCGAAATAGGCGAAAATCGTCGAGATGACGAAGATGTTGTCGAAGGCCAGCGTCGTCTCGAGCACATAGCCGGTGAAGAACTGCGCTCCCGCCTCGGCGCCGCGATCGGTCCAGACCCAGGCGCCGAAGGCGCAGGCGATCCCTGCGAAGAACGACCACATCAAGAAGCTTTTCAGCGGCGAGACCGCCTTGGCTTTTCGATTGAGGAGCCCGAGATCGAGCCAGAGCAAGAAGATTATAAGGACGATGAAACCGGCCCACGCGCCGACCGGCGCGCCAAGCCATTCCGTCATCAGGAATTCGGTCGCTGCTGCGGCCATAGCCCCTCTGAATTCGTCAGATTACGCCGCGACCGCGCCCAAAGTTTGAGAAGTCCGACATCGCGCAGCCGCCGCTTGCGCCAGAGGGGCCCGGACTCTGCTTGGAATTGGGAGGCCGGAAGGGCTGCGGCAAGGGGGTGCGCCCGCTTTTTCTTGAAGGCGGTCAGGCCGCGCTTTCCTTCTCGATCCGCGCGAGCAGCGCATCGACGCCCTGGCGGGCGACGAAGGCGGAGAACTCCTCGCGTTTCACCAGCATGATCGATACGCCGGAGACGATGATGTCGACCGCCTTGCGCTCGCCTGAATTCAACGTGCGCACGCGCCAGTCGACATTGATGGCGGAGCCTTCCCTGCGGTTGAACCGGGTGCGGACGATGACGTCGCGGCCGAGCGCCTTGGCGTCGACGACTTCGAGCGGGCGCCCGACGATCGGCGCGAACTGATCCGCGTAAAGCTTGGTGAGATACGGGGGAAAGGCGGCGTCGTAACGGGCGATCTGCGCCGGCGTCATCGACTTGCGCGTCTCGCCGATCATGAATTTTCCGATCACGTCGAGCGCAAGGCCCTCGCCGAGGACTTTCTGGAAATCGGCCAGCTGCTCGGGTTTCGGCTTCGCCGAGGTGAGCGCCGCCGTCGCGTTCGCGGTCAGCGTCTTGGCGAAGGCGACCGCCGCGTCGATGTCGGCGCTCTGCGCGGTCGCGGCGGCAGGCGCGCCTTGCGCGAAAGCGACGGGCGCAGCGGCGGCGAGAACAAGTCCGGCGAGTGCGGCGGCGAGGCGTTTCATGGGCGACATGCTCCGTAAGCGAGGCGAGACCTAGGGTCCGATTGCGGCGACATTGAAGCGGCGAGCGTTGAAAACTTCGTGATCGGAGGCGTTGAAATTCATTAACCTCACGCCTTCCTCGGCGCCAGCCGCACTGCGACCGGCAGCACGATCAGCGTGCAGATGAGCGTGAAGCCGATGGCGATGGTCAGAAGTTCGCCCATGCTGGCGGTGCCGCGGTGGCTGGAGATCATGAGGCTGCCGAAAGAGGCGATGGTCGTCAACGCCGCGTAGAAAATCGCCCGACGCGTCGCTGCGCCGTCGACCTCGCCCTGACGCTCGCGCATGACGAGATGAATGCCGCTGTCGACGCCGATGCCGAGCAGCAGCGGCAGCACGATGACATTGGCGTAGTTGAACGGAATGGAGAAAACGACGCCCGCTGCGATGGTCAGCGTTGTCGCCAGCGCCAGCGGGAACAGCATCAGAAGCACATCGCCGACCCGCCTCAGCAGCAGCGCGAGAAACAGGACGATGATGCCGAGCGCGATGACGCTCGCCTCGATCATCGCCCGCGCGATCGTGTCGCCGGCCTTCAGGCTTTGCGCGGCGCCGCCGGTGATGTCCGGAAACACCGCTTCGACAGCGTTGACGAATGACGCCAGCGCCTTCGGATCGCGGACATCGGCGGCGGGCAGAATATCGACGCGCCATTGGCCGGCGTCCGACAGATAGCGGCGCTTCAGATTGTCGGGCAGCGTGTCGACGTCGACATGTCCGGCGCTGAGCTGGTCGCGAAGGCGCGCGATAAGCGCCGGCCAATAGGCGAAGATGTTCTTCTCGATCGCCCCGAAACGCGACGGGTCGTTCAGCGCCGCGCCCAGCGCGACGGCGAGACGCCCCGCGGGACTCGTTTCGTCGTATGACGCTTCAAGCCGCGTCTTGAGGCGCCGCGCGCCTTCTTCCGCCGATGGCGCGGCGCTGCGGTCTTCTTCTCCATCGAGCGCGAAGGCGAGCGCGCCGGCCGAATAGCTGATGAGATCGAGCTTTTCCTCCTGGTCCTTCGGAATGAAATTGAGGAGCGTGCGCACGCTTCTGACCTCGGGCAGCGCGCGCGCGGTCTCCGCGGTCTGCACGGCCTCCGCCTCCGACGCGGCAAGGCGCGTCACCCGGTAAGGCGTCGTCTCGGCGTCGTCCGTCAACAGGGTGAAGCCGATGACCGACGGCGATTTCGGATCGCGCAGGCTCATCGGATCGGCGTCGAAGCGCGCCTGCGGCAGCAGGAGAACCGACGCCGCGCCGAGGACGACCGTTGCGAGTGCGACGCCGGTTTTAGCCTGCGCAAACGGATCGGGACCGACACGCTTTTTCGCCGGCGCCGATGGCTTGACGCCGGTGACGCCGAGCGCGGCCGGGATGAAGGTGAGCGAAACGAAGAGCGCGATGACGACGCCTGCGCCTGCGATGAGGCCGAGCTGCGCGATGCCTTCAAAGTCCGTCGGCACGAAGGCAAGAAAGCCGAGCGCCGTCGTGATGCAGGCGAGAACGAGCGCGCCGCCGACGTCTTTGGTCGCCGCTGCGAGCGCCTCGGCGGGCCCCAGCCCCTCCGCCCGGCGTTCCTGGACGTGCAAGATAAGGTGAACGGCGTAGTCGATGCCGAGGCCGACCATCAGAACTGTGAACGCGACCGAGACGAGATTAAGCTCGCCGACAAAGGCTGCGGCGAACGCGGCCGTGAGAACGATCGAGACGACGAGCGCGACGAGCGTCACCAGCGCCAGCGGGATCGAGCGGAAGCACAACAGCAGCAGGAAGCCGACGCTGAAGAACGAGATCAGGAAGGAAATCTCGATGCCGGTCGCAACGGCGGAAAGCTCGTCGGCGCGTAGCGCCGGGTCGCCGGTGACGAATGCTTCAACGCGCGGGTTCTCGGCCTTTATGGCGTCTATTTCGGCGCGCAGCGCCTGAAGGGCGGGCTTGGCCGGCTGCAGGCGGGCGTAGTCGAGCTTCGGCGTTATCTGAACCGTTCGCGTCACCGCTTCGCCGCCGCCGCCGGCGACGGCGCCCATCCACGAGAACGGCCGCGTCTCGCCGCGCGCTTGCGCTTCCAGAACGGCGGCGAGCTCGGCGTAAATCTCCCCCAGAGTTTCGCGGCCGAGCTCTGAGCGTTCGGCGAGCGCGTCGTTTTCCGAAAGCGCGGTGAAAAACTGTCCGGCGGTCGGCGCCTTCACTAGCGTCTCGATTAGGCCCGACGCCTTCGACATCTGCGTAAGGCGCGTCTCCAATTCGTCCGTACCGAGAAAGAGAAGTCCGTTCGTGCGAAAGAAGGGATCGGCCGCGCCGGCGAAGATCGTCTCGAAGAACGCCGGTTGCGCCGCGACGCGTTCGGCGAGCGCAGCGGCGAAAGCATCCGCCTCGTCGGGCGTCGGCGCCCGCAGGACGACGGCGATGTCGGTCTTGATTTCGGGAAACGCCTCGCGAAGCGCGCGTGCGCGGACCTGGAAGTCGAGCGTGTCGTCGATCATCGCGCTCGTGTCGGTGTTAACCTTGAGCGTCGAAGCCGCGAACCAGCCGGCGCCCGCCGTCGCCGCCGTGAAGAGGGCGAGCAGAAGCCAGCCGGCTCGGCGGCAGGCGCCCGTCAGGGCGGTGAGCCAGGAAGTCATCGCATCGAGCATGATCGGGAACACGCCGCCGGGTGAAATGAGGAGGAAGGAACTATAGGAAGGTTCGATTCCGATCAGCAACGCCGGGAGCGGCGCCGTTCCCCGGCTTGCCCGCGCGCGGGGCCAAGGCTAGGTCTACGCCCCGATGGTCGGAAAGACAGATATTTCAAAGGATTTGGCGTTTCTCGACGGACGCCGGGGCGCGATGGTTGCGGTTTTGCGCGAGTGGTGCGCGATCAACACAGGCAGCCTCAATCTCGACGGGCTCGGCGCCATGCGCGCGGCCCTGCGGCAGGCGTTTGCTGCGCTCGGCGCGGAGATTGAAGAGGTCGCGTCAGCGCCGCAGGAAGTCATCACGGCGTCCGGTGACGTGAAAACCCGCACGCTCGCGCCTTGCCTCAGGATCATCAATCGGCCCCAGGCGCCGGTGCGCGTCCTCCTCGCCGGGCACATGGATACGGTGTTCGCCGCCGATCATCCGTTTCAGTCGGATCGCCTGATCGACGCCGACACGTTGAATGCTCCCGGCGGCGCCGACATGAAGGGCGGCATTCTCGTCATGCTGCAGGCGCTCCTCGCGGTGGAGCATTCGCGGTTCGCCGAGCGCATCGGATATGAAATCATCCTCAACGCGGACGAGGAGATCGGTTCGCCGGGGTCGGCGCCGATCCTTCTTGAGGCGGCGAAGCGCGCCCAGTTCGCAATGGTCTACGAGCCCGCGATGGCGGACGGCACGCTCGCCGGCGCGCGCAAGGGAAGCGGGAATTTCTCCGCAGTCTTTCATGGCCGCGCCGCCCATGCGGGGCGCGATCATGCGGCGGGACGCAACGCGATCGCCGAGGCCGCGCGCTTCGCCGCCGCGCTCGATGCGATGACCGGCGCGCGCACGGGCCTCACCGTCAACGTCGCCAGGATCGACGGCGGCGGCCCAAACAACATCGTGCCCGACAACGCCGTCGTCCGCTTCAACGTGCGCGTCGATGCGGCGGATGACGCCCTGTGGTTCGAAGCGCAAGCGCGGCGCCTCATCGCCGCGACGAACGCGCGGGACGGGCATCGCGCGCATCTGCATGGTTCCTTTGCGCGTCCGCCGAAGCCGATGACGCCGCAGCTTGAGGCGTTCTTCCGGGCGCTGAAGGATTGCGGCGTCGAGCTCGGCCTCGACATCGGCTGGAAATCGACGGGCGGCGTTTGCGACGGCAACAATATTGCGGCGGCGGGCGTCCCTGTCATCGACACGCTGGGCGCTCGCGGCGGCGACATCCACAGCGCCCATGAATTCGTCAAGCTCGACAGTCTTGAGGAACGCGCGAGGCTCTCCGCGCTCCTCCTTCTCAGAATCGCCGCCGGCGACATTCCAAATCCGGGGTCTAAGCCCTTATGAGCGTTCCCTTCATCAGGCCGGTGCGGCGCGAAGATTACGACCAGTTGCGCGCCTTTGCGCGCGTCACCGGCGGGGGCATGACCAATCTCCCCGACGACGACACGGCGCTGAAAGAGCGCATCGGCCGCGCCGTCGACAGCTTCGCGAGCGGGGCGACGAAACCGGGCGGCGAAGTTTACATGACCGTGCTGGAAGAGGACGGAAAGATTCTCGGCACCGCCGGCGTCTTCTCCGCGATCGGCCTTAAAGAGGGCTTCATCAACTACAAGCTCATCGACGAGGTTCATTACTCCGCCGAGTATGCGCGCACGACGCGCCGCACCGTGCTGATGCCGAGCCATGACTTCACGGCCTGCGCCGAGGTCGGCATGCTGTTCGTTTCGCCGGATGCGCGGCGCGGCGGCTGGGGCAAGCTGCTCGCGCGTTCGCGTTATCTCTTCATCGCGCAGAAGCCCGAAATCATCGCCGACCACATCTGCGCGGAGCTCCGCGGCTGGCGCGGCCCTAACGGCGAGCAGCCCTTCTGGGAGTCGGTCGGCCGGCATTTCTTCGAAATGGATTTCGTCGACGCCGACCTTCACAACGCAACCCACGGGAACCAGTTCATTCAGGACCTGATGCCGCGCCATCCGGTCTACACGGTCTTTCTGTCGCCCGAAGCGCGCGCCTGCATCGGGCGACCGCATGAAAGCGCGAAGGCCGCCTATGACATGCTGGTCGAGGAAGGCTTTGAGTGGGACAATTATATCGATATCTTCGACGGCGGACCGCTCGTCGACGCCAAGACGAGCCAGATCCGCACTATTCGCGAAAGCCGCGTAAAAAAAATCTTCGCAATCGGCGAGGTCGAGAACGGCGATGTGTTCCTAATGGCGGCGGGCGCGGTTGCGAGCTTCCGCTGCGTGCGGGAGAAAGCGCAGATCGACGGCGACTCGCTCATCATTTCCGACGCGACGGCGAAGGCGCTGAACGTGAAACCGGGCGACTTCGTCCGCTGCGTGGCGTGGTGACATGATGGACAGGCTCTTCATCAATGGCGGATGGCGGGACGGCGCGGGCGCAAGCGTGAAGTCTTTTGATCCCGCGACGGGCGCTCAAATCTTCGAAGCGGCGTCAGCGACGCGCAACGATGTGCAGGAAGCGGTCAACGCCGCCCGCGCCGCCTTTGAGGGGTGGGCGCTGACGCCGTTCGCCGAGCGCGTGAAGATCATGCGCCGCTACAAGGAGATCATCGAACGCGACGCGGAAAAACTCGCGCGGTTGATCTCTCACGAAACCGGCAAGCCGTTCTGGGAGACGAAGACCGAAAGCGCGACCGTCGCCGGCAAGGTCGACATTTCAATTCGCGCCTATGAGGAACGCACCGGAACGCGCGAGACGGCGACGGGCGCGACGAAGGGCATGCTCCGCCACAAGCCGCATGGCGTGATGGCGGTCCTGGGCCCGTTCAATTTCCCGGCGCATCTGCCCAACGGGCATATCGTGCCGGCGCTGCTCGCCGGGAACACCGTCGTCTTCAAGCCGTCGGAAATGGCGCCGGGACCGGGGGGTTTCATCGTCAGGGCGATGGAGGAGGCGGGCGCGCCCAAAGGCGTCGTCAATCTCGTCCATGGCGCGCGCGAGACGGGCGAGGCGCTCCTCGATGCGGACGGGATCGACGGCGTGCTCTTCACCGGCGGCTACAAGACCGGCCTTTTCATTCACAAGAAATTCGCCGACCGGCTCGACGTCATCACCGCGCTCGAACTCGGCGGGAACAATCCGCTGATCTGGTGGGATACGGACGATGTCGACGCCGCGGCGTGGACGGTCGTGCAGTCCGCGTTCCTGACTTCGGGTCAGCGCTGCACCTGCGCGCGCCGCCTTATCCTCCCTGAAGGCGAGCGCGGCGACCGCTATGTCGAGGCGCTGGCGAAACTGACCGACCGCCTTCTCGTCGGCGCCCCCTTCGACGAGCCGCAGCCTTTCATGGGCCCGGTCATCTCACCGAAGGCCGCCGAGGCGCTCGAGCGCGCCTTCGACATCCGCGCAGACCAGGGCGGGGAGATCATCCGCACCCTGTCGGTGCAGGACGAGGGCTCCGCCTTCGTGTCGCCGGGCATCATCGATCTCACCCGTGCCGACGCCATCCCCGATGAAGAACATTTCGGTCCGATGCTGGGCGTCTATCGGGTGAAAACATTTGATGACGCCATCGCCCGCGCCAACGCGACCGCGTTCGGGCTTTCCGCCGGCGTCCTCACCGACGACGCGCGGAAATGGGAGAAGTTTCTCGCGCTGTCCCGCGCCGGCATCGTCAACTGGAACCGCCAGACGACCGGCGCCTCATCAGCGGCGCCCTTCGGCGGCGTCGGCCATTCCGGCAATCATCGCCCCAGCGCCTATTACGCGGCGGATTACTGCGCCTATCCGGTGGCGAGCATGGAAGGGGAGAAGCTGCTGGCGATGCCGGCGGGACAGGTGGGCGTTCGATGACCCACCGCGAAATCAACTTCGACGGCCTGATCGGTCCGACGCATAATTATGCGGGGCTCTCGTTCGGCAATCTGGCTTCGGCGAAGAACAAGGGCGCGGCGTCGTCTCCTCGCGCTGCGGCGCTGCAAGGCATCGCCAAAATGCGGGCGGTCAAGGCGCTCGGCCTTGTGCAGGGCTTCTTGCCGCCGCAGGATCGCCCGCACCTCAAGACGTTGCGCGCGCTCGGGTTTTCCGGAACCGATCGGCAGATCATTGAGAAAGCCTCGGCGCATCCCGAACTGCTCGCCAATTGCTATGCGGCTTCCTGCATGTGGACCGCGAACGCCGGCACGGTTGCGCCGTCGCCCGACGCGGCGGACGGCAAGGTCCATTTCACGCCCGCCAATCTCGCCGCGAATTTTCACCGCTCGATCGAGGCGCCGACGACGGCGCGGGTGCTGAAGCACATCTTCGCCGATGAGCGCTTTTTCGTTCACCACGCGCCGCTGCCGGGCGGCATGCATTTCGGGGATGAGGGCGCGGCGAACCACGGGCGCCTCAGCCCTTCGCATGGCGAAAAGGGCGTGCATCTTTTCATCTACGGCCTCGACGGCGACAAATTCCCCGCGCGCCAGAAACGGCGCGCGAGCGAAGCGGTCGCAAGGAATCACAAGCTCGATCCGGCGAAGACCGTCTTCCTGCAGCAGTCGAAGGCCGCGCTCGACGCCGGGGCCTTTCACAACGACGTCGTCGGCGTCGCCAACGGAACGGTGCTGTTCCTCCACGAGCAAAGCTTTGAGGACCGCGACGGCGCCATCGCTGCGATCAGCAAGGCGGCTCCGTTCGTTGAGATCGTCGAGGCCCCGGCGGGAGCTGTCTCGCTCGCCGATGCGATCGGCTCCTACCTCTTCAACTCGCAGCTTCTGTCGCTCCCGGGCGGCGAAATGGCGCTGGTCTTGCCGAAGGAGTCCGAGGAGAACGCCCGCGTCAAAGCTTTCGTCGACGAGACGCTGGCGCGGAACAACCCCATCAACCGCGCGCTCTACATGGATGTGCGCGAGTCGATGCGTAATGGCGGCGGCCCCGCGTGCCTCCGCCTCCGCGTCGTTCTTTCGGACGAAGAACTCTCGGCGTCGAACGCGCGCTTCATGCCCGATGACGCGGGGTTGGATGCGCTGGAAGCGTGGGTCAAGAAACACTACCGCGATCGTCTGACGCCGGACGATCTCCGCGACCCCGCCTTCATGGAGGAAGCGCTCGGCGCCCTCGACGCGCTGACGAAGCTCCTCGGCATCGGCGCGTTCTACGATTTTCAGCGCTGACGATCGATAGGTCTGTCGCCCAGCAAATATCGCGCGCCGGGGCCGTGTTTCGCGGCGCCATCCGCCGGATTATAAAGCGCGCACGCCTTCAGCGACAGGCACCCGCAGCCGATGCAGTTGTCGAGCGTGTCGCGCAGGCGCGTCAGCGCGGCGATGCGCGCGTCGAGGAGCGGGCGCCAGCCGCGGGAGAGGCGCGCCCAGTCCTCTTTCGTCGGCGTGCGTTTCTCGGGGAGGGAGGCGAGGGCGGTTCTGATCTCGTCAAGCGTTAGCCCGACCGCTTGCGCCGCGCGGATGAAGGCGATGCGCCGAAGCTCCGCCTTCGGATAATGGCGCCGCCCGCCGGTGCTGCGGGCGGACACGATAAGGCCTTCGTCTTCATAATAGCGCAGCGCGCTTGCCTTGACTCCGGCGCGGCGGGCGAAATCGGCGATGGGGATCATGAGGGCGTTCGCTCTCACGCCGTCACCCCGGGGCGCGCCCCTTGGCGCGAACCCGGGGTCCATCTCCCGGACCTTACCGCCGCGCGCGCTGATGGTTCAGGAGATGGATCCCGGGTTCGTCGCAAGAGCGACGTCCCGGGATGACGGCTCATCATCGACATGCCGACCCCCTTGACCTAAAGTTCACTTTAACTTGCAAAAAGTCCGGATGCAAACCGAATCCATTCTTCT
>CAZOEB010000002.1:0-28943 GCA_964578685.1 uncultured Caulobacterales bacterium
CTAGTCCGGAACCCATGGCGCCGCCAAGCGCCCGGGGCAGGGAGAAGGTCCCGGCATGCTTCAGATCGCGCTCAAGATGCTGGTCGGCGACCGGGCGAAGTATTTCGCGCTCGTGTTCGGGATCGCCTTCGCGACGCTCCTGATGAGCCAGCAGGTGTCGATCTTCATCGGCCTCATGACCCGCACGGCGAACCAGGTGCTCGACATCCGCGAAGCGGACATCTGGGTGATGGATTCGCGCGTGCGGTACGTCGACGAGGTCGAGGCGCTCCCCGATGAGGCGCTCGGCCGTGTACGGAGCGTATCCGGCGTTGAGTGGGCCGCGCCGCTCTACAAGGGGCTTGCGATCCTCAGGACCCCCGCGGGCGAGCTCAATCAGGTGAGCCTCATCGGCGTCGATGACGCGACGCTTGTCGGCGCGCCGCGCAAATGGCTCGCCGGCGATCTCTCCTCACTGCGCGAACCTGACGCCATCGTTTTCGACCCGCAGGGCGCCGAGTTCATCTGGCCGGGCGACGACCCGGTTGCGGCGGTCGGGCGCGAGGCGGAGATCAATGACTATCGCGTCGCGGTGCGCGGCGTCGCCGACGCCTCGGCCCCGTTCATCACCTTTCCGATCGCTTATACCCGTTATTCGATGGCGACGCGCATCACGCCGCCGACGCGCAACAAGATGAGCTTCGTGCTGGTGCGTGCGGCGGACGGCGAAAATCGCGAAGCGCTCGCGCGCCGCATCGAGGAAGCGACCGGCTATCAGGCGCTGACGCGCCTTCAGTTCGCGTGGCGGAGCGTCAATTATTATCTGACGCGCACGGGCATACCGGTCAATTTCGGCATTACGATTGCGCTCGCCGTCATCGTCGGCGTCGCGATCACCGCGCAGACGCTTTACCTCTTCGTCGTTGAGAATCTGAAGCAGTTCGGCGCCCTGAAGGCGATCGGCGCCACGAACGCGCAGATCGCCGCCATGGTGTTGCTGCAGTCGGCGGTCGTCGGCGCCATCGGCTTCGGCCTCGGCATCGGCGTATGCGCCCTGTTTTTCAAGGTCACGAAAGACGTTCCCGCGCTGGAAGGGTTTGTCCTGCGCCCGGAAGTGCTCGCCGGCGTCGGCGCGGTCGTCGCCGTGATCATCATTCTCGCCTCGCTCGGCAGCCTCACCAAGGTCTTCCGGGTCGATCCGGCGATCGTGTTCAGGGGCTGACGATGGAGCCCGCCCTTTCCGCCCGCGGCGTCGAGATGGAGTTCGGTTCGAACGGAACGCGCACGCGCGTCCTCCACGGCGTCGATCTCGATATCGAGTTCGGCAAGCTGACCATGCTGGTCGGACCTTCGGGCTGCGGAAAGACGACGCTGCTCTCGATCGTTTCCGGCACGCTTCGACCGACAAGCGGCGATGTCGATGTGATGAACGCCCGCATCACGGCGATGCGCGACGGCGAAAAGGTGAAATTCCGGCGCAGCCGCATCGGCTTCATCTTCCAGCAGTATAATCTGCTGCCAGCGCTCACCGCTGCGGAAAACGCCGCAACCCCGCTCGTCGCCGCCGGCATGCCGCTCGACAAGGCGGCGGCGCGCGCAAAGGATGTTCTTGCTGGCCTCGGCATGGGGCCGCATGCAGACAAGCTGCCGCGCCAGCTTTCCGGCGGCCAGCAGCAGCGCGTCGCGATCGCGCGCGCGCTCATCCACAAGCCCGCCGTCATCGTTTGCGACGAGCCGACGGCGGCGCTCGATGCGGAAAGCGGGCGTCAGGTGATGGACCTTCTGCGAGAGGCGAGCCGCGACGAAAGCCGCGCGGTGCTGGTCGTCACCCATGACAACCGCATTTTCCACTACGCCGACCGCATCGTCTCCATGGAAGACGGACGCATCATCCGCGACGTCGTCCAGCATCAAGGCCAGCAATCGCTAACGGAGCAGTCCCATGCGCATTAAGTTTTCGGGCGCCGCGATATTGCCGCTCGCCGCCGCCGGGCTATTCGCATTCGCCGTCTCATCCGTCATCCGTCCGGCGCAGGGCCGCGCCGATCCGGTGATCGCCCCGCCGGCGACGCCCTTTGCCGCTTCCGTCGCCGGCGTCGGCGTTGTTGAACCTGAGAGCGAAGTTATCGCAATCGCGACAGAGCTTCCGGGCGTCATCCGCGAGGTTCTTGTGAAGCCTGGCGATCTTGTCGAAAAAGACGCGCCGCTTTTTAAGCTCGATGGCCGCGCCCTTGAGGCCGCGCGCGCGGAAGCCTCCGCAAGCGAAGCCGCCGCGGCGGCCGCTGAAGCGGTCGCCGCCGTTAATCTGAAAGACGAGCGAAAGCGGCTCGCCATCTTTGAGGGCGTCTCCGACAAGCGCGCTGTCAGCATCGACGAACTCGATCGCATGCGCTTTGCAGTCGCCCGCGCCGAGGCCGCGCTCGCGCAGGCGAAGGCTGCGCGCGAAACGGCGAAGGCCCGCACGGGCGCCATTGACACCGATATCGCGCGCCAGACGGTGACGGCGCCGATCGCCGGCGAAATTCTCTCGGTCGATGCGCGCCCCGGCGAGTTTGCGGCCGCCGGTCCGCTCGCCGTCCCCCTGATGACGATCGGCGCGACGGAACGCTTGCACGTCCGTGTCGAGATCGACGAAAGCGACATCGGCCGCTTCTCGGAGGGCAGCGCGGCGGTCGCCGTGCCGCGCGGCTTGAATGAACAGCGCTTCGCGTTATCGTTCGTTCGTATCGAGCCGCAGGCGTCGCCCAAACGCGCGCTTGCCGGCGGTTCCGAGCGCGTCGACGCCCGCGTCATCGAAGTCGTGTACGCGCTGGAACCTGACGTTAAGGCGATCGTCGGTCAGCGGCTCGATGTTTTCATCGACGATGGGCGCGGGCCTGCCGTTGCGCGGGCCGCCTCATGAGAACGCCTTCACTCTTTGTCAGCGCGCTCTTTCTCGGCGCCTGCGCCGTCGGCCCGGACTATACCGGCGCCGACTTGTCGACGCTGACGCCCGCCGCCTTTGACGATACTGGCGCCGCCGCGGCGCCGGCGGACTGGTGGCGCACGCTCAATGATCCCGTGCTCGACGGGCTCGTCGCCGATGCGCTCGTCGCCAATCGCGACCTGCGCGCGGCCGAAGCGAATGTCCGCGCTGCACGCGCCGATTACGGGCTTTCGCGGTTCGATCTAGCGCCCACGGTGCGCACGGACGCGCAGTACCGGCGCCAGCGTGTATCGGCGGACGGTCTTGGCGCAACCATCCCCGGCATACCGGCGGGCGAGCCTTTTCCGGATACGGATCTTTTTGACGCCGGTCTTGCCGCCGGCTGGGAGCTTGATTTCTGGGGCGGCGTTCGTCGGTCCGTTGAGGCCGCCAAGGCTACTTACGAAGGCGCCGAGGCCGACCGCCGCAGCGCCGCCGTACTGGTCACCGCCGATGTCGCTGCGGCCTATGCGAGCCTTCGCGGGGCCGAGCGTCAGCGCGATATTGCTGTCAAGAACGCGCAGAAGCAGGCCGAAACCCGCGCGCTGACCGAGAGTCTTGAAAAGGCCGGCCGCGCCTCCAGCCTCGATGCTGCACGTGCGCGTGCGCAGGCGGAAGCGACGGCGGCGACGATCGCGCCGCTTGAGGCCGCGATCGCGCGGGAAAAGCGGCGCCTCGCCGTGCTGACGGGACGGTCGCCCGACGGTCTCGAAACGGCGCTGCGCGCGCCCGCCGCCCTTCCGCAGATACCGGACGCCGCGCCGGCCGGCGATCCTTCGCTTATCTTGCGTCAGCGTCCGGACATCATGCGCGCCGAGCGCGATCTCGCCGCGGCGACGGCGGCGATCGGCGTTGCGACCGCCGACCTCTTTCCTCGCGTGCGCTTTGTCGGGGCCTTCGGGGCGAGTTCAACCACGCTGTGGTCCTTCGGATCGGCGCCTTCGGTCGATTACGGCTTCGGCCCCACGATCGAATGGGCAGCCTTCGATCTCGGCCGCGTGCGTGCGCGCATCCGCCAATCCGAAGCGCGCGCTGACGCCGCGCTTGCGCGCTACGAGCAGACGGCGCTCAACGCTCTTGAAGAAACGGCGAACGCCTTCACGGATCTCGCGCGCGAGCGCGAACGAAATGCGCGGCTCAAATCATCGGTTGTGGAAAGCGCCGACGCCGCAGCGCTCGCGGAGGCGCGCTACCGCGCCGGTCTCGACGATTTTCTCGCGGTGCTCGACGCCGACCGCCGGCTTCTCGAAGCGGAGAGCGCGCTCGCCGAGAGCGATACGCGCGTGCTACGGAACTATGTCGCCGTCTACAGCGCGCTCGGCGGCGGCTGGCGCGTCGTCGAAGAGGATCGCGCCGCGTCCGCCGCCGCACGCTGAGTCGGAAATCTGATCGATCAAAACCTGAAGCCGACGCCGATTCCGGCGACGATCGGGTCGAGATCGACATCGACGGTGTTGATGGCTCCCCCGGTGTTCAACGTCGCTGTGGTGTCAATCTGGATGTATTTGACGTCGGCGTTGAGGAACCAGCGCTCGCTGAGCGCGAGGTCGAAGCCGACCTGGTAGGCGAAGCCGACGCTGTCGTCGACATTGACGGATGTGGGCCCGAGGGCGCCGACGAGCGCGGAAGAAGCGTCTTCGCTGTAAAAGATCGACCAGTTGACGCCGACGCCGGCATAGGGCCGCAGCTTGCCGCCGGGATTAAAGTGATATTGCAAGGTTAATGTCGGGGGCAGCACCATGACGTCGGCGACCTCGCCGAGACCGGCGAGCGTTCCCTCGCCGACAAGATCATGCGGGCTCGTCGCCAGGATGAGCTCGGCGGCGATGTTGCGCGTGAAGAAATAGGTGAAATCGAGCTCCGGGACGAACGCGTTTTCGACGCCGACCTGGCCGCCCGGGAATCCCGGCAGCACGTCAGACGTTTTTTCGGTCGGCGCGACGATGACGCCGCGGAGGCGGACGAGCCAGTCGCCCTGTTCAGCGGCGGCGACGCCGGCGAGGCCGGCGATGAAGGCGACGAGGGCGATCGTGTTCTTCAACATGGTTTTCCCCTGATTGGTGTCAGCGAACGGGCGCGATATGGGCGGCCGCACGCCTCGCGCATTTGATCGAGGTCAAGCCGAGGGCTTCCTGCGCCGCCTTCGCCGAAAAAAAGCCGACGCGTTACGAATTGAACTTGATCTAGATCATCGGTCCCGCGCCCCCGGCCGATAGTTTTTCGCGCATGAAGGAAGAATGGCGGAAATATCTTGACGCCCGGACAGCGCGTTACACGAGCTACCCGTCAGCGCTCCATTTCGACGCCTCCGTGACTGGCGCCGATCTCGCCGCGAAATGCCGCGAGGTCGAACTTTACGCGCCGATCTCGCTCTATGTGCATGTGCCGTTCTGCCGTCAGCTCTGCTGGTACTGCGGCTGCGCGATGAAAGTTGAGAATTATTACAGCCGCGCGCTCGATTACGTCGATGCGATCATCGCTGAGATTGCGATGCACGCGGCCGCTCTTGACGGACGCGGACGGCCGGCGAGCGTCCATTTCGGCGGCGGCACGCCGAACTATCTCAAGACCGAGGATGTGGCGCGGATTTTGAGCGCGATCGAAGCCCAACTCGGCCTCACCGACAGCGCGCATCTCGCGATCGAACTCGATCCCAGAATCCTGCGCCAGGAGGACATCGGTCAGTTCGCAGCGTTGGGCTTTAACCGCTTCAGCCTCGGCGTGCAGGATTTCGACCCCGAGGTGCAGGCGGCGATCAACCGCTTGCAAGGGTATGATCTCGTCGAATCCTGCGTCAGTGAAATCCGCGCCGCCGGCGTTGACGACCTGTCATTCGACATTCTTTACGGCCTGCCGCGCCAGACGCTCGAGACATTCGCCGATACGCTCGACAAGGTCACGGCGCTCGCTCCGGATCGGATTTCGGTGTTCGGCTACGCCCATCTCCCCTCCGCCTTCCCGCGCCAGCGGATGATTGAGGAGAGCGACCTTCCATCGTCTGCGATTCGCGCCGAAATGGCCGAGCTTTCGGACAAGCGCCTTAGCGCGGCCGGTTTCCGGCGCGTCGGCTTCGATCATTATGCAAAGCCCGCGAACGCGCTTGCGCGGGCCGCGACGTCGGGCCGCCTCAAGCGCAATTTCCAAGGGTTCGCGGACGATCCCTCGCACACGATTCTCGGCGTCGGCGCCTCGGCCATCAGCTTTATCGACGGGCTTTACGCGCAGAACGAAAAGAATGTCGGCGCCTATATCAACCGCGTCCGCCGGGGCGACTCTCCGGTGGTACGGGGTCTGCAACGCACGCGCCGGGAAGATGTGGTCGCCTCCGCGATCGGCGCGCTCCTGTGCGGCATGTCGGCGGATGTCGGCGATGTCCTTCGGGCGGCGCCGCCGGCGGAAGCGTTGCGGATCTGCGCCGCGCTCGACCGTTTTGAAGCCGACGGCGTCATCGCCTGGCGGGGCGACCGGATCGAGGTCGCCGATGAGGCTTTTCTGCTCGCCCGCGCCGTGGCGGCGGCCCTTGATCCCTATGCGGGGCCGACGGGCGGCCTGTCGCTCGCGGTCTAGCAGTCGACCGCACCTCCTTCGCGCGCAGACGCCGCAGCCCCCGGCGTGGTCAAGGGCTTAACGCCGCCCCGCAATATGCTAGTCATCCCTCCATGGGTTCGACTGATCAGAACGCCGGTCCCTGCGCAGCCTCCAGCCGGCCGGCGGCTTGCGACCTTTGCGCCGTGCGCGAGCGTTCGATCTGCGCCGATCTCGGCCCCCGCGAACTCGCGCACGTTGAAAAGACCATGGCGCGCCGGACGGTGGCGAAGGGCCGCGCGCTGATGGAGGAGGGGAGCCCCAATGACAGCCTCTATATCGTCGTGCAGGGAAGTTTTCGCCTGACAAAACATCTGGAAGACGGCCGCCGTCAGGTGACCGGGTTCCTGTTTCCGGGCGACTTCATGGGCGTCCGCGCGACGGCGGCGAGCGCCTACACGGCAGAAGCGCTCGAAGACAGCTATGTCTGTCATTTTCCGCACAAGTTTCTCGACGCGATCGCCGTCGATTGCCCGGGCGTCAAGGATCGCCTGATCGCGCGCGGCCAGACGGAATACCACAAAGCGCAAGATCACATTGTGCTCCTCGGCAAGAAGACGGCCGAAGAGCGCGTTGAAAGTTTCCTGCACCTTGTCGCCAAATCGATCGGCAGCGATAGCGGCGGGGATGCGACCGAGACGCCTTTGCCGATGCCGCGCCAGGATATCGCGGATTATCTCGGATTGCGTCTTGAAACGCTGAGCCGCACGCTCGCGGTGTTGAAGAAAAAGGGCGCGATCCGCGATCTCGCGCGCCACCGCGTCACGCTCGCGGGCTAGCGGAGTCCGCGCGGCTTCACAGATTTACGGTCCGGGAGGAATGCCGCGTGGCAGGGGGCCGTCCGCCTCTCATCGTCGGGCGAATCACCCCCAAAATCGATCTCGACCCATCGGCGCCCGCCTTCGGCGCATAACGCCGCGCGTACGGGCCCGCCGCCGGCGATGTGCGCAAAGGGGCCGACGGCCAGCACCGCCGCAGGCGCGGCATAAATCAGCAGCTTGAGCGTGCGCCGGCGCACCACGTGATTTCGATTCCCAACTCTGCGACAAATCGACATTAACGCCCTGATTTTTCGGGGCTTGATCCAGGTCAAACGGGCCTGCGGCCGATTTGCAAAAAGGCTTTCCGCCGATCGAAGGGACAGGGGCGCACTGATGGCGAACAAGATGACGCCGGCTGCGAACAAGAACGCAGGCGCAGACGTGCAGCTGATCGCCGTCGCGCTCGCCGCCATGGCCTTGTGGTCGGTCTTTACGGCGGCGCGCACCATCGACCCCCTGATGGGCGCGCATGCGACGATGTTTTTCCTCGCGAGCGTCCTCGGCGCTTTCGCGCTCGTCAGCCATGTGACGTCGGGCCGGCTCGCCGATGAAGGCCGCTACGAGATGGGCGTCGTCAAGGCGGGCGTTTTCGCATCCGTTTTCTGGGGCGTCGCCGGTTTTCTCGTCGGGGTCATCATTGCGGCGCAGCTCGCATTCCCGAACCTTTTTTATTTTCCCGACTTGCCGTGGACGAGTTTCGGCAGGCTTCGGCCGCTGCATACCTCAGCGGTCATTTTCGCCTTCGGCGGAAACGTCCTCATCGCCACGTCATTCTATGTCGTGCAGCGGACATGCCGGGCGCGCCTTTGGGGCGGCCTCGCCCCGTGGTTCGTGTTTCTCGGCTACAACCTCTTCATCGTGATCGCCGCGACCGGCTATCTGATGGGCGTCACGCAGTCGAGGGAATACGCCGAGCCCGAATGGTACGCCGACCTTTGGCTCACGATCGTCTGGGTCGTCTACCTGCTCGTCTTCCTCGGCACGCTCTTGAAGCGGAAAGAGCCGCACATCTACGTCGCGAACTGGTTCTACCTCGCCTTCATCGTGACGATTGCGATGCTCCATATCGTCAACAATCTCGCGATGCCGGTGTCGCTGACGAGCACGCGCAGCTACAGCCTGTTCGCCGGCGTGCAGGATGCGCTGACGCAGTGGTGGTACGGCCATAACGCGGTCGGTTTCTTTCTGACCGCCGGCTTCCTCGCCATCATGTACTATTTCATTCCGAAGCGCGCCGAGCGGCCGGTTTATTCCTACCGCCTGTCGATCGTTCATTTCTGGTCGCTGATCTTCATCTACATCTGGGCGGGCCCGCACCATCTTCATTACACGGCGCTTCCCGAATGGGCGCAGACGCTCGGCATGACCTTTTCGATCATGCTGTGGATGCCGTCCTGGGGCGGGATGATCAACGGGCTGATGACGCTTTCGGGCGCCTGGGACAAGCTGCGGACCGATCCCGTGCTCCGGATGCTGGTCGTTTCCGTCGCCTTCTACGGCATGTCGACCTTCGAAGGGCCGCTGATGTCGATTCGCGCGGTGAATTCGCTCTCGCATTACACCGACTGGACGATCGGCCATGTTCATTCCGGCGCGCTCGGCTGGGTCGGATATGTGTCCTTCGGCGCGCTTTACTGCCTCGTTCCCTGGTTGTGGAACCGTGAGAAGCTCTATTCGCGCGCGCTCGTCGAATGGCACTTCTGGATCTCGACGCTCGGCATCCTGCTTTACATCACGTCGATGTGGGTCTCCGGCATCATGCAGGGGCTGATGTGGCGCGCCTACAACGAGTTCGGGTTCCTGGAATATTCGTTCGTCGAAACCGTCGCGGCGATGCACCCCTATTACGTCATCCGGACGCTCGGCGGCGTTCTCTTCCTGATCGGCGCCTTGCTGATGGCCTACAATCTCTGGCGCACGGCGCGCGGCGACGTCCGCGAGCGCGAATATGCGCGCGACGCGCGCCTCGCCGCAGTTCCCGCCGAGTGACGGAGAGGAACCATGCTCAACAGACACGAATTTCTTGAGAAGCGCGGGCTTGTCCTCACCATCGCGATTCTCGTCACCGTCGCGATCGGCGGCGTCGTCGAGATTGCGCCGCTCTTTTATCTCGAATCGACGATCGAGAAGGTTGAGGGTGTCAGGCCCTATTCGCCGCTCGAGCTTGCGGGCCGGAATATCTACGTCCGCGAGGGCTGTTATGTCTGCCATTCGCAGATGGTGCGGCCCTTGCGCGACGAAGTCGAACGCTATGGCCATTACAGCCTCGCCGCCGAGAGCATGTACGATCACCCGTTCCAGTGGGGATCGAAGCGGTCAGGACCCGACCTCGCGCGCGTCGGCGGCAAATACTCAGACGCCTGGCACCAGCAGCATCTCATCGATCCGCGCAGCGTCGTGCCGGAATCGGTGATGCCGCCTTACGCGTTCCTTAATGACCGCCCGCTTGATTACAGGCAGGCGGCGCAGTGGCTGTCGGCGAACCGCGCCGTCGGCGTTCCCTATACGGACGAGATGATCGCCAACGCGGAAGCCGACCTCAAGGCGCAGGTCGATCCATTCTCGGAAATCTACGACGACTTCGTCGCCCGCTACCCGAAGGCGCAAGTTCGCGACTTTGACGGCGATCCGGCTGTCATTTCCGAAATGGATGCGCTCATCGCCTATCTCCAGATTCTCGGCGTGATGGTCGATTTCTCGACCTACAGCGCCGAAGAAAACTACAGGTGAGGCCATGTACGAAACGCTCGCACGCTTTGCGCAGACCTGGGGTCTTGTGATCTTCGTCCTCGCTTTCCTCATGGTGCTCGCTTACGCGCTCAGCCCCCGCAACAAGGCGCGGTTCGACGAGGCGAAGAATATTCCGTTCAGGGAAGAGGATTGAGACCATGGCGGAACGCGAGGTCGACGAGGTTTCCGGCGTCGAGACGACAGGCCATGTTTGGGACGGCGTGCGCGAGCTCAACAATCCGCTGCCGCGCTGGTGGCTCATCATTTTCTGGGTGAGCGTCGTCTGGTCCGTCGTCTATTGGGTGCTGATGCCGTCCTGGCCGGGCCTCACCGGCTATTTCGCCGGCACGCGCGAGCATTCGGAGCGCAGGAACGTCGCTGCCGCGCTGTCGGCGTTGCAGGCTGATCGTCAGGAACGAATGGCGCAGCTGCTTAAGGTTGAATCGATCGAAGCGGTCGAGCGCGATCCCCAGCTCCTTGAGTTTGCGCTCAACGCCGGCGCGTCGCTCTTCGGCGACAATTGCGCGACCTGCCACGGCGCAGGCGGCCAGGGCGTCAAGGGCTATCCGGCGCTCGTCGATGATGATTGGATCTGGGGCGGATCGCTCAGCGACATTCGCCGCACCTTGCAGGTCGGCATCCGCTCGGGCCATCCGGAGACGCGCCTCAACGTCATGCAGGCCTATGGCGACCTCGGCGTGTTCTCAAGCGCCCAGATCAGCGATCTCGTCGATTACATCTACAGCATGTCAGGGCGCCCTGCCGACGCCGCCGCCGTTGCGCGCGCTGCGCCGCTCTTCGCGGAGCAATGCGCGAGCTGCCACGGCGCGGAAGGGAAGGGGAATCAGGAGCTCGGCGCCCCAAACCTCACTGATGCGATCTGGCTTTACGGCGGCGAACGCGCGGACCTCGCCGTGACGCTGCGTCACGGCCGCGGCGGCGTGATGCCGGCTTGGGAGGAGCGGCTCTCCGAAGAGCAGATCACCGCGCTCGCCGTCTATGTTCACGCCCTCGGCGGCGGCGAGTAAATCATGATTGCGGCCGGTGACAGAACTTGATCTCAAACTCGCCGCGAAGGCGCTGAAACCCGCTGAAGCCGCGTCGGGCGTCGCCATGATCGACGCCGTCGCGGTCAACAGCGCGGCGGCGCGCGCGCTCTACAAGAAGCGCGAGCCCATCTATCCAAAGCTTGTTCACGGCCGCTTTCGCGCGCTGAAATGGGTCCTGCTCGCGGTGACGCTCGGCGTCTACTACCTGTTGCCGTGGATCCGCTGGCCGCGCGGGCCCGCCGAGCCCGATCAGGCCGTGCTCGTCGATTTCGGCGGCGGCCGATTCTATTTCTTCTTCATCGAGATCTGGCCGAGCGAGCTTTACTACGTCACCGGACTTCTCATTCTCGCGGCGCTCGCCCTCTTTCTGGCGACGGCGCTGTTTGGGCGGGTGTGGTGCGGTTACGCATGCCCGCAGACGGTCTGGACCGACCTCTTCATCGCTGCTGAACGGCTGATCGAAGGCGACCGCAACGCGCGCATCAAGCTCGCCAAGGCGCCATGGACCACCGAAAAAGTTCTGCGAAAGTCGGCGAAACACGCGATCTGGCTCTTCATCGCGGCGGCGACAGGCGGCGCGTGGATTCTCTATTTCCACGATGCGCCGACGGTCGCGGCTCAGTTCTTCAAAGGCGAGGCGCCGCTTTCCGCGTATTTTTTCGCGGGGATCCTGACCTTCACCACCTATATGCTCGCCGGATCGATGCGCGAGCAGGTCTGCACCTATATGTGCCCGTGGCCGCGGATTCAGGCGGCGCTGACGGATGAGGAATCCCTGCAGGTCACCTATCGCGCCGACCGCGGCGAGCCGCGCGGACCGCACAAAAAGGGTGATAGCTGGCAGGGGCGCGGCGACTGCGTCGACTGCAAGGCCTGCGTCGCCGCGTGTCCCATGGGCATCGACATTCGCGACGGCGCCCAGCTCGAATGCATCAACTGCGCGCTGTGCATCGACGCCTGCGACGAGGTGATGGCGAAGGTCGGTCGCCCGCAGGGCCTCATCGCTTACGACACCGACAGAAACATGATCCGTCGTCGCCTCGGTGAAAAGCCGCGATTCCGGCTCCTGCGGGCGCGCACGGTCCTTTACGCGGCCGTTTTCGCGATCGTCGGCGCGATCATGCTGGCCGGCTTCGCCGCGCGCGAGACGATGAGCATCAACGTGCTCAAGGATCGCGCGCCGCCTTTCGTCCGTCTGTCCGACGGTTCGGTCCGCAACGCCTACACGCTGAAGATCGTCAACAAGGCGAGCGACGCGCGCGAATTTCTGATAGGGCTTGAGAGCGAGGCGGACCTGACGCTGTCGGCGGTGGGCGCTGACGTCGAAAACGGTGTGTTGAGGCTTACGGTCGCCGGCGACGACGTTCGCGCAGTCCGGATTTTCGTAACGGCGGCGCCGGGAGACGCAGCAGCGGCCGACACGCCGTTGACGGTCACGGTTGAGGACAGCGCCGGCGAAAAGACTTCGGCGCGCACGGTATTCATGACGGAGCGCAAGCCATGAGCAAACGGCGGCCGTTGACCGGCGGTCACGTTCTGGCGGCCTTGCTCGGCTTCTTCGCGCTGATCTTGATCGCCAATGCGTCATTCCTCTATTTCGCGGTGAAGACCTATCCGGGCGAGAAGGAGAAGAAATCCTATCGGCAGGGACTTCTCTTCAATGACATCCTCGAGGCGCGCGCCGCGCAGGACGCGCTCGGCTGGCGCGCCGCCATCGACAGCGTCGTGCGCGACCGCGGTTCCGTCACGCTCGTCGTTTCCTTCTGGGACGCGAGCGGATCGACGCTCGACGGTCTTGACCTTGCCGGAACGCTGGCCAGGCCGGCGTCGGACGTGGGCGCGCAGGAAGTCGCCTTCGCGCCCGCCGGGGCTGGACGGTATTCAGCCGCCTTCGCCGCGGAGAGCGGCGCCTGGGACTTGACGGTGACGGCGCGATCCTCCGCTGACGAACAATTCCAGTTCACGAACAGGGTGATGCTGCCATGAGCGCCAGCGCGACCATCGCATGCCCAAGCGGCCTTGAACCGGCGGCCCCAAGCGAAAATTCAGGCGACATCGACGCCGCGCCCTTCGTTCGGCGCGCGAAGGGAACCGCATCGCTGGATCTCGCGATTTTCGGCGCCAAATGCGCCGGCTGCATCGCCAAGATCGAAAAGGCGATGATGGGCCTTGGCGGCATGGAAAGCGCGCGGCTCAACCTGTCTACCGGGCGCCTGTCCCTCGCGTGGCGCGACGGCGCGGTCTCGGCCGCCGATGTCATGAAAGCGATCCGCGCGCTCGGTTATCGCGCCGCGCCGTTTGATCCCCAACTGATCGAGGCTGATCACGACGCCGAAGGACGAAGCCTCTTGCGCGCGCTCGGCGTCGCCGGTTTCGCGACGGCCAACGTCATGTTGCTTTCCATTTCCGTGTGGTCGGGCGGGACGGAGATGGGCGAGGCGACGGTGCGGCTGATGCATTGGGCGTCCGCCGTCATCGCTGTTCCTTCCGCGCTCTACGCCGGGCGCCCTTTCTTCCGCTCGGCGCTCGCGGCGCTGAAGCGTGGGCGCGCCAATATGGACGTGCCGATTTCGCTCGCGGTCATTCTCGCCCTTACGCTCAGCATTCATGAATTCTTTGCGGGCGGCCCGCACGCCTATTTTGACGCCGCGGTCATGCTGCTCTTCTTCCTGCTGATCGGGCGTTACCTTGATCATCGGTTGCGCTGGCGTGCGCGTGAGGCGGCGCGGGACGTGCTGGCGCTGCAGGCGGCGACGGCGCGGCGGCTTGACGCCGACGGCGGCGCAGTCAGCGTGCCGGCGCGGGAGATCAGGGTCGGCGACCGCCTGCTGCTGGCGCCGGGAGACCGGGTTCCGGTCGACGGCGTCGTGGCCGAGGGCGTTTCTTACGCCGACCTCGCGCTCGTCACCGGCGAAAGCGCGCCGGTGAAATGCGCGCAAGGCGACGCGCTCAGCGCCGGCGTCGTCAATCTCTCCAGCACGCTTGTGATGGTTGCGACCAAGACGCTTGATACGTCGTTGATCGCCGAGCTTGCGCGGCTGATGGAGGCGAGCGAGGAAGTGCGCGGGCGCTATCGCCGCCTCGCCGATCGCGCCGCAGGACTTTACGTTCCGGTCGTTCACTCGCTGGCGGTCGCCACCTTTGCGGGCTGGCTTTTTCTGGCCGATGCAGGGCTGCGCGTCGCCGCGCTGAACGCCATCGCCGTTCTCATCATCACCTGCCCCTGTGCGTTGGGGCTTGCGGCGCCAGCGGTGCAGATCGTCGCCGCCGGCCGGCTCTTCAAGCGCGGCGTCTTGATGAAGTCAGGCGACGCGCTCGAAAGGCTGGCGGAAGCGCAGTCGATCATCTTCGACAAGACCGGCACGCTGACGCTAGGCCGGCCGATGCTGACGAACCGCGATGAAATACCGGCGGAGGCGCTCGCCGCCGCCGCGGCGCTCGCGCGCGTCAGCCGCCATCCTCTGTCGCGCGCCGTCGTCGAAGCGGCGGGGCCGGGCGAGGCGGCAGCGGACGCCGCCGAGTTCGCCGGGCTCGGCGTTGAAGGAACATGGCGCGGCCAGCGGGCGCGCTTCGGCTCGCCCGAATGGGCGGGCGTGAGCGCGCCGGGGTCGCAAGCGCCCGGCATGTCCGCCTGGCTGGCGATCGGCGATGACGCGCCCGTGCGCTTCAGCTTCGAGGATACGCCGCGCGCGGACGCCGCAGCAGTCATCCGCACCTTGAGTGAAATGGGTCTCGAACCGGAGCTGCTTTCCGGCGACCGCACGCCTGTCGCAGCGGCGATGGCGCGCGCGCTCGGCATTACGCGCTGGCGCGCGGAAGTCGGTCCGAGGGAGAAGGCTGCGCGGATCGCCGAGCTTGTCGCGGCGGGCGCAAAGCCCGCCATGGTCGGCGACGGCCTCAACGATGCGCCGTCGCTCGCGGCGGCGCATGTTTCGCTTGCGCCCGGAACCGCAGCGGCGGCGAGCCAGTCGGCGGCGGATTTCGTCTATCTCGGCGACCGCCTCGACGGCGTCGTCGAAGCCGTCAAGATGTCGCGAAAGGCGCGCGCGCGCCTGATCGAGAATTTCGCCTTCGCCGCGCTTTACAATTTCATCGCAATCCCGATCGCCGTTTTCGGGCTCGTTACGCCGCTGATCGCCGCGGCGGCGATGTCCGGATCATCGGTCGTCGTGATCCTCAATGCGCTGCGGCTGTCCGGCAAACGCGGGGCGAAGCGATGAGCGGTCTTCTTTATCTTATTCCGATCGCGCTTATTCTCGGCGGCGTCGGGCTCGCCGCTTTCCTGTGGGCGTTGAAATCCGGGCAGTTCGAAGACCCGGAAGGCGCCGCCGCGCGCATTCTCCTCGATGATGATCTTGAGGCGGACGAAAGCCCTCAGAGCGAACGGATGTCGCGGTAGGCGTGCCAGCTCGCATGGCCGAGCAGGGGAAAGGCGACCGCAAGTCCGATAAACATCGTGGCGACCCCCGCTGCAGTGATGACCGCGATCAGCCACGCCCAGAGCAACATCGCCCCGGGGCTCCTGTTCCAGGCCCGGAGGCCCGTTGCGACCGCGGTGAAGGCGTCCGTCCGCTCGTTCATCAACATGGGGATCGAGACGACGGTCAGAAGATAAATCGCAAAGGCGATCAATCCGCCGGCGATCGTGCCGACCGCCAGCATCGCGAGGCCCGGCGTCGTCGTCAGCGCAAACGCCGTGAACTCGCTAAGCGGCATGTAATTGCCGTTGGTGAAGAGCGCGTAGAGAAGCATGGCGATGCGCGCCCAGACGAGCGCGGCGAACATCAGGAAAAAGCCGATATAGGCGAGCTGCAATGGCGAGCGCGGTCCCGCAAACCGAACCGGAAACAGCCGCGGCGTCTCGCCCGCCTCGATGCGGCGGCTCATTTCATAGGTTCCGACCGCCAGCAGCGGTCCGAAGATCGCGAACATGCCGAAGGCGACCGGGATGAGGGAGGCGTAACCGGTCCGCCAGAGCCCCCATGTGATGGCGACGCCCCCGCCGATGACGAGCGCGCCGTAGCCGAGGCTCAGATGCGGGGCGCGCATCAGGTCGCGAAGACCCGCCCCGAGCCAGCGCCATGGCGCATCGACAGTCAGGCCGGCGGCGCTCGCCGCCTTCGTTCCGGAGTTTCCCATGGCCGCCATTCAACCGGTAAGCCGGAAAAGCCGATTGACCTGGATCAAATTCCAGCTCCTTCGTGCGCCCCTATCGCTGATCAGCCGGCGCCGTCTCGTTCCGCCCGCGTCCAATTAATCGGTCGAGTTCGCGGTGGAAATGGCGCAGGCGGTCTTCCTGTTCCGACCACAGGGGCCCTCGAAAGCCGCGCGACTTGACCCCGCGCTGGACCGCCGCGACGAGTTCGACATCCTGATCGAGCACTTCGCCGAGATCGGGTTTCACATTCGCCGGGATGTGTTCGATTTCGGGCCGCACCTCGCCCGTCACATCGATGTCTTTCGGCAGGCCCATCCATCCGGGTACGGTGTAACCGGGGTCGTCGACATAGCGGAACATCGTCATGTTGTCGTAGTAGAAGCGTTCCGGGTCGGTCGGATGCGGCTGGAAGCGCATAATGAAGACGCCTTCCGGGTGCATGCCGATCTGCACGTTCGGGAAGAATCCGGTCGCCCAGCTGTCTGTCAGCTGACCGTCGGTCAGATTGTCGTAATAATCGAGGCCGAACCGCTTGCCGCGCGCGCGCTTGGCTTTCTGGATGGCGACGCGCACGTCCTCCGCCGAGCCCTCGAACGTCGCAGGATCAATCCCGGCTTCCGCCAACATGAACTGCTGATAGGGATCGATTTTTGCGCGATCCGACACGCGATGGGATTTCACGCCGATCGGCACGATCATGCGTGAAAAGCCGTTCGGATAGAGGTCAATCTGGCTGTAATCCTCCATCACGCCTTGCGTTTGCGGATGAATGTGGGGCAGGTGATAGGTCTCATAAAAGGCGTCGACGCCGGTCTTCCAGTTCGCAAGCCATTCGCTCCGCACATGCCGGACGACATTCATTTTCTCGATTTCATAATTCTCGATGTAGCCCTCCGGCAGTCCGATCCACTCGCGCAACGGCGGCGCCATGCCGTCCATGTTGATGAAGATGAGGCCGCCGACGACATCGCAACGGACCTCGGTGAGGCCCGGGCGATGCCTGATGAGCTTTGGATCGAAAGTCGCCTCTTCGGTGATCGACAATAACTGTCCGTCGCAACCGAATTTCCACGCGTGGAAGGGACAGGAAAACGAACCGACGCTGCCTTGCTCGACAAGGCACACGCGGTTCCCGCGATGCGGACAGACATTGTAGAACGCTTTAATCGTCCCGTCGTCCTGACGAACGACGATGAATTCCTCGTGTCCGTGCGTGAACACCGTGAAATCGCCCGGCTCCTTGATGTCGGGCGTCACGCCGGCCAGCAGCCAAACGCGCGGCCAGACATGCTTCCATTCGAGCGCCATGAACTCAGGCGAATAATACCGGCTGGGATCGGGCACATCGAGGCCGATATCGGCCGGGCGCGGTTGCTTGGCTTCCAGCGATGATTTCGGCGCGCCGAGATCCATCGGCCACGCCGCTCTGAACCCTTCCGCCATTCCGGCCTCCCTTGCGTTGAATTTGACGCTGGAAAGCTAGCACGCCGCCGCCAAAAAACAAACAATCACGTTTGTTTCTTTTCAGTTGGCGAGACGACGCAGGACAAAGCCGATGCGCGGGAAATGGACGCGGACATGGCCCGCGCGCAGGTCTTTGCGCGAAATGACGATTTCATCGTCATCGACGAAGTCGAGAACGCCCTCGACCGGGTCCTTGCCGTAATCGGCGGCGGCGACGCTTACCGCGTCCCCCGGCGCGGCGCCGCTCTCATCGGGAACGGACGGCCCGACAGGCGCGGCCGCGCTCTGGCGCGCGATGTCGATCGCCGTTTCGGCGCTTATCTCGGTGCGGACGCCCTCGCCGAACGCGTCCATGCGGCCCCGCCAGGCGAGAAGGGCGTGTTTATCCGCAAAGAGGCGCGGCGACGAGCCGATGTTGCCGCGCGCCATCCAGATGTTGAAATACGCGTCAATGTCGCGCGCGCCCGGCGTATCGCCGTCAAGGAACGGACGGTCGTCGAGGGACCGCTCGATTAGCCGCGCGAACGCCCGGAGCTGACTTCGGAAGTGCGGCGCGTCTTCTTCAAAGCGATCGAAATCCAGGAAATTGAAATAGGCGCGCCGGTCATCGGCGACGTCTTTTGCAATGTAGTCGCGGTTCTCATGGAGCGAGAGCGCGGCGCCCGGCGCGAAGAATTCCGCGCCGCTCCAAAAATGCGACGCCGCCGCGGAGACGGGACCGGCGCCGAACAAAGGCGGCTCGGGACAAAGCCTGTCGATGACGCGGGCGATCAACCGCGTGTCGCAGTATATGTCGGCGCCGATCTGCATCACCGGCGTCCTCCGGTAACCGCCTGTCAGCGCAAGGAGATCAGGCTTCGGCGGCGCCATCGGAATGATGACGCTCCGCCACGCGATCTTCTTGATTCCGAAAATCTTCCGGGTCTTCTCCGCGAAAGGCGAGGCGTCGAAATGGTGGAGAACGATGTCGGTCACGCGGCGCTCATGCCTTCCTGAGCGGCGCTGTCCGAGCCCGCGATGGGACGTAGCGGCCGTTGTTTTTCATTGCGACCGGCATCAGGTCGAGGAGCCGCGCTTCAAGATAGTCGAAAAGCCGCGCCTCGGCCTTCGGATTGGGCGTCGTCGACAGCCGGCTGAGCGCCATGCCTTCAAGCGTCACTTGAACGAGATTGAGCGCGAGATCGAAGCTCGCCCGGTCGCTCTGCCACTCGGGAAAAAGATCGACGGCGAGGTCATACCATGCGCGGTAGAACGCATCTTGCGCCGGCCGCAGAATACATTCGAGGTCCTTGTCGGTTCGTGCGGCGACAGCGAGTTCATGAAACGCCACGAACAACGGGTGCGTGACATGGCGCCAATAGGCTTCGAGGGCGTCATGGAGATGCGGCTTGTTCTCCGGCAGCGACGAGACCGCGCGCTTGAACGCGCGCAGGCGCTTGGCGTGCAGGTGCTCGATCGCAGCCTGAATGACCGTCAGCCGGTTCGAAAAATGATGCATCATCGCGCCGCGCGAGAGGCCGGCTTCCTCAGCGATGCGCGGCGTCGTCGTTTGCGAGTAGCCGTATTTGATGAGGCATTGCAGGGCGGCCTCGACGATCAGCTTTCGCGTGGAGGCGCTTTTCTGCGCCTGCCGGCCGATTTCACTCGCCGATCGCGGCGCTGGAACACGTTGCGACTTGAGCCGCGACCCCGCCATAACATCCCTTTCAGCCATTGATCGCCGCCCTCAAAAAAAACATTCACGTCTGACTTTATTTTACGCTATCCGTGGGGAATTGCACGCGCTGATTGCTGCAATGCGAAAAACAGCGTCCGCACCGCTGCCGGAGGATTTATGGGTCGAGTCGAGGGAAAAGTTGCGCTCGTCACGGGCGCCGCGTCCGGTCTCGGACTGGAGGACGCCAGAGTGCTCGCGCGCGAAGGCGCGAAGGTCGTGCTGACCGACCTTAACGCCGACAAGGGCAGGGCGGCGGCGAAATCGGTCGGCGGCGAGGCCATTTTTCTTCAGCACGATGTCGCGAGCGAAGACGACTGGCGGCGCGTGATCGCCGAGACCGTGAAAACCTTCGGGGGCCTTGATGTCCTCGTGAACAACGCCGGCGTCGTCATTTTGTCGTCGCCCGAGGATTGCACGCTCGATCAGTTCCGGCTTGCGAATAAAGTGATGTCGGAGGGCGTTTTTCTCGGCTGCAAATACGCCTTGCCGGTGATGAAAAAAAGCGCGGCCGCTTCGATCATCAACATGTCGTCGACGGCGTCGCATGTCGGCTATCCGATCTTCTTCGCCTATTCCGCCGCCAAGGGCGCGGTGCGTGCGATGACGAAATCGGTCGCCGTCCATTGTCAGGCGTCCGGCTATCCGGTGCGCTGCAATTCCGTCCATGCCGGCGCCATCGAAACGCCGATGGTTCAATTCGCGCAAGGCCGGTCGGGCGAGAAACCGGCGGAAATCCCCGCGGGCGTGCTGCCGCCGGGGGCGCTCGGCGCCCCTTCGGATGTCGCAAACCTTGTCCTGTTTCTGGCCTCGGACGAGTCGCGATTCATCACGGGGGCCGAGTTGGTGATCGATAACGGGCTGACGGCGCGACCGGCGGGGTGAGCCGCTTGACCTCAAGAAAAAAACAATCATGATTGTCTTTAATTTGGCGGCGAAGGCCGCCTGAAAGGCGCAGGAATGGACCTCGGACTGATCGGCAAGAACGTCCTCATCACAGGCGCGACCCAAGGCATCGGCCGCAAAATCGCCGAGCTGTTCGCGGAGGAAGGCGCCAATGTCGCCATCTGCTCGCGCTCGCCGGACAGCGTGAAGAAGGCGGTCAAGGAGCTGTCCCTGCGCGCTGACGGACGCATCGTCGGCAAGGCGTGCAACATCAAGAACAAGGAAGAATACGAAGAGTGGATCGCGGCGATGGCCGACGACCTTGGCGGCGTCGACATCTTCATTCCAAACGTGTCGGCGGGCGGCGGCGCCGACAGCGAGAAGAATTGGTGGAAGAATTTCGAGATTGACGTGCTTGGGACGGTGCGCGGCGTCGAAGCGGTCCTGCCGCTGATGGAAAAGCGGGGCGGCGGCGCCATCACCATGATCTCGACCACTGCGGCGGTAGAGACCTTCATGGTCCCGCAGGCCTATAACGCGATGAAAGCGGCGCTCATCACCTATGCAAAGCAGTTGAGCCAGGCGCATGGCGAGAAAGGCATACGCGTCAATTCGGTCTCGCCCGGCCCGATCTATTTCGACGGCGGCGCCTGGGACATGATCAAGACGTCGAACGAGAAGTTCTTCGAGCGCACCGAAAAGACCCATGCGCTCGGCCGGCTCGGAACGCCGGAGGAAGTCGCGCGCTGCATCGTCTTTCTGTCAAGCCCGGCGGCGAGCTGGGTGACCGGCGTCAATCTCGTGATCGACGGCGGATACACCAAGCGCGTCCAGTTCTAGAGCGTCATGAAAGTCCGCCGCGATCAGAAAGTCCGCCGCGTCTCGAAGCCCAGGGGGCCGAAGGGAACGCCGGTCAAGGCGGCGCCCAAAACCGATCTCGGTCAGGCGATCATTCCGGCCGATCGCTACACATCGGCCGACTTCGCGCGTCTCGAATGGGACGCGATGTGGACTAAGGTCTGGCTGCTCGGGTGCAGGGAAGACGACATTCCAAACGCCGGCGACCATATCGTCACGGAGATCGGCAAGGAATCCATCCTTCTCGTCCGCCAGAAGAACGGCGGCGTCAAAGCCTTCCACAATGTCTGCCTGCATCGCGGCAACCGGCTTGTTCATGCCGTTCACCGTCCGCAGGCGGACGCGAAAAGCTTCCGCTGCCGGTATCACAATTGGGAATATCGCCTCGACGGTCGCTTCGCGGACATTCCCGACCTTGAAACTTTTCCGCAAGGAGCGCCGCCCTGCGGGGGTTTGAGCGAATTGCCGTGCGATCGGTGGGGCTCTTTCGTCTGGTACAGTCTCGATCGCGACGCACAAAGCCTAAAGGATTTCCTCGGCGTCATTCCTGAACATCTCGATCCCTATCATTTCGACAGGATGGTCCTGACCGAATGGAAGACGGTCGAATGGGACTGCAACTGGAAGGCCTCTGTCGACGCTTTCAACGAGAGCTATCACGTTCAAGGGACCCATCCCCAGCTTCTTTATTATCTCGACGATCTCGACATTCAGATCGACTGCTATGAGCGGCACAGCCGCTATTTGATCGCCTTCGGGCTCCTCAGCCCGCGCGTGATATCGCCTTCCGAGATTCCGCCGCCGATCAAGGTCATCATGCGCGAGGCGGGGATGGACCCCGCGTCCTATGAAGGCTCGCTCTACGACGTCAGGTCGGCGGTGCAGGCCTACAAGCGGGCGAACGGCGCAAAGCAGGGCAAGGACTATTCCGACCTGAACGACGATCAGCTTACGGATGATTACAATTATCTGATCTTTCCGAACATCACCATGAACATCCATGCCGACGATCTCATGATGTTCCGGCATCGCCCGCATCCGACCGATCCCGGCAAGATGTATTTCGATTATTTCATGTTCACGCTGCCGGACCATGAATTCGACGCCGACGGCTACAAGCGGCCCGCCCATCGCTCCTACAAGCATGGCGAAACTTCGCTCGGCCTCGTGATCAACCAGGACGCCTATAACCTGCCTCATGTGCAGCAGGGAATGGCGAGCGCCGGCTATCCGGGACTCTGGCTCGGCGAGCAGGAGCGGCGCCTCCGCCACTTTCACAAGACGCTTGAAGACTACTGCTACGGGACTGAACGCAAAGGAACGCCGGCATGAAAGTCCAACAAAGCAAGGAACAGCTCTTGCGCGCCTATCGGCGCATGAAGACCATTCGCGAGTTCGAGGAGCGGCTCCACAAGGAGATCATGACCGGGGAGATCGCCGGCTTCACCCATCTTTATTCCGGGCAGGAGGCGGTGGCGGTCGGCGTCTGCGAGCACCTCGATGCGGAAGACCTGATCGTTTCGACCCATCGCGGGCACGGGCACTGCATCGCCAAGGGCTGCGACGTCAAAGGCATGATGGCGGAAATCTACGGGCGCGCGACGGGCCTTGGCAAAGGCAAGGGCGGGTCGATGCATATCGCCGATTTCGACAAGGGGATGCTCGGCGCCAACGGCATCGTCGGCGCGGGGGCGCCGCTGGCGGTCGGCGCGGCGCTGTCGGCCAAGCTCGACGGCAGGGGGCGCGTCGCGGTCACATTCGGCGGCGACGGCTCTGTCAATCAGGGCGCGGTTTTTGAGGCGATGAATCTCGCCGTGGTCCTCAAGCTCCCGGTGATCTTCGTCGTCGAGAACAACGGCTATTCCGAGCACACGGGGGCCGACTACGCCGTCGGTTCGAAAGATATCGCCGCGCGCGCCGCGGGCTTTGGCATGAAGTCGCTCAAGGCCGACGGCTCCGATTATTTCGCGGTCTGGGATGCGATGGCCGAGCTTGTTGATCACGCGCGCGCCGGAAAAGGCCCCTGCGCCGTCGAATTCAAAACGACCCGCTTCTTCGGACATTTTGAGGGCGATCCGCAGAAATATCGCGCCAAGGACGAGGTCAAACGCCATCGCGCGGAGATGGACTGCCTGAAGATCTTCCGTGAGCGCGCTGTGGGCGCCGGACTGGTCGATGAGAAGTCGCTCAATAACATCGACGCTGAAGTCCTGCGCTTGATCGACGAGGCCGTCAACGAGGCGCGCGCCGCGCCGCCGCCGGCGCAGGGGGAAATCCTGACCGACGTCTACGTCGCCTATCGCTGAGGAAACGAACGATGGCCATCAAGACCTATCGCGAAGCGCTGAACGAGGCCTTGCACCGGGAAATGGAGCGCGATGCGCGCGTCTTCGTCTGCGGCGAGGACGTCTCGGGCGGCGCCGGTGGAACTTCCGGCGAGCGCGAGGCGTCCGGCGGCATCTTCGGCGTGACGGCGGGCCTCCTCCCGCGCTTCGGCGAGGATCGCGTGATCGACACGCCGATCTCGGAAAACGCCATTGTCGGCCTCGCGGTCGGCGCTTCGCTCGCGGGCAAGCGCGGCGTTGCGGAAATAATGTTCGCGGATTTCCTCGGTCTCGCGCTCGACCAGACGATGAACCAGGCGGCGAAGTTTCGGTACATGTCCGGGGGTAAGGCGACGTGTCCGGTGGTGATCCGCGCGCCCTACGGCGCCGGGATGAACATGGCCGCGCAGCACAGCCAGGCGATGTATCAGATCATCACCTCCGTACCCGGATTGAAAGTCGCGATGCCCTCGACCCCGGCCGATGCGAAGGGTCTCTTGACGGCGGCGATTCGCGACGACGATCCGGTCGTTTTCTTCGAACACAAGGCGCTCTACGGCCGCAAGGGAGAGGTGCCGGACGGCGATTATGTCATCCCTTTCGGTAAGGCCGCGCTCGTTTCCGAGGGCGGCGACGCCACCATCATCGCTATGGGACGCATGGTCGTTTTCGCGGAGAAGGCGCTGGAATCGCTGAAAGCGTCCGATGTCAATTGCGATCTCATCGACATCAGGACGACGAGCCCGCTCGATGAAGACGCCATCCTCGACAGCGTTGAAAAAACAGGCCGCGTCGTCATTGTCGACGAATGTCCGCCCCGCTGTTCGGTCGCCGCCGATATCGGCGCTTTCATCGCATCGAAGGGGTTCTCCTCGCTGAGGGCGCCGATAGAACTCGTCACTTCTCCGCATGCGCCGGTTCCGTTCGCCAGAGAGCTTGAGCGCGCCTTTGTGCCGGGCCCCGCGGCCGTCGAGGCCGCCGTCCGTCGCGTCATCAGCTACAAATAGGAGCGGCGATGGCTGACCGCATCACACCCTTCACGATGCCGAAATGGGGCATCGAGATGGAGGAGGGCGTCATCCGCGAATGGCGCGCGGCGGAAGGCGATTTCGTCCGCAACGGGCAATTGTTCACTGTCATCGAAACAGACAAGATTTCGAATGACGTCGAGCTTGAGTTTGACGGCCTCCTGCGCCGGCGCATCGGCGTCGAGGGCGAGGCCTACAAGGTCGGCGCGCTGATCGCCGTCTTCGCCGATGCTGACGTGCCGGACGCCGACATCGACGCTTATGTGAAGTCGTTCAAAGCGGCGGATGCAAGCTTTCTCGCCGAGGCGCCGGGCGAGACTGCGACGGCGCCGGCGCCGCGGCGCGGAGCGATCCTTCCGCCGGGCCTCTCGATTTCGCCCAAGGCCGCCGAACTCGCTGAACGCCTCGGCGTCGATCTCTCGGCTCTCGCCGCCGCCGGCCGGCGTCTATCGCTGCAGGACGTCGAACAGGCCGCAAAGGCGCAAGGACTTTTGTCGGAGGAAGGGCGCGCGCCGGCGACGGATAACCCTGCGAAGATCGTCAAACTCTCCGCGATGCGCCGCACCATCGCCAAACGTCTCGCCGAAGCGACAAGGACGGCGCCGCATTTTTACCTGCGGCGCACGATCGGCATGGACGCCGTCGAGGCGCGGCGGCGCGCGCTCAAGGAAAAGGGCGCGACGGTTTCGATCAATGATTTTCTGATCGCCGCCTGCGCGAAAGCGCTCAGCGAAACGCCGGACGTCAATGTTCACTTCGTCGACGACGCCATCCACCAGTTCGAGCACGCCGATATCGCCGTCGCCGTCGCGGTTGACGGCGGTCTTGTGACGCCTGTCGTCCGCTCATCCGAGAAAAAGTCTCTCGTCGAAATCGCCGCCGAAGTGCGCGACCTCGCCGCGCGTGCAAGAGAGGGAAAGCTTCAGCAGGAGGAATATAAGGGCGGCACTTTCAGCCTTTCCAATCTCGGCATGTACGGCGTTGAAAGCTTCGACGCCGTCCTCAACTTGCCGATGGCGGCGATCCTTGCGGCGGGCGCGATCGTCGATTCGCCCGCGCCCGTCCGCGGCTTCTCACGCGTGATGACGGTCACGCTCACCTGCGACCATCGGGCGATCGACGGCGCGCTCGGCGGACGGTTCCTCGAAGCGTTGAGGCGAGCGCTCGAGGCGCCGGAAACGCTCAAATGACGGAAGCGCTCATGATTCAGCCGATGATGAACCACAAAGTCGTCCAGCTCGCCTATGTCGTCAACGACGTGCGCGCATCTGCGGAGCGATGGACGAAGACGTTTGGCGTCGGACCCTTTTACGTTCTTGAACGTCCGGACGTCGGGAACCCCCTTTATCGCGGCCGGCCGCAGAAAGTGCAGTTCTCCGCCGGGCTTGCGCAGGCGGGCGACATTCACATCGAGCTCATCGAGCAGCATTGCGACTCGCCCTCCTGCTATCGCGACCTCATCCCGAAAGGGCGGGAAGGCTTTCACCACATCGCGGTCATCGTCGAAGACTACGCGAAGGAAGTCGCGCGCTACGAGGCGGCGGGTTTTCCGGTCGCGAGCAGCGGCGAATTCGGTCCGCTGAAATTCTGTTATGTCGACACGTCGCCTGTCATGGCCGGCATGGTCGAGGTTCTCGAGGACCTTCCGTTCATCCGCAATTATTTCGCGCGCATCCGCGCGGCCGCCGAAAATTGGGACGGGACCCGCCCGATCCGCGACGCCAACGAACTTGCGGGCTGAATGAAGCCCGGCCTCGAACTCGCCGTTTCGACCGGCGCCGAGTTCGGGCGCGTCGTGCAGTTCGCCATTCACGCCCCGTCGATCGAAATGCTCGCCCGGCGCTGGTCGAAAGAGATGGGCGCGGGGCCGTTCTACCTTCTCGAACACATCGCGCTTGCGAAATCGTTTTACCGCGGCGTCCCGGCCCGCTTCGATCACAGCTCCGCCTACGGCCAGCTGGGCGACATCATGATCGAGCTTATTCATCAGCATGACAATGCGCCTTCGGCGGTGCGTGACATGTTCGCTGCGGAGGAGTCGGGCCTTCATCACACGGCGATCTTCGTTGACGACATCGATGCGGCGGTTCGGGAAGCGACCCGGCGCGGCATGGCGATTGCGCTCGACGCGGAGACGGTGGAAGGCGTGCGCTTCGTGATGGCGGATGCGCGAGCGCGTTACGGCTGCATGCTGGAATTCTATGAACCCTCGGGCGCGCTGAAAAAGTTCTACGCCTTCATACGCCGCAAGTCGGAGAGGTGGGATGGAAGAGACTATTTGAGAAAACTTTAGCCCTTCTGCTTGGCTGCGGCGATGGCGGCGTTGATCTCGCCTTGCGTCGGATTGCGGCGCAGCGTCAGGCCGCCGTTCACCTGAAGATTTTGACCCGTCATGAAGCAATCGTCGCGCGCCAGAAAGACGGCGGCGGCGGCGACATCTTCGGACGTGCCGATGCGTCCGAGCGGATATTCCGCTGCGAAGGCTTCCTCCATGCCCGGCGTCGCCGCCGCGTCGGCGGTCATCGGCGTCTTGGTGAAACCCGGCGAGATCGAATTGGCGCGAACGCCGAAACGCCCATATTCATAGGCGACGCAGCGCACGACATGGTCGGCGCCCGCCTTGGTGCCCATATAGGCGGCGTGATGATTGAGCATGAGCGTCGCTGTCGCCGATGAAATCTGGATGATCGAACCGCCGCCGCCCGCCTTCATGGCCTCGGCGACCGCCTGCAGGAAGAAGAACGGGCCTTTGAATTGAAGCGCGACGATGCGATCAAGGTCCTCTTCCGTCGTTTTGTCAAAACGCTTCACAAGTCCCCAGCCGGTCGCATTGACGGCGATGTGGAGGCCGCCAAAGCGCGTCAACGGCTTCGCAACTGCGGCGTCTAGATCGGCGCGGCGCGTAATGTCGCAAAGAACGTAATCGCCGCCGATCTCGTCCGCAAGAGCACGCAACGCCTCTTCATGTCGGCCCGCGGCGACGACTCGCGCTCCTTCCGCTGCGAAGCGCCGCGCAATGACCTGACCCATATTCCCGGCGCCCGCAGCGCCCAGAACCAGCGCGACCTTGCCGTTGAGAGATCCCATCGCGCTATCCTCTAGGGAGTGTTTGAGAATACCGGATCGCCGGGCCCACGCTCACCGCGCAGCGTCAAGCTCTTGAACATTCCCTCATCCCAAATCGCGCTGGAAATCTCATTGTGGTTCCAGTCCATCACGACCTGCCGGTGCGCGATTTTCCATTCCCCGCCGCGCTTTTCGAGCCGGTCGACATAGCGCCCGCCATAAAGGAAGACATGCGGAACGCCATCGACCTTCGACCAGTCGAACCCCTTTAGGTAAGTCGCGCCGAAAATGTCTTCGAGCTTTCGACGGTCGCCGCGCACGCGGTGGTAGGCGAAAAGATAGCTTTCCGTGCAGGCGACGTTTCCGGCGACCTCCATATGCACGTTCATGATCGCGTGCATGGTGACGTCGAACCAGTTCTGGATCTCGCGGATGATGAACTCGGCGAATTCCTGCGCGCCGCCGTTGAAAACGCCGTGGTCGTCGCGGGCGTCATCCCAGTAGACGGACCGCATCAGGCCGACGTCGCAGCGATCCAGCGCACGGCAATAGCGCGTCAGAACGTCATAAATTCTCTTGCGGTCGATCAGCTCCTGAAGTTCGCCTTCGTCGAAATCGCGCATCAGCGTCACGCCTTCCGCTTCGGGTCGCCGATAATGTCGAAAAACTTCAGATCCATTTTTTCCGCGAGGCAGTCGAGAATGGGCGGGACAAGGCGGTCATGAAAATCGACCGACATGTGATGGTTGAAGGCTGCTTCGCTGGTGAAGGTCGCAACGCAAAGGTAGGTGTTTTCATCTTCGCGCGAGCGGATCAGCTCGTAAACCGGCGCTTCCGGCTCGTGTCGGTGGACGAGCGCCCTCATCTCAGTCTGCAAGCGCTCGAATTCGGCGCGCTTTTCCGGCTTGACGACGAGTTTTGCGACAAAAGCGGTCATGCCGTCTTCTCCTCCTGCGTCATGTCGGCCAGCTCCGCGGCGATGCGCGCCTTCAGCTTGTATTTCTGAATCTTGCTCGTCGACATAGGCCATTCATCGACGAAACGGACGTAGCGGGGAATCTTGAACCGGGCGAGTTTCCCGACGCAGTGTCCGATTAGGTCCTCAGCGCTCGCGCCCGCGCCCGCTTTCAGCTTGACGAAAGCGGCGGCGACTTCCTCATAGCGCCGGTCGGGCGCGCCGACGACCTGCGCAAGCTCGACAGCGGGATGGGCGTTGAGCACAGCCTCGATCTCAGCCGCCGCGACATTCTCGCCGCCGACCTTCAGCATGTCTTTCGTGCGGCCATGAAACATGATCTGGCCCGCGGCGTCGAACGA
>CAZOEB010000002.1:29043-79085 GCA_964578685.1 uncultured Caulobacterales bacterium
GGCTGGTGCAGACCGTGCCGGAGGCTTCCGTCAAACCATAGGTGCCGACCTGGATCGTATGCGGCATCGCCTTGAGGATCGCCTGCTTGATCGCCTCCGGCTGGACGCCGAGGTTCGAATTCATCAGCCGGACGCGCGACAGGTCCGTATTCGGAAAATCAGGATGATTAATGAGATCCTGCATGATGGTCACGAAGGAGGGATAGGTCGCCGTCGCGCGCTCCTTTTCGAGCATCCTGAGCGCCAGCCCCGCTTCGAAATGCGGAATGGTCAGATAAGCGCCATGGACGTCGAAGACCGCGACGAGCGGAAGAATGCCGGCGATATGGAAAATCGGCAGCGGCGACCAGAAACGATCCTCGCTCGTCATCTCGTAACGGCGCCGGCCGAGCGCACGGCTGTTGGAAACGATCGCCCGATGCGGGATCAGACAGCCCTTCGGGACGGACGTCGTGCCGGAGGTGTAGAGAATGAGCGCTATATCATCGGGCTTGACCGCAGAAATGCGCCTGTCGAGCGCGGCGTCGTCGATCCCGTCGCCGAGTGACTTGAGCGCGGACACCGGCACATAGCCGGGCTTGGCCGCGTCTCCGCAAAGAATGATGTTTCTGAGCTTCGGCGCCCCGGCGACGGCGAGCCGCTGCGCATCGCTGTTCGCCTTGATGTCCGGAAACGCCTTGTCGAGTCTCGCGGTGAAGTCGACGGCTTCGGCGACGCGGCTCGTTGTTACGAGCGTCGATATGTCGGCGTTCTCAATGATGTAGGCGAGCTCGGCCGGCGCATAGCGCGCATTGACCGGGACCGCCGCGGCGCCGGCGAGAGAAGCGCCGAACATCGCCTCAACGAATTCCGGCTGCGTGGTCATCAGCAATCCGACATGATCGCGGTGCCGGACCCCGAGCGCCATGAAGGCTTTCGCCCAGCGGCGCGCGCGCTCCAAGAGCGTGCGATAGGACTGTCGGCTGTCCGGAAAGACCAGCGCGTCGCCGTCCGGCTTTGCGTCGGCCGCAGACAGGAGCAGCGCGCTCAGCGTCAGTACGCCATCAGGTCCGCTTTCAGTCATGACGCTGCTCGCTACAGGGGATCGAGGAATTCGCGCGTCCATCCGCCGTCGATGCACTCGATCATGCCGGGAGCGATCTCCTTGAAATGCGCCGACTGCTGATGCGCCGCATCCGCCGCTTCATCAACAAAGCTCTCAATCACCGCAAAGCTGTTGGGTTCGCGCAAACGGAAGAACTTGTATTGAAGGGCGCCTTTCTCGTTCTTCGCGACCGCCTTCTCCATCGCTTCGCAAGCGGCGATGAATTGCTGTTCCTTGTGCGGATGGATTTTCATTCGGGCGATGAAGGTGTAGGTCAACGGGCAGCCTCCAGGTCATGGACGAACACGCTGGCGGCGCTTCGGTCTCGCCCCCGCGCCGCCACATTAAAAACAGTCATGTCGGTTTGTTTTTGTGCGCCGCAACAACTCCGTTCCGGTGTGTTGCGAACACAATAGCGCTCAGAAACTTCGATTCAAGCGCCGTTTTCTCACCTTGCCGGCGTGAAAAAAAACAAACATAATTGTTTGTGATTTCGAGTCGCATGACCAAAAAGCTCGGGCTGAAGCGTAGTGGTCGGACGGCCCGGAACGGGAGGAAAACATGCAAAAGGGGCGCGCAATGTTCGCGAAACGGTCTTTCAAGTCGATGAAAAACAGCGTGTCGCGAACGGCGCTTCGAGCGGCCGGATGCGGCGTGCTCGCCATAGCTTGCCAGGCGGGGCCGGCGCTGGCGCAGAGCGACGAAATCATCGTCGAAGCGACGCGGCGCGCAACCAGCCTTCAAAACACGCCGGTCGCCGTTTCGGCGCTGAATGAAGACGCCATCGAATCGATCGTGCCGCGCGACCTCGGCGATATCGCGCAACTTGTGCCGAACTTCTCGGCCTCGAAGGTGACCGGATTCAACGCCGCTTCATTCGCAATTCGCGGCGCGGCGCAAACCGACATCATCGTCTATTCCGAACCGCAAGTCGGCGTGACGCTTGACGATTTCGTCGTTCCGCATGTTCAGACGCAGCTTCTCGACCTTTTCGACATCGAGCAGGTCGAAGTCCTTCGCGGGCCGCAAGGCACGCTGTTCGGCAAGAACACGACGGCGGGCATCGTCAATGTTCGCACCAAGCAGCCGGTTCTCGGCGAGGTGCGGGGCGACGGCCGGTTCCAGGGCGGGTCCTTCGGCCGGATCGAGACGCGGCTCGCGCTGAACCTTCCAGTCGGCGATCAGTTCGCCCTCCGGATTTCCGGGCAATACCAGCGGTCAGAGGGCTTTTATCGCAACGGCGCCAATTACGGACCGACGTTCAATGTCCCGGTCGGCGCATTCTTTTCGGGCGAGGGCGACGGCCGCCGGCTTGGCGGCGAAGACGTCATCAACATTCGCGCGAAGGCCCGTTGGCAGCCGGCCGAGAATTTCAACGCGGTTTTCCAGTATGAGCTGATCCGTGACGATTCCGACACGGTGCCGGCGGTCAATGAGACGCCGGTCGGCGATCCCGCCTTCGTCTTCAATGCTCTTGGCTTCACGCAAGACCCTGGCGATCCGCTCGACAACGCCGGCGTGACGGATCCGGACGCGATCGGCGTCGACATCGGCAACAATCACCAGGTCGACGTCAACGGATACTACCTCAACCTCGACTGGGACGTGAACGAAAAAGTCGTGGTCAAGTCGATCACCGGCTTCCGCGCCCAGCAGTCGCGACTGTGGAACAACTATGTCGGCGAGGTCGGCCCGATTTCGCAGTTCGACGCGAACCGCGCCGATGATCGCGAGACTTTTCAGCAGGAAGTCCGGCTGATCTGGGATGTCACCGACGAGCTCAACTTCGTCGGCGGCGGCTTCTATCAGACGAACGACACGACGTTCTGCGTGACGCAGACGCTCGGGTTCCTCGACCTCTTCGGCTTGACGCTTGGGCCGCCCTTTGTCGGCACCTTCAACGACAACCCGCAAGTCCTCTGCAATGCGCAGGATGCAACCGCTTACGCCCTTTACGGCGACGCGACCTACGATGTCTCGAGCCGGCTGACCATCGCGGGCGGCGTGCGCTACACATGGGAGGACAAGGACTGGATCGGCCGTAACCAGGTCTTCTTCCAGACGCTGGGCGGCGGTTTTGACCCGACGCTGAGTTTTGCGACGCTTGGACCGCTCGGCGCCGCGGATTTCGACCGGTTCTCGACAGGGGTCCTCGCGAGTTCCGCCGAGTTTAGCGAGCCGGCGTGGCGCGGCGTCATTTCCTATGAGTTCTCAGACGATGTCTTCGGCTACGCCAGCGCATCAAGCAGCTTCCGATCGGGCGCCTTCAACGACCAGTCCGGCACCACCGGCAACGAGCTCACCCCAGCCGGCATCGCGGCGACGCAGCCTGAACGCGTCATCTCCTATGAAGCGGGCCTGCGTCTTGAGTTCGCCGACGGCGCGGTCCGGTTCAACCCAACCTTCTTCTACGCAAAGTATAAGGACGCTCAGCGTCAGATCGCGGCGACCCTGACAAACAGCTCGGGCGTGGAGTTCCAGGAGACCCGGTTCTTCAACGCGGCGCAGTTGAACATCCTCGGCATCGAGCTGGAAGGCCAATGGGTGACGCCGATCGAGGGGCTTCTCCTCGGCGGCAATTTCTCCTGGCAGGATGGCGAATTCGACCGGTTCGAGGCGGACACAGACTTCGACGGAATCATCGATGTCGACTTCTCGGGCCGGCCGTTGACCCGCACGCCGGACAAGACCTGGACGGTCTTCGGCCGCTATGAGGCGCCTGTCGGCTCGGACAAGACGCTCCGCGTCGGGGCCACAGCAGCCCATGAGGATGAGCAGATCTTCAATTACTCGGACCTCGGCTCGCAGTTCGATACGACGCTGAACGCAAGGACCCTTGTCGGCGCCACTGTAGAACTCGCGAGCGTCGACGACCGCTGGTTCGTCCGTCTGTTCGGCCGCAACCTGACCGACAAGCGTTACCGGGTGTCCTCGCAGCCGGTAGCCAACCTCTGGACCTTCTCTCAATACGGCGAGCCGCGCGCGTTCGGCGTTGAGGTCGGGTTCAGCCTTGCTGGTAACTGAGTGCGTTTCTCCCTGAGATGAGCCTCGGCCGGCCGCAAGGCCGGCCGCTTTTTTCCAAGGTTCGCGCCATGCAACGGCGACATGATCTTGAGGGCGCCGCCGCGATCGTCACCGGTGCGGCGAGCGGGATCGGCGCCGCGATTGCGGCGACTTTCCTGGAAAATGGGGGACGCGTGCTCGCGGTCGATCTTCCAGGCGCCGCCGGCCTCAAGGATTTCATCAACGGACGGTACGGCAAGAGCGTCGCCGTCTTTGAATGCGACGTGACGGGAGCCGAGGCGCCGCAAAAAATTGTCGAAACAGCGGCGCGCGCGTTTGGCGGCGTTGATATTCTTGTCAACAATGCCGGAGTCGCGCCGCCCGGCAGCGTCGAGACGACGACGGACGACCAGTGGCGCAAGGTCATGGCGCTGAATGTCGACGCCATATTCCTCATCGCGCGTGCGGCATTGCCATATCTCAAAAAAAGCGGCCGCGGCCGGATCATCAATCTCGGATCGATCATGTCGGACACTGCGGGGCCCAACCTCTTTGCTTATGGCGCGTCGAAACATGCGGTCGCCGGCATGACGAAATCGATGGCGGTCGATCTCGGCGCTTACGGCATAACCGCGAACTGCCTTCAGCCCGGCGCGATTGTGACGGCGCTCTCAGCCCCGTTCTTCGAGGACGCCGCGTTCCGGAAATATTGGGAGCAAAAGGCGCCGATAGGTCGGCTCGGCCGGCCGGAGGATGTCGCCGCCGCCGCCCTATTCCTCGCGAGCAAGGAATCGCAATTCGTCTCCGGCCTTGGGTTCAATGTCGACGGTGGCGCCGCGGTGAAATTCTGAGGGATGATGCAGGCCGATTTTGAACGCAGGCTGCAGCGCCTTGAAGATCGCGAAGAGATCCGCGCGCTCGCGGCGCGTTACACGTTCATGGTTGACGATCGCGACATCGCGGGAATCGAAGGCCTGTTCGCTCCCGACGCGCGATTCCGGTCGAAGGACGGCGTGATGGACGCGAAAGGGCGGTCGGCCGTGATGGCGCAGTTCGATCAGCGTTTCGCCGCGCTAGGCCACGGCGCGCATTACAGCCACGACCACGTCATTTGGTTCGACGATCGCGATCCCGACAAAGCCTTTGGCCGATTGTCTTCTCATGCCGAACTTGTCCGCAACGGCGCGCCGATGGTCGCCGCTCTGCGCTATGCGGACGAATACGCCCGTATCGACGGGCGCTGGGCGTTCGCCGAGCGTCTGCTGTCATTTTTCTATTATCTGCGGGCGGATGATTATGCGGCGTCGTTTGGCGCACTTCGCCGCGTCAAGGCCTATGACAGGCAGCAGGAAGCCGATTATCCCGAAGCGCTCGAAAGCTGGCGGCGCTATCGGGAGGGCGCCTAGATCGGGCTGCGCGGTCACGGATTCGCGCAGCCCGATCTGGTTTGTCGCAAAAGCGCGCGCCGGCTTAAGCCGCCGGCCGCGCGAATTCGCAGTAAGACTCCTTTTCGACGAGATCGAGAACGAAGGCGAGCTTCGCCATGCCGGCGATGACCGCCATGACGACGCCGAGCTCGCAAATCTCCGCATCGCTGAAATGCGCGCGCAGCTGGCGGTGCAGTTCCGCCGTCATGAGCCCGTCCGGGTTCGTCATCACCATCTGGGCGGCGTAGCGCAGCACAGCCTTTTCGGCGGCGTCAAATGGTCCGGTCTCGAACTCCCGGATCGCCTCGACCTGCGCCGCGGAAACGCCGGCCGCGAGGCTCCCCGGGACGTTCTGTTTGTTGCAGGTCCGGCACCCATGAATGGTTGAGAGATAGAGGCGCGCGAGCTGCTTGTATTTCTCGGCGACGCGGCCGCCGAAAAAGATCTTGCCGTAGAACTCATTCATCACGAAGCGCAGCAGCTCCGGCGACCCCGCAAAAGCTTCGACAAAGGCAGGCTCGCCGGTCAGCCGGTTGAGCGTGTCCCATGCGAGCGCGAACTCCTGATCAAGTTTCTCGCGCGGAATTCTCTTCAGCGGCGTGTCAGCCATGCGCGTCCTCCCTCATTCCTTGAACCACTCCGGTTTGCCGAGCGGCCACACCCAGCCATATTGCGCCATGCCGCCGTCGATGGTCAGCACCGAGCCCGTCACGTATTTCGATGACGGGGCCGCGAGGTAGACGGCGGCCTCCGCGATGTCCCAGACGTCGCCGAAGCGTTTCATTGGGTTGGCGAGCGGAAACTTCGCGAGCGCGTCCTTCGGATAGCGGTTGACGCCTTCGGTTTCGATCGCGCCCGGCGCGATGCAGTTGACGCGAATGTCGAGCGGCGCCCACTCGGTCGAGACAGTCTTCGACAAATAGATCACGCCGGCCCGCGCGGCGCAGGAATGGGCCGACTGCGGCATGCCGCGATCGACGACGGCCGTGATATTGATGATGTTTCCAGGCTTCTTTGCGTCGCGCCAGCGCTTGGCGGTCTCCTGCATCATCCACCAGGTGCCGTTGAGATTGGTGTCGATGACGGCGTTCCATCCCTTTCGCGAAAATTCGATCGCTTCTTGCGAGAACTGGCCGCCGGCGCTGTTGACGAGCACGCTCGGCGCGCCGTGCCGGTCGAAGACGTCAGCGATGAACGCTTCGACCTGGTCGGCGTCGCGGATCGAGAGCGATGTGTGAAAGATCTCCTTGCCGCAGAGCCTCGCGATCGCCTCTTTCGTTTCGGCGAGCTTTTCCTCGCGACGGCCGCAAATGACGACCTTCGCGCCGAGGCGTGCGAAGAGAAAGGCGGTGGCGCGGCCCATCCCGCTTCCGGCGCCGGAGATGATCGCCGTCTGGCCCTTCAGGAGATCGTCGCGGTAGACAGTCGGCGCCGCGGCCAGTTCTTCCAGCGTCATGCCGGAAAAATCGGGAAGCGGCGTCACATTGCCGGCCGCGAGCGGGCCGCCTGGTTGCCTTCTTGATGTCATTTTCCTGTCGCCGTCCACGTGTTCCGCTCCCCCATTTAACTTTTGACCCCGAAGATCGAGATCGCCGCAACATTCCGGTTCGGTATGCCGCCGAGATTATGCGCAAGGCCGAATTTCGGGTTTGCGAGCTGTCGCTCTCCAGCCCTGCCCAGAAGCTGATTGTAGATTTCATATGTCATTCTGAGGCCGGAGGCGCCGATCGGATGGCCGAAACATTTGAGGCCGCCGTCGATCTGGCAGGGAATGGCGCCGGCGGCGTCGTACCGGCCGTCGAGAATGTCACGCGCCGCCGCGCCCTCATCGCTGAGCCCGAGGTCCTCCATCAGCACCAGTTCGGTGATCGAGAAGCAGTCGTGGACTTCCGTCAGGCTGATATCGGCGCGTGGATCGCTGACGCCGGCCTCCTTATAAGCGCGCGCTGCCGCCTTGCGCGTCGTCAGCGTGTAAGTTCCGTCCCAGGACTGATGCCCCATTTCGACGCCGTTCGACGGCGCAAGCTGCATCGCCTTCACGGTGACGAGGCGGTCGCGCCCAAGCGCACGCGCGATTTCGGGCCGCGCCACGATCGCGCACGCCGCGCCGTCGGAAACGCCGCAGCAGTCGAAAACACCAAGAGGATAGGCGACCGTCGGCGCTTCAAGGATTTGCTCGATCGTCAGGCGCTTGCGCAAATGCGCCTTCGGGTTCAACGCGCCGTTCTCATGACTTTTCCAGGACACATGCGCCATCGCACGTTTCAGGTCCGTGATCGCGACGCGGTGTTTTGCGGCGTAAGCGGCGGCAAGCTGCGCGAAGGCGCCGGGCGGCGTGAAATTCGGCTGATAGAGATCCTCGAACGTGCCTTTCGTACGTTCGGGCAGACCGGCAAAGCCGGTGTCCTTCAGCTTCTCGCATCCCATTGCCATCGCGATGTCGCAGGCGCCGGCGGCGACGGCGTAGACGGCGCCGCGCAACGCCTCCGTGCCGGTCGCGCAGAGGTTCTCGACACGCGTCACCGGAATGTTGGGAAGGCGAAGATACTGCGAAAGCGGATAGGCGGACTTGCCGACATTCTGCTCGTCATAAAAGACGCCGAACCATCCCGCTTCGAGTTCGGAACGGTTGATTCCCGCATCCGCCACGGCTTCCTCGAAGGCTTCGGTCACGAGGTCTTCAGGCGAAGCGTCCCATCGTTCGCCGAAGCGCGTGCAGCCCATGCCGATGATCGCGACCTTGTCGCGGATGCCTTCAGCCATGCGCGGCTCCTTCCGCGGGCGCAGCCTTCCAGAAGTATCGGTGGAATCCGCGTGCGGTATCGATATCCTTGATGCGGAAACACATCTCGACGGCGGCGCCGACGGCCGCCTCACCCGGCGCGAAGTCCGCCATCTCCATGAAGACATTGCCGCCGCCGGCGAAGGAAATGTTGCCGTAAAGGAGCGGCGGCTCGCGCGTGAAAGCGAGATGATCTTCGGTGAATGTCTTGATGACGCCGCGCCGGTCCGCAAAGCGATAATCTTTTTGCGTGTCGAGCGCGGCGCAGGACGGGTTCACGCAGCGGCGCGATCTCGGAAATTGCGGCGTATCGCAGGCGCTGCAGACGCCGCCGACAAAGCCGTAAATGTCCCGCGATTTGTTGAAGGCGACGGTCTGCGCGGTGCGGTTGTCGCGCTCGGCGCGCATGCCCCAGTCGATGTCCAGCCGTCCGGAGGCGGCGAGGAATTTCGTGTAATTTTCCTCCCTGGCGCCGCCGGCGATTGCGCGCGCCATTTCATTTTTCCTTCCGGCGCCGGCGGCGCGAAACGTCGCCGCATCGCAGCCCTGTCCGAAAGCGAGTACGAGAATGAGGTCGCCTTTCGCCGCGCCATCAAGCGCGCCGGCGAAAGCGAGCATGGGATGCGCAGCGCCGGCGTGGCCGATGGTGTCGAGGAATTGGTTCGCTGCAGCGTCGGCGCGAATGCCGGTCGCCTCCGCGAGCGCGCGCAAAGCCGCAACGCTTGGCGCTGCTGCGGCGAGACGGGCGACGTCGCCCGCCTCGACGCGCGCTCTTTGCAGCAGCGCGCGAATGGTGTCGGCGACAATGGGGAGGAAGCCGGCGTCGCGAACCCAGCGTTCTTCGTAAGAATAATCGGCGCCGGACGCTTCGGTGCGAAAATGATCGACAAAATCGACGGTTGTCGAATGGGCCGTGATGAATTCTGCGACGGGTTCGCCCTCGCCGAACAGCATAGCCGCGCCCGCATCGCCCGACATCATCTCAAGGACGCTCGCGGATTTGACAGGGCGCTTTTCGGCGGCGACCACGAGCGTCGATCGCGCCGGCGCTTCGCAGGCCGACAATATCGCGGAAAGCCCGGCGCGCTGCGATCCCCCAATGTCCATGCTGCGCAGGGCGCTGCGAAGATCAAGCGCGGCGGCGATGACGCCGGCGTTCTGCCGGTCGAGGAACGGCGCCGTCGTTGAGGCAAAAGCCAGAGTGTGGGGGGCGCTCGCGGCCGACTTCAGCGCCGAGCGCGCAGCCTCGACGCCCATGGTGATCGCGTCCTCGTCCCAGGCGGCGAAGGCGCGCTCGCCCTTGGCGTAGGCGCGAAGACCGCCCTGCGCCCATCCGACGGCGTCGAAGATCGCACGGCGCGTCATCCTGCGGCGCGGAACGTAAACGCCGTAATCAAGGACGCCGAACTTCGCCATTCGCGATTCCTATTCCGCCGCGTTCATACGCGGCGGGCGTTCGATGAACGGCGCCAGCATCGGAACGACGCGCGCTTGCGGCGGCACGTCCTCCGCGCCGATGCGCCGGTCAAGCTCCTCATGCCAGTGATAAATGCGCCGCTCCTGATAAGAAAGGACGATGCCTTTGAAACCGTCCGACTCGACGGATTCCTGAATTTGCGGCGCGAACTGGGTGTCTTCGTAGATGATGCGCTCGAAATTCGCGACGCGCGTCTTCCAGATTTCGGGCAGGGGTCCGGAACCCCAGTCCGGCGAGAACCAAACGCATTCGAGCGTCATCGTGTTCATGGTCTTCGGCCAGAAAAGAATGAACGGCAGACCCGTCGGCGCCGGCGGCGACACGATGTTCGGATAAATGTTGTAGGACACGTTATTGTCGCGAACGATCTCGCCGACCGTGTCGATCTCGGGAAGGCCCGTGACGCCGGGGTCTTTCCATTCCGGGCGGCGGTTCGGCGTCGTCATGCGCGAATGTCCGTTCGGCCATAGCTCAATCGTCGTGCCGAGGTGATCCAGAAACCGGTCGACGGTCTGCAAATGAATCGATTTCAGGTGATAGGTTTCAAGAAACGCGTCCAGCAGCACTTTCACGTTCGATTGAACTTCATACTCCGCCTTATGCGCAAGCCGGAGCTTCTCGGGCTGCAGTTCCGCCATCTCGCTCGCGACGGGTCCGAGGTAATCGAGCAGCGGCGACGCGTCGGAGTCGAAGTTGATGAAGACCCATCGCCCGAAGGTGTCGCAGCGGACGGGAATCAGCCCGAGACAGCTTTTGTCGAAATCGGGAAAATCGCGCTCGTCTCTGATGGCGATGAGGTTGCCTTCATGGTCGTAACTCCAACCATGATAGCCGCAGGTGAAAAGATTGCGCCTGCCCGTCGCTTCCTTCACGAGCGGGCCGCCGCGATGACGGCAGGTGTTGTAGAATGCGCGCGGACGATGATCCTTGCCGCGCACGATCAGTACGGGTGAGCCGAGTCGCTTCCACAGGATGAAACTGCCGGGCTCGGGAATCTCATCCATATGCGCGGCGTAGAGCCAGCTTTTCTTCCAGAGCCGCTCGCGTTCAAGGGCGATGAAATCGGGATCCGTGTAACGCGCGCTGGGAATCGGCGGCAGGCGCGGAAAGTTTTCCGGCGGACCGTTTCGCGCCCGCTCATAGGCCATGCCCTGCTTGATGCGTTCCGTTGAGTTCTTTTCCATCGCCGCGTCCAATGCTCGATGCCTTTCGCTGTCGCAGACTAACACGCGCTGGGAACCGGGAAAAGAAAAACAGACATGATTGTTTTTAAATGCGGTCAGGCCTATGCTGAGGCGCTGGCTCGGGCGACGGTGACGATCAAAGCATAAAATACTGAAAATGCTGACTATTTTCAATTTTCCCTCGCCCAACGGGCTGAAGATCTCGATCATGGCCCTCGAATGCGGGGTCACTCACGAAGTCCGTCCGATCGACATTCTGAAGGGGGAGCAGTTCGACGCGGAATTCCTGAAAATCAGTCCCAACAACAAGATCCCCGCCATGATCGACGAGGACGCGGCAGGCGGGCCGCTTGCGCTGTTCGAGTCAGGCGCCATTCTCGAATATCTCGCGGAAAAGTCGGGCCGCTTCCTGCCGACCGCCCAGCGTTGGGAGATCAAAGCCTGGCTCTACTGGCAGATGTCGGCGCTTGGACCGATGGCGGGGCAGGCGCACCATTTCCGGAAATTCGCGCCTGAGAAGCTTGACTACGCCGTCAAGCGGTACACGGACGAATTGAACCGCCTCTACGGCGTTCTTGATCGCCGGCTCGCGGGCCGGGACTACGTCTGCGACGTCCTGTCAATCGCCGACTTCGCCTGCTGGCCGTGGGTGCGCCATCATGATTGGCAGAGACAGTCGCTTGGCGATTTCCCGAATGTCGCGCGCTGGTTCGACCGGATCGGCGAACGCGAGGCGGTCAAGCGCGCGATCGCCCTCGGCGACGTCAGAACGGCGCCGAGAGAGGCCTACAAATTTCTCTACGGGCAAACCGCCGCAACGCTAGCCTCGCGCGTGGGCGACGGGAGAGACAGGTGACGGACGACATCATCCTCCACCATTATGACGCCTCTCCTTTCACCCAAAAGGCGATCAAGATGCTGGCGATCAAACGCGCGCGCTGGCGTTCAGTGATCCAACCGATGATCGCGCCGAAGCCCGATCTCGTCGCGTTGACCGGCGGTTATCGCGGCACGCCCGTGATGCAGATCGGCGCCGATCTTTACGTCGACTCGCAGCTCATCGCGGCTGTGCTTGAACGAAGAACGCCCGCTCCGACGCTGTTTCCCGGCGGGGCCGGCGTCGAACGCATGCTGTGCGAATTCGGCGACGCTTATTTCCGCGCCGGGCTCGACATCGCCATCCGCGAATTGTCGCCGCAATGGGACCCCGCCTTCTATCGCGATCGCGACGCGGTGTTTCCGGACATCGATTTCGCCGAACGCGAGGCGCGATTTCCGGACGCCTGCGCGCGGCTCCGCGCGGGCGCCGCGCTCATCGATGCGCAGCTCGCAGACGGGCGGGCGTTCCTCATGGGGCCTGCGCCTGGCCTCGCCGACATTCAAGTCTATGTCGTCAACTGGTTCACACGCGCGGCGTTCGGCTTCGTCGAGGGCCTGTTTTCCCAATTCAGGCATTTGAAGCCCTGGGAAGCGCGAATGGCGGCGTTGGGCGAAGGGAGGCGGACCGAAGCGCCCGCCGAGACCGCTTTCGCCGCCGCGAGGGGCGCTGTTTCGACGACGTCGCCGCACGTCGACAAGGACGACCCGCTCGGCCTCTCGGTCGGCGCGCGCGTGCGCATTTCTCCGCTCACATCCGCACGCGGCGAAACCATCGGCGACCTCGTGGCGCTGACGGCGCAGGAAGTCGCCATCCGTCCCGGAAGCGCTGCATACAAGGACGTGGTCGTGCACTTCCCGCGTCTCGGCTACGCTGTAACGCGCGCGGCCTGATCAGATGACGCCGCCGGCGCGCAGCCGGCTAAGCTCGTCCGCGTCATAGCCGAGACGGCGAAGGATTTCATCCGTATGCGCGCCCGTCTGCGGGGGCGGTCCGGTGACGCCGGTTTCGAGCGCCGAAAACCTTATCGGCGACCCGACGACCGGCGCGGCGCGCGGCAAGCCGGGGAAGTCGATGAAGTCAAAGAATTTCATCGCCGCCGCCTGCGGATTATCGAGCGCCTGCTGCATCGAAAGGACGGGCCCGGCGGGCACGCCGGCGCGATCGAGCATCGCGAGCGCATCGGCGCTCGTGCGCTGTTCGCACCACGCCGCCATGATCGCGCATAATTCGTCGCGGCGGTCGCCGCGCGCCTGATCGCCCTTGTATTCCGGACGGTCGGCGAGGGCGGGCTGACCGATCATCTCCGCCCATTTCCGAAACAGATTGTCGCCGACCGTATGCACGAGGATATGTCCGTCGCGCGTCGCGAAGACATCGGACGGCGCCGATGTCTGCACGCGGTTGCCCGTGCCCGCGCGATTGCGCTGCGTCACATGCTGCTCAGCGAGGTGTGCATTCATCGCGGCCAGCGCAGTTCCAAGAAGGCTCGTTTCGACATGCTGGCCTTTGCCTGATTGTTCGCGCGCCATCAGCGCGGCGAGCGCGCCCATGGCGGAGAACACCGCGGTCGAGAAATCGACATAAGGCGCGCCCGCCTTGACGGGATGGGACGGCGTGCCGGTCAGATACATCGCGCCCGACATCGCCTGCGCGACTCCGTCAAAGCCGCCTTTGCGGCTGTCGGGCCCTTCAGCGCCGAAGGCGGTCTGCGTCACAAGAACGCCCCGCGGGTTGAACGCGGAGAACGCGGCCCAATCGACGCCGAGTTTCGACAAGGCCTGGGGCGGCAGATTTGCGACCAACACGTCGCATTGCGCCGCCAGCTTCCGGAGAATTTCGGCGCCTTCCGGTTTCGAGAGGTCGATCGCCAGCGACTTCTTTCCGCACCCGGTCTGCATGAACAAACCGCCTTCGCCGGGCGCGCCGTCTGGATGTTCGAACAGCGGCGCAATGAAACGATCCTCGCCGCCTTCGCGCCGCTCGACACGGATCACGTCCGCCCCGAGATAGCCGAGCAGCGTCGCGCAATAAGGGCCGGCGACGTAGCGACCGATATCGACGACGGTAACGCCTTCGAGCAATCTCGCCAGACGCGCCTCCATGGTTCGGGGCAAGAAACACCCGCAGACGGGCCGCCGGCAAGCGCCCGGTTCCAGCCTCAAAAGAAAAACAATCATGATTGTTTTTCTGTTGGCAAGAGCCGGGGCCAAAGCTAACCTCCCAGCGATCGAAAAAAGGGCGTGGCGGGACGATGGATTTCAGGCTGACAGCGCAACAGGAAGAGCTTCGCGAAGCGGCGCGCGCCTTTGCGCAGGCCGAATTGCCGGAGATCGCACGCGCTTGCGAGGAGACGGGGGCGCCGCCGTCGCGCGCGCTCGTCCGCCGCTACGCAGAGCTTGGCTTTCTCGGCGTCAACGTGCCCGAGGATCTCGGCGGGCTTGGTCTCGGCAATCTTGAGGCGCTGCTGATCCTTGAGGAGTTCGCGAAGGTCTCTTCCGCGGTCGCCTTTCCGGTTTTCGAGTCTTGCGTCGGGCCGGTGCGTGCGATCGAGCATTTCGGATCCGACGCGCTGAAGCGCCGGGTCGTACCTGCCGTCTGTCGCGGCGATACGATCGTCGCGATCGCCATGTCGGAACCGGACGCGGGTTCGGCGCTCACTGACCTCAAAACCCGCGCGGTCCTTCGCGGCGACAAGATAGTGCTGAACGGCGCCAAACGCTGGTGCTCCGGCGGCGGTCACGCAGACGGTTATCTCGTCTATTGCAGAATGTCCGACGATCCCGGCCCACGCGGCATCGGCGCCGTCTACATCGAAAAAGGCGCCAAAGGACTCAGCTTCGGTCCGCAGGAAAACCTGATGGGCTTTCGCGGCGTGCCGTCGAGCGATCTTTATTTCGACGACGCCGAGGCGCCGGCCGAGAATGTCGTCGTTCCAGCGGGCGGCTTCAAGAAACTGATGGAAGCGTTCGATCTTGAACGCTGCGGGAACGCGACCATGGCGCTCGGGCAGGCGTCCGGCGCGCTCGAACAGGCGCTCTCCTATGTCCAGACGCGCGAGCAGTTCGGCAAGCCGATCGTCGAGTTTCAGGCGGTGCAGCTGCGACTTGCTGAAATGCAGATGAAAGTCGAAGCGGCGCGGCTGCTCATTCACCGCGTCGCCTGCAATGCGGAGCAGGGACTTCCGAGCATCCTCGATTCATCGGTCGCGAAGTGCTTCGCCAACGAAATCGCGCGGGAGGTGACGGGCTCCGCGGTGCAGATGATGGGCGCCTACGGCTATTCGCGCGAATACGGCATGGAGCGGCGCCTTCGCGACGCCTGGGGATGGGGCATCGCCGGCGGCGCCATCGACATCCAGAAAGTGAATATCGCCGCCGCAATGGTCGGACGCCGGTTCGACCAGCGCCGCTAGCATGGCGGAGGAGATGCTCCTTGTCGGCGCTGCGTCCGACGTGCCGGAGAGCGGCGGCAAAGCGTTTCAGGCCGGCGACTTCAGCGTCCTTGTCTGCAACACACGGGACGGCTGGTTCGCGGTTGAGAACGTCTGCTCGCACCAGTTGCAGGCGCTCGAAGGCGGGAAGATACGCGGCTGTTTCATTTTCTGTCCGCTGCACGGCCAGCGCTTTGACTTGCGGTCCGGCGCGCCGATCGGCCAGCTGACCGACAAGCCGCTGCGGGTTTTCGACGTCAGGGTCGAGGGAGAAAACCTCTTTGTCAGCCCGTCGCCGCGCGCCGTACAAGGTTGACGCTTCGGCAGGAGAAGACGTCCTCATCATGCTGATTGACGAGCCGATAAAGAAAAACGGCGATGCCGCGCCCCTGATCGCGGGACGGTCGCTTTTCGACGATTTCAGATATCGCTCGCAACCTGTCGCCCGCGCGCACCGCCTTCGGCCAGCGCACGTCCTCCCATGCGACGCCGCAGATGAAATCGATGTCGCTGTTGATCTGGTGGTCGAGTTTGCGCCAGAGCGCCGCTGTGTAGACGCCGCTGGCGACGGCCTCTCCGAAAATCGAGCGTTCCGCGCCCGCCGGGTCGACATGAAACCATTGCGGATCATAACGGCGCGCAAAGTCCAGCATATCGGCCTCATCGACGATGAGCGGTTCGGAGATCCGCTTTTCTCCGACGACGAGATCGTCGAAAGTTCTGTTAGGAGCCGCCATGCTTTGACTTTCACTGAAAGCGCTTCGTCCGCGCCGAGCTTCGGGAGCATGCCACGATGAAAGCGCCGCAGCTGTCAACAACCGCGCCCGGCGCGACCGGATCTGATCCGAAGGCGCCGGCGCGCCGCCCCTGCCGCGCCATGCTCATCGCGGGCGGGCAATATCATGACATCGATCATGCGCGACTTGCGCTCCTTGCCATGCTGGCGGAGCGGCCTTTCGTGCGCACGCGCGTTGAAAGCGGTTATGACGCGCTTGACGCGCTGGCGTCGGCGGACTGTCTCGTCACTTACACCTGCAATCTTGCGCCCGACGCCTCGGGCGTCGCTTCGATCACTTCGTTCCTGCAGCGCGGCGGACGGTGGCTGGCGCTCCATGGCACCAACTCGCTGCTGGCGCAGAACGAGGCAGGCCGCTGGTACGCGCCGGAGGATGCGTCCGGGTTCATGCAATTGCTCGGCAGCCAGTTCGCCGCCCACCCTCCAATTGCGCCTTACGAAGTGAAAACGCGCAAAGCGGACGACCCGCTCGTCGCCGGAATCGGTGATTTCCTGGTCGAGGGCGGCGACGAACTCTATTACGTGCGCCGCTTCGGGGAGATCGACGTCGTCCTGGAGGCGGCGGCGCAAGGGCCCGCAAAAGGATTTGTCGAACGCGACTGGCCGGCGGCTGACCGCCATCCCGTGCTCTACCGAAAGAAAGTCGGTGCGGGTGAGATCGTCTATTTCACGCTCGGACACCGCCGCGGCCATTACGACATGGCGCCGCTGATGGCGTATTACCCGGCGATCGAGAAGGGCGCTTGGGAAGAGCGGCCCTATGTCGACATCCTCAATCGCTGCCTCGACTGGGCGATCCGCGCCGAAGGTTGACGCGGGTCTCAATCAGCGCCGAAGACCAGCAGCACGTTGCCGGGCATGTGGTAATAAATTCCGTACCCGGAGTTGACGACGAGGCGTCCCTCGGCGACCGCCGCGCCGGGACCGCTCATCGAGCCGCCGGCCGCCTCGACGCCGGTGATTGTCGTGACCGGCGCCGTCGTGTCGTATTTCCAGAGGATGCGCCCTGTCGCGGCGTCATAGGCCTGCAGTCGGCCGTCGAGATGACCCGCGAAGACGACGCCGTCGATCGACGTCGCCGCCGCGGAGATTCCCGGATCGCAGAATTCACGGCCGGCGCAGACATCGTCGGCCTTGGCGCGCCAGAGGAATGCGCCTGTCGCAGCATCGAGGGCGTGCAGTCCGGCGCCGTTTATCTTCGCATCGTAGACGCGCGCATCGCGCGTGTCGGCCATATCGACGACCGGCGCGAAGACGGCGCCGTTCTGCGCCGTCATGCCGAAATGCACGCCGCCTTGCGTGCCGCCGTGGCCGAGGCGCTGCGACCACACGATGTCTCCGCTTTCCGGATCGACGCCGTAAGCGACGGCGGATTTCTGGCCGACGACGATGATATCGCGCCCTTCGCCGAGCGGGACGAGAATCGGTGACGCAGACAAGTCGACATCCGGCCCCCTTTCGACCGGGCAATTCTCGTTGCCCATCATGCAGCCGACATTCCACGCGTCGCCCGCCGTCAATTGCCGGCGCCAGATGATTTCGCCGTTGTCAGCGTTGACGGCGAAGACGGCGTCCGAATTGCCGTCCGCCGGCGAGGAATAGTTTTCGCCGGTTCCAAAGTAGATCCGGTTGCGCCGGGCGTCATAAGCGGGAGAGTTCCAGACCGGCGCGCCGGAGGGACCGAGGATCCGCGTGCCCGTGCTGGTGCGGCCGTATTCGGCGGGCGGATCAGGAATGACATAGGTTTTCCAGAATTCGTCGCCCGTCGCCGGGTCGAGCGCGGCGACAAGGCCCCGAAACGTGCAGCAGGCGTAATCAGGGTCCGCCGCCGAAGTCACCTCAAGCGACGACACCGGCACGAACAACTTGCCGCCGCCGAGCGCAGGCGACCCGGTGATCGTCGCATTGGGATGATCGTCGATCTTGCGGCGCCAGATTTCGGCGCCGGTGAACGCGTCGACAGCATAGGCGCGTCCGAGCACGTCGCCGAAATAGAGCCGGCGCGCCGCGGCGTCGGCGACGATCGCCGTCCGCACTTCCGCAGAAGCGCGGAACGTCCATTTCACGCAGCCGGTATCGAGATCGAAGGCGTAAACGGTTCCGTCCTGGCTGCCGACGAAGATCGTGCTCCAGCCGATCGACGGCTGCGAGCGCGCGCGCACCGCATTCGGGTAGGCGAAGGCCCATTTGAGCTTGAGTTTCGGCACATCCTCGCGCGTCAGGTCGGCGACATCGCGTGGAATGAATCTCGACGTATCATGGCCCCAGCTCACCGCAGCCGGCGCGGCGCCTTCGAACTTCGCGGCGTCGCCGCTGCAAGCGGGCGGCGCCGGCGGCGGCTTGAAGTCCTCAAGCGCGGTCCGGGTCAGATATTCCGCGATCTGCTTTCGCTCCGTATCAGACAGATGCGCCGCTTGTGCGCTCATCAGCCCGTCATTCATCGACGCGAGCAGGGCGTCGGGCGCCATCATCTCCAGCCACACGACCGCCGGCGCCTTCGGCACGCGGCCCGAATGGCAGGTCGCGCAATTCTCGGCGAAGAGCGCATTGCCGGGATGCGTCGCCGGATCGATTGACGCGCCCGTCCTCGCCACAAACTCGTCGGTCGACTTGACGCGCGTCGCTTCAAGGCGGGCGTTTGCGTCATCGCCCCGGGGCCGCTCGACAGACGGCGTGCAGCCCGCCGCCGCGATTGCGGCCAGCCACATCAGAATCGCTGTTCCGGAGCGGCTCGATTTTAGCGACCCGATCATGCGCCCTCCTCGCAGACCACCACGTCGCGGCCTGCTCGGCGAGCATCGGCCAAGCTTCAAAAAAAATCAATCGTGATTGTTTTTATTTGAGGTTAGCACGAAGACGCGCCTCCGTTCAGGCCGGGCTCCAAATCCCCGTGGAGGAAAATCTCAGTGGCAGGTCAGCCTTGGCGCGTGCTCCTCAAACTGCGGGAAGAGCACATTATTCTCGAGGCTGATGTGCTCCATGATGTCATCCATGAATTTGGCGGCGCCGGAATAGAGCGCCTGCCAGGACCGGCACGCGCCTTCGGGCGGAGTGAAGCAGTTTGTGATCTCCTCAAGGCGACGCAACAAGACCCCGTGATCATCGTGGTCGAAGCGCATCTGCGCGATCGGCCCATCTACGCTTCGCACGCCGCTCTTGATCAGAGGAAATAGGATCAGTTCCTCCTTCTTCATATGCACTTCAAGGTCGCCGATCAGCTTCCGGATAAGGGCGGCAAGCCCCTTTGGGACTTGGGGGTTGTCAGCGTGAACACTTTCGACTTTCAGCGCGAGCCTCAACAGCTCGGGCAGTTGCCGGCGATGTGTCTCATGGTAGCGGTGAAGAATGTAGTCGATTATGGCGCTAGCATCTTCTGGAACGTCGCTCTCTGCGCCACGATCAAGCGACGCGAGTTCGCTTTCGATCGAGGCGAGGTCGGCGCCGCGCCGTGCGGCCGCTTCCTTCAGAAGCTGGTCCCCGCCACAGCAGAAGTCGAGCCGATATTTGCGGAAAATGCCGGTGGCGCCCGGAAGCGAAGTTGCAATATCGCCGATTGGGCGCTCGGCGAAAGAAGTTTCAGCGTGCAGGGGCATGGTTCGGTGCCTTTCGTTTTTTCTGGGATCCCGCCTTTTCGAAGGGGCGCGGAGGCTGCTTGTTGCGTCTCGATTTAAGATGTATAGAAGATACATGTTTAGTTCCCGTTGTGCAAGTCCAGAGTTTGCGTGCAGCGGCAATCCGGCGCGGCCTGAAGTGTGACGGCGAAAAAGGAAGACGACTTGAAGGCTCGATTTCTGTGGCTTTTCCTCGGTTACGGGGCGCTTGGCGCAGGCCTTTTGGGCGTCATCACGCCGCTTCTCCCCACAACGCCCTTTCTCATTCTCGCAGCGCTCGCCTTTGCGCGATCGGCGCCGGCGCTGGAACGCCGCCTCCTTGATCATCCCCGGTTCGGCCCGGCGATTAACCGTTGGCGCCGGCACGGAGCAATCGAGCGACGCGCCAAATTATTGTCGATCTCCGCAATGGCGGCGGCGCTTGGGATGTCGGTGCTTTTCGGCATGGGGCCCAACGCCCTTATGGTCCAGGCCGTTGTCATCTTCGGCGCAACAGTTTTCGTCTTGAGCCGGCCGTCCGGTCCCGCGGCGTCGCGAAAGGGCGATCTATGCGGCTGACCCTATTCACCGACTATGCCCTCAGAATCCTGATGTTTCTCGCCTCACGTCCGAATGAGCTTTCAACAATTCGCGAGATCGCCGAACGCTACAAGATCTCAGAAAACCACCTGATGAAAATCGCGCACCAACTCGGCAAGTATGGGTTCGTCGAAACCGTTCGCGGCCGGCAGGGCGGCCTGCGCCTCGCGCTGAAACCCGAAGCCGTCAATATCGGGGACGTTGTGCGGCGCTATGAGGAAGATCTTCGCCTTGTCGAATGCTTCGATGCGAAAACCAACACCTGCCCTATCGCGGGCGCCTGCGCATTGACCGGCGTGATAGGGGATGCGCTCGAATCATTTCTGTCGACCCTCGACAAGAAGACGCTTGCCGACATCATGGCGCAAAGCCCGAAGCTGAAGCGCAAGCTGTCCTGATCGTACAAAGCTCGACGAATCCGGCGCGGGTTCATCGCTATAAAATATTGAGGCATGACACCGGTTCGCCGGCGCCCGCCGGACCGGCGCCGGCGAGTCTGCGAATCAGAACGTCGCTTTCAGCGAGGACGGAGAGAAGCGACGAGTCCTGATTGTCAAAGGCTTCAACGCGCCTTTCGCCGTCGAATGCGTCCATGAAGCGCGCGCGCAGAAAAGTCTCGCGAGGCCCGTTGTCGCCCAGCGCGGCATGGAGACGATAGCGCCTTTCGTCTTGCATGACAGCGCGTCCGAGAAATTGGTCAATGGCTTTCTTTAGAAAGATTCGGGCCGTCACCAGCGCGGAGGCAGGGTTTCCTGGCAGGCCCAGCACAAAGGGACCGGCGGAAATCGCCGCGAACCATGTCGGCTTGCCCGGCTTGATCGACACCTTCTCGAAAATCGCGGCGGCGCCGCGGTCTTTGAAGGCTGCACGCATGAGGTCGCGGTCGCCGACAGAGGCGCCGCCGACAGGAACCACAAGGTCGCCGCCTGAAGCTTCATCAATCATTCGACGAATGTCCGCCGCCTCGTCCCGCGCAATCCCGATAAATCGCGCTGCGCCGCCCCATGCTTCGACAAGCGGCATGAGACCGAAGGGAATTGAGGACACAATCATGTCCTCCCCTAACTTTGTTCCTGGCGGCGCGAGTTCGTCGCCGTTGGCGATAATCGAGACGCGAGGCGCGCGTATGACGGATACATTAGCGACGTTGCCAGCCGCGATGAGTGCAAGCCTCGGACCCGTCAGCGCCTGACCTCTCGATGCGAGCAGATCGCCGCTACGGAAATCAATTCCGGCGGAACGCACATTTGAGGCGCGCCTTTGCGCCGTTCTGACAGTTACTGTTTCACCATCGTGGTCGGCATCCTCTTGTATAAGGATGTGATCAGCGCCTGTCGGTATCGGCGCGCCGGTGAAGATCCGCACCGCTTCTCCGGCTCCTAAGGATCCGCCGAAGCGTGCGCCTGCCGCCGATTCTCCGATAATCTTCAATCTCGCGCCAGCCTCGCGCGCGTCGTCGATTCTGACGGCGAAACCATCCATCGCCGACGCCGCAAAGGGCGGCTGCGAAAGGCGCGCGATAACATCTTCCGCGAGAGTGCGGCCGGCAGCGTCAGCCAGCGAGACGGTCTCGGCGCCGAGAGGCGCGATCGCTCCCGCTATCAGCTGCAGCGCCTCATCGACGCTGATCATCCCCGCCACCGTTCAGAGCTCCTCACGGATGAAATCGCCGGACTTGCCGCCGGTCTTGCGATCCAAGCGTACGCTATCGATGGTGATGTCCTTCTCGACTGCTTTCAACATGTCATAGAGCGTCAGCGCAGCGACAGCGACTGCGGTCATCGCTTCCATCTCCACGCCGGTCTGTCCGGTCGTCTTCGCCGTTGCTACGATGAGGACGGACAGATCCTGTTCATCGAGATGCGTCTCGACCGCGACATGGCTCAGCGCAACAGGATGACATAGCGGTATGAGGTCCGCGGTTCGCTTGGCGCCCATGACGCCCGCAAGCTCCGCCGCCGCACACGGATCGCCTTTTCTTGATCGACGCCCGCGGATCGCGTCAAACGCCGCCTTTCCCATATGCACGCGCGCACTTGCTGTCGCGGTCCGCTCGGTCGGGACTTTCGCCGATATGTCGACCATTCGGGGCCGGCCCGAAGCGTCAAAATGGGTAAGGTCGCCGGTCATCCGCGTTCAGCTCATCGTTCCATTAGTCGCGGCATCAACTCGACGAAATTGCAGGGTCGGTAACGGCTGTCGAGCTGATAACGCAGAATGCCGTCCCATGCGTCCTTGCACGCGCCGGGTGAGCCCGGCAGCAAAACAAGGAATGTGCCCCTGACGAGACCGGCGCAGGCGCGGGACTGCAGCGTCGAAAGTCCGACGCTCTCATAGCTTATTTTATGAAAGATAACGGAGAACCCTTCGATCTCCTTCTCAAACAGAGGCTTCAGCGCCTCCACCGTCACATCGCGCCCGGTAAGGCCGGTGCCGCCGGTCGAAATGATGACATCGACGCCCGGGTCGGCGACCCATTGCTCGACCTCAGCCCTGATCGCCGACTTGTCGTCGCGCACGAGCGCGCGCGCCGCAACGACGTGGCCGTCCGCCTCGATGCGCTTGTGCAGCGTGTCGCCCGAGGTGTCGGTATCGCGCGTGCGCGTGTCCGACACGGTCAGCACGGCGATTCGCACCGGACGGAAGGGAAGGTCCTCATTGATCCCGAACATGTCGACTCCTTAAGGTAGGGCCTGCCAGCGTTTTAGGTCTTGGTGATCTTCCAAGCGCGGCTCGATCCAGCGATCTCCCTGCGCGCGGCATTCGCGCTTCCAGAACGGCGCAGCGGATTTAAGATAATCCATAATGAAATCGACCGACTCGAACGCTGCGCGCCGATGCGCCGAAGCCGCGCCCACAAAAACAATCGGCTCGCCGGGCGCCATCGCGCCGATACGATGCCGGATGACGAGCGCTTCAAGGGGCCAGCGCCGGAAGGCGTTTTCAGCGATGCCCTCGATTTCCTTTTCCGTGAGTCCCGGACAGCTTTCGAGAATGAGCTGCAGCGAGGGGTCTCCTTCATCTCGCGCCTGGCCGATGAACGTGACGATAGCGCCGGCCGCCGAACAGGCGCTTCGCAGGGCCCGTGCTTCAGCCTCCGGGTCGAACGGCCAGGGCAGGATCCGAATGTCGGGTCTTGTCATGCTAACCGCCGCTGAACGGGGGCAGGAAAGCGATCTCCGCCGCCTGCCGGATGTCGGCGTCTCGAGGGATGATCGCATCGCCTGCGGCGATCTTCACCGAAGGCATGACCAGCGCTTCGCCGAGCATGGCGTCATCTCTCGCGATCCATGCGATCAGATCCTCAGCGGTTCGAACAACGTCCGGAACGATCGACTCGCGCATCGGTGCGCCGGCGGCGTCGCGCAAACGTCCGTAAAATTGAAGCCTGACAGTCCGGCCCATCGTTCAGCCTCCGGTCGCGGACATGGTGCGTGCAATCGCCGGGCTGGCGCAGCGCCGGTCAATTCGGAATTCATGGCCCTTTGGCTTCCGGCCGATCGCCTCGTCAATCGCGGCGTCGATCGCCGCTTCGTCTGCGCCCTCTCGCAACAGTGCGCGGAAGTCAGCGGCGTCATTCTGTCCAAGGCACATGTAAAGCCGCCCGGTGCAGGTCAGTCTGACCCGATTGCAGCCGTCGCAGAAATTGTTCGTGAGCGGCGTGATGAAGCCAAGGCGGCCGCGGGTTTCGGCTACGCGCACATATCGCGATGGACCGCCGGTGCGGAACGCGATCGGTTCCAGCGTCCACCGCTGCGCCAGCTCCTGACGGACCGCTGACAAGGGAAGGTAATGGTCGATCCGGTCCTCATCGACGTCGCCGAGCGGCATGACTTCAATCAGCGAGACGTCATGGCCGCGGCGATGCGCCCACAAGATGATTTCCGGAATGTCCTGTTCGTTAATTCCTTTTAGCGCGACGACATTGATCTTGATGAACAGGCCGGCATTCGCCGCCGCGTCGATGCCGCGCAGCACGTCAGGCAGCAGGGCCCGCCGCGTCAACCGTTCGAAGACGGCCGGGTCGAGCGTATCGAGCGATATGTTGATCCGCCTGACGCCAGCGCTCGCTAAGGCTTGCGCATGGCCGGTGAGCTGCGTTGCGTTTGTCGTCAGCGTAAGCTCGTCAAGGCGTCCCGCGGCCACTTCCTCGCCCAGCGCTGCGATCAGCGAATCAACGCCCTTGCGCACCAGCGGTTCGCCGCCCGTCAGGCGCACCTTGCGGACGCCGCGCCGTACGAACGCCGAGATCAGCCGCGATAACTCTTCGATCGTCAGAAGGTCCTTGCGCGGAAGGAAGGCCATGCGTTCCGGCATGCAATATGCGCAGCGAAGATCGCATCGATCCGTAACGGACACGCGCAAATAACTGACAGTTCGCCCATAAGGGTCGATCAGCGGTCGATACGGAGCGCTATCGCGACCGGGATGCGTGATTAAAGTCGACATACTGAGCGCGTTCAGAAAAAACTCCAGAACCGTACCAGCAAACGCACGGCTGCATAAAGAACCACGGCGCCGGTTATCCGCCGCAGCCATCTCTCAGGCATTCCGGCCGCGCCAAGGCGCGACCCTATCTGGCCGCCGATGAGCACCGCCGCCAGCAAGGGCCAATAACCTGTGGCGACCGCCGCCATTTTGATCTCGGTCAGTTTTGTCGCCTGACCGGCGAGGCCGGCAAGCGAATTGACGAGAATAAAAAGGCTGGAGGCGCCGGCGATCTCGCGCGGTGGCCCCCATCGAAGCCAATGAAGAAGCGGCGCCAGATAGATGCCGCCGCCGATCCCGGTGACGCCCGCCAACAACCCAAGACTTGCGCCGCCCGCCAAAGCAGGACCAAGGCCGATGGCGCGGGGTGAAGCGGCCGTCCCCTTCGAAGTCTGAAAAACCAACTGGCAGCCGGCGACCGCAAGCGCGGCGCCCAACAGTCCGATGAATACCGGCTCCGGCACATCCAGGGTCCCGCCGATAAGGGCGGCGGGCGCCGAAGCGACGATCCACGGGACGATCCGGCGCCATGGAATAAGATGACGCGCGCCAAAAAGCGCGACCCCGCCGGCGACAACCACGATGTTGCAGGCGAGGGCAATCGCCGGAAGAATGCGGTAATCGACATCCGCCAGGACAAGCAGCGCAGTGTAGGTCGATCCGCCGCCGAAACCGACTGAAGCATAAATGAGCGCGACAACCAGAAACGCGATGACAAGCGCAACCATCACGGAAGCCTGCGAATGAACGCGCCTCCTATCGGCGTCGTCCTCGCCGGGGGCAAGTCCTCCCGGATGGGACACGACAAGGCATTATGCAAGATCGACGGCGTTCGTCTGGTTGATTGCGTCATAACACGCCTTCGTCCGCAAGTGAGCCGCCTGTTGATTTCGGGAAGCGACGATTATGAAACGGGCTATGAGACTGTCACCGACAGCGTGACGGGGCTGCATGGACCGTGCGCCGGCGTTTTTTCCCTGTCGCGACGCCTCGCCGGCGAAACGACGGGTTTCCTGACGGCGCCCGTGGACGCCCCCTATCTGCCGGAGGATCTTGCAGCGCGCCTCGTCGGTCAGACGTCTGCTGTCGCCGTCTGTCGCGGCGCGCTCCAGCCGACTTTCGCGTGGTGGATGATCTCTGAAGTCGAGCAGGCGGCACGAGAACTCGAGGGAGAACAGGACATTTCGCTCAAGAGGCTCGCAAAGGCGGTGAGCGCGCGAAGCGTTTCGTGGGACGATCCGTCGGCGTTCTACAACGTCAACACCACCGCCGATCTGGAAGCGGCCCATGAATGCCCTCGCATCGCATCAGGAAAGCATGAATGACCGATGTTCATGCTCGCAGTCGCGCTGACACTGTTCATCATAGCACATCTCGCGCCGGCGGCTCCCGGCGTGCGTCCGCGGCTGGTCAAAATTCTCGGCGAGCGCGGTTATCTCGTCGCCTATTCGGCGATCTCGCTGGCGCTGCTGCTCTGGGTCGCCATGGCGGCGATCCGGGCGCCAGCAGTCATTCTGTGGCAGACATTCGTCTTTGCGCATGTCATTCCGCTTGCTGCGATGTCTTTCGCTTTCATGCTGATCGGCGCCGGCCTCGCTGCGCCTAATCCGCTGTCAGTCAGTCTTTCAACGGCGCCGTTCAATCCCGGTTCGCCAGGAATCGTAGGCGTCCTGCGGCATCCTGTTTTGTGGGGGTTTGGACTTTGGTCCGCATCGCACATTCCGCCGAACGGCGTCCTCGCCCAAGCGCTCTTCTTTGTCGCAATGACCGTCTTCGCGATCGCCGGCGCCCGCCGGCTCGATGCGAAGCGCCAGCAATCCCTTGGCGTCGAAAACTGGCGTGCGCTCGACAAGAAGCGCCGCGCACCCATCTTTAAGTGCCTGCTCGAATGGCGAACGCTGACGGGCTCAGCGATTGGACTGTTTCTCTATGCGGGTTTTCTGGCGGCCTGGCACAAGATGCTGTTCGGCGTCGAGCCGCTCTGGCTTCTCAGTCCGTCCGGCTGGTCCTGATGAACGCCGATCAATCACGCCCCTGATCGGTGACATCTTCAATCCAGCTCAGCGCGGCGATCGCCTTCGGAAAGCCGAGCGTCGTGACCGCGAGCAGCGCCGCATGCTTGATCTCTGCCGTCGATAACCCTTCGTCGAGCGCCTGTCGCGTATGGCTGTGCACGGCGCCCTCCGACTGCGCGCCAATCGCCAGCGCAAGCTTGACGAGACGTCGCGATCGCGCGTCGAGCGGTCCGGCCGCGGAGGCCGCCGCTCCGAGCGCCGAATAGGCCTTCCAGAGTTCCGGATGCTTTTGGGCGAGATCGCCGGCTGCGGCAGGCAACGGCTTCATGGGGCGGCTCCTTTAACGGTTCGGATCGTCGATGAACGGCGACGGCCTCGCCAGTCTTTCCAGATCTCGCAGCTTTGAAAGCGCAATCGACGCGCCGTCAACCGTCACGCCGTAAGCGCGCAGGGTGGCGAACGATCGCGACAGGTTTTCCGGGGTCATGCCGAGAAGGGACGCCAGAACGGATTTCGCAATAGGCAGCGAAATGCTCCCAGTCGCGCCCTGCGCCGCGTGTTGATGCAACAGATAATTCGCCAGCCGTTCGACCGCGTTTCTCAGTTTCAGGTTTTTCGTCGCCTTTATGACGCCGCGATATCGGTCGGCGAGCTCCGTCACCATGGCGAGCGCAAACCCGGAATCTGTTTCCATCGTTCGCCGGATGTTTGCCGCAGGAATCATAAGAATCTCGGACGACTCAATCGTCCGTCCTGACATCAGATAAGGCGCATCTTTCAGCACCGCCGCAAGGATGAAGGTGGAAACCGGCTGCGCGATAGCCATGGTGCATTCACGGTTGTTCCAGCTGCTGTAAAGCTCGACCGCCCCGTCGGTCACAATATGCAGAAAGTCCGCGGGCTCGCCTTCCCGAATAAGCGCCACCCGCTCAGGAAAGCGCTGGAAATAAGATCCGGTCAGCAGTCTTTCAAAAGACTCAGGCGTCAATTCCCGGAACAGACGAAGCGCCCTGATCTCGTCTTTGCGTTCTGGTCGCATGGTGATTCTCGCTGGAAGCCCATCATCCGAGTTCGCTTGATTGTTGTCAAATTTCAGTGGCGCGCAGATCAAATTCTGTACTGAAGGAGATCAATCGCCCATACCTATGTTTCCCTTACGCGGCTTGTTTAGGAGCGTCAGCTTCTCTGGTTTGATCTGCATCAAACAGCGATCCCGATCATTACTTAGCTGCCTCCCAGCGGAGACGCGCGCCCAACTGACGGGAGAAGCTCATGACGACGCAACCGATCGCATCAGCGACGCAAAGAGGCGCGGCGCTTTGGGCAAGCACCTTCGCCTTCACAGCGTGTTTCGCCGTCTGGACAATCTTCTCCATCATCGGCGTCCAGATCAAAAGCGATCTCGGGCTCAGTGAGACGGAGTTCGGCCTTCTGATCGGCACGCCGATCCTGACGGGCTCGCTTATTCGCCTTATTCTTGGCATTTGGTCCGACCAGCATGGAGGTCGTCGCGTTTACGTCGCGGTGATGCTGTCCGCTGCTCTTGCGACCTACCTGCTGACTTTCGCCGACAGCTACCCGGAATTCCTTCTCGCCGCGCTCGGCGTCGGAGTCGCCGGCGGATCCTTCGCCGTCGGCATCGCTTACGTTTCAAAATGGTTCCCAACTGAAAAGCAGGGGACAGCGCTCGGCATTTTTGGCGCGGGTAATGTCGGCGCCGCGGTGACGAAGTTCATCGCTCCCTTCGTGATGGTCGCTTACGGCTGGGAAGCGGTTGCGAAGATTTGGGCGGGCGCGCTCGTCGTCATCGCTCTCATCTTCTGGCTTGTAACCAAAGACGACCCCTCGCTCGTCGCGCGGCGCAAGGCAGGGATCAAAGCGAAAGGAACCTTCCTGCAGCTGGCCCCGCTGAAAAAATTGCAGGTCTGGCGCTTCGCGCTCTATTATTTCTTTGTATTCGGCGCTTTCGTCGCGCTGGCGCTCTGGCTGCCGCGATACCTCGTCGGCGTTTACGGATTTGACATCAAGACCGCAGGCATGGTCGCGGCCTTCTACTCGATTCCGGCAAGTCTCTTCCGCATCTATGGCGGGCATCTCTCCGACAAGGTGGGCCCGCGCAAGGTCATGTACTGGACCTTCGGCGCGTCGATCCTCTTTCTCTTTATGCTCTCCTATCCGAAGACGGACTATGTGATTCACGGAATCGAAGGACCTATCGCCTTTTCGACCGAGATGGGAATCGTTCCGTTCATCGTGGCCATCTTCGGGCTCGGCTTCTTCATGTCGCTTGGGAAGGCCGCCGTCTACAAGCACATCCCCGTCTATTATCCGGACCATGTCGGCGCCGTCGGCGGTCTTGTCGGCATGATCGGCGGTCTTGGCGGGTTCGTTCTCCCGATCCTCTTCGGCGTGATGAATGACCTGACCGGCATCTGGACGAGCTGCTTCATGCTGCTGTTCGGGATCGTCGGCGTCGCGCTCGCGTGGATGCATCTCTCGATCCTGCAAATGGAGCGCCGCGCGCTCGGCAAAGAGCTTGAAGCGCTGCCGGAGTTCCCGGAGATGCAGGAGATCCACACCAAAGAACGCGGCAAGGCGATCTCGCCCGTCATCGAAGACTGGCGGCCGGAGGACGAAACATTCTGGCGGGAAAAGGGCCGCCGGATCGCCAACCGGAATTTGTGGCTTTCAGTCCCGGCCCTCCTGCTCGCTTTCGCTGTGTGGATGGTGTGGAGCGTCGTCGTCGCCAAGCTTCCGGCTGTCGGATTCAATTACACGACGGACCAGCTTTTCTGGCTCGCTGCCTTGCCGGGTCTCTCAGGCGCGACGCTGCGCATTTTCTATTCCTTCATGGTGCCGATCTTCGGCGGCAGGCTGTGGACGACGTTAACGACCGCGTCGCTGCTGATTCCCGCCTTCGGCATCGGCTATGCGGTGCAGAATCCTGAGACGCCCTACTTTATCTTCCTCGTTCTCGCGCTTCTTTGCGGGCTCGGCGGCGGCAATTTCGCCTCGTCGATGGCGAACATCTCCTTTTTCTTTCCGAAGAAGGAAAAGGGCAACGCGCTCGCCCTCAACGCAGGGCTCGGCAATCTCGGCGTCTCGGCGATGCAGTTCGCGGTGCCGGTCGTCATCACTGCGGGCGTGTTCGGGTTCCTCGGCGGCGAACCGCAGGCGACGACGGACGGCGGCAAGCTGTGGCTTCAGAACGCCGGCTTCATCTGGGTTCCGTTCCTCGTAATCTCGACAGCGCTCGCTTGGTTCGGCATGAACGACATCGCCGCCGCGAAGGCCTCCTTCGCCGAACAGTCGGTCATATTCCAGCGCCGGCACAATTGGATCATGTGCGTGCTGTACACGGGCACGTTCGGCTCCTTCATCGGCTATTCCGCAGGCTTTCCGCTGTTGATGAAGACGCAGTTCCCGGATGTCAACGCGCTGCAATTCGCCTTTCTCGGACCGCTCGTGGGCGCTCTGTCACGGTCAATGACCGGCTGGATCTCCGACAAATACGGCGGCGGACGCGTCACTTTCTGGGTGTTCCTCATGATGATCGCCGGCGTTGCGGGGGTCCTCTACTTCCTCGCGGCGAAGAACTTCACCGGCTTCTTCGCGATGTTCATGTTCCTGTTCTTCGCAACAGGCGTCGGCAACGCCTCCACCTTTCAGATGATCCCGATCATCATGCGGCAGGAAATGCCGGCACTGATGCCGCAACTCGATGCGCAGGCGCGGTTGAAGCAGGCGGAGAAGGAGTCCGCGGCCATCATCGGCTTCACTTCAGCGATCGCCGCGTATGGCGCGTTCTTCATCCCGAAATCATACGGCACCTCGATTGCGATGACTGGCGGACCGGAAGCGGCGCTGATCGGCTTCCTGTTCTTCTACGTGCTGTGCGCGGCGGTCACCTACGCCGTTTACACGCGCAAGGGCGGCCTGCTCCACGAGATCGAGCGCCGCCGCGCAGCCCCCGCAATACCCAACCTTCCGCAGGGAGAGCCCGCATGAGCCATCTCTTGAGCCGCCTGACCTATTTCAAAAACCGCGTCGGCGAGTTTTCGAACGGCCACGGCGTCGTCACGCAAGAGGATCGTTCATGGGAGGACAGCTACAGGAAGCGCTGGCAGCATGATAAAATCGTCCGCTCGACCCATGGTGCGAATTGCACCGGATCTTGCAGCTGGAAAATCTATGTCAAAGGCGGAATCGTCACCTGGGAGACGCAGCAGACCGACTATCCGCGGACGCGGCCTGATCTTCCCAATCATGAGCCGCGCGGCTGTTCGCGCGGCGCGAGTTACTCTTGGTACCTCTACAGCGGCAATCGCCTCAAGCATCCGCTGATCCGCAGCCGACTTCTGCAGTTATGGCGCGAAGCGCGCGCCGCCCGCACGCCGATCGCCGCCTGGGCGTCGATTGTCGAGGATCCGCAAAGGCGCGCGCAATATGTCAAGCAACGCGGGCTCGGCGGTTTCGTCCGTGCAAGCTGGGACGAAGTCAACGAAATCATCGCGTCGGCGAACGCCTATACTGCGAAGACCCACGGACCCGATCGCGTTTTCGGATTTTCGCCCATTCCGGCGATGTCGATGGTCTCCTACGCCGCGGGCTCCCGCTATCTCTCGCTGCTCGGCGGCGTCTGCATGAGTTTTTACGACTGGTACTGCGACCTGCCGCCAGCCTCGCCGATGACCTGGGGCGAGCAAACGGACGTTCCCGAGAGCGCCGACTGGTACAATTCCGGCTTCTTGATCTTGTGGGGATCGAACGTCCCGCAGACGCGCACCCCCGACGCGCATTTCTATACGGAGGTTCGTTACAAGGGGGCGAAGAGCGTCGTCATCTCGCCCGATTATTCGGAGGCGTCGAAATTCGGCGATATCTGGCTGTCGCCGAAGCAGGGAACGGACGCAGCGCTCGCGATGGCGTTCGGGCACGTTATTCTCAAGGAATTCTATGTCGACCGTCAGGTCCCCTATTTCCAAGACTACGCCCGCAAATACACGGACATGCCGATGCTCGTGCGGCTCGTGCGCAAGGACGGCCGGCTCGTTCCGGACCGGCTTTTGCGCGCGTCCGACTTCGTCGGCGGACTTGAAGAACAGAACAACCCGGAATGGAAGACGGTTGCGATCGACGCCAAGACCGGCGCGATCGTCTGTCCCCTTGGGTCGATCGGCTTCCGCTGGGGCGAACAGGGCAAATGGAATCTTGAGGAACGCGCGTCAAACGGCGCTGAAACGGAACTCGCATTGACGCTGAAAGGCCGAGAAGACGAGATTCACTCCGTCGCCTTCCCATATTTCGGTCATCTCAAGCATGATCATTTCCATAATACCGATCATCCCGAAATCATTGAGCACAAGATTCCGGCAAAGCGGCTCACGCTCGTCGACGGCGAAACGCTGGTCGCCTCGGTCTTTGATCTGTTGCTCGCCAATTACGGCGTCGATCGCGGCCTCGGCGACGCCAACACCGCGAATTCCTATGATGACGACGCGCCGTACTCGCCGGCATGGCAGGAAAAGATCACCGGCGTTCCGCGCGCCAGGGCGATCGCAGTCGCTCGCGCCTTTGCGGACAACGCCGAAAAGACGAACGGCAAGTCGATGGTCATCCTCGGCGCGGGACTGAACCATTGGTACCACATGGACATGAATTACCGCGGCATCATCAACATGCTGGTGATGTGCGGGTGCGTCGGCCGGTCCGGCGGCGGTTGGTCGCATTATGTCGGACAGGAAAAGCTGCGTCCGCAAACCGGCTGGCTGCCTCTCGCGTTCGCGCTCGATTGGGGGCGACCGCCGCGTCAGATGAACTCGACGTCCGCATGGTACGCGCATACGGATCAGTGGCGCTACGAAACGCTCAGGCTCGACGAAATCCTCTCGCCGCTTGCGCCTGAAGGAAATTGGTCGGGCAGTCTTATTGACTTCAACGCCCGGGCTGAACGGATGGGCTGGCTGCCGTCTGCGCCGCAGTTGAAGCGCAACCCGCTGCTGATTGCGAAAGACGCGGCCTCAGCCGGCATGGAGCCGAAAGACTTTGTGGCGCGTGAGCTTAAAGCGGGCCGGCTCGCGATGTCCTGCGAGGACCCGGACGATCCGGCGAACTGGCCGCGCAATCTTTTTGTGTGGCGCTCAAATCTTCTCGGCTCTTCCGGCAAGGGCCACGAGTATTTCCTGAAACACCTTCTTGGGACATCGCACGGCGTCCAAGGCAAAGACCTCGGCGCCACAGGCGGCCAAAAGCCCGAGGAAGTGACGTGGCGTGAAGAGGCGCCGGAAGGAAAACTCGACCTGCTCGTCACCATCGACTTTCGGATGTCCACGACCTGCGTCTATTCCGACATCGCGCTGCCGACCGCCACCTGGTACGAAAAAAACGATCTCAACACCTCGGACATGCACCCCTTCATCCACCCGCTGACCAATGCGGTGGATCCGCTTTGGGAGTGCCGGAGCGACTGGGATATCTTCAAAGGCATCGCAAAGAAATTTTCCGAGATCGCGCCGGAAGCGCTCGGCGTCGAGAAGGACGTGGTGCTCACGCCGATCCAGCACGACAGCCCCGGCGAACTCGCGCAGGCGCTCGACGTTAAGGACTGGAAGCGCGGCGAGATTGATCCGATCCCCGGCAAGACGATGCCGGCGGTTGCTGTCGTCGAGCGCGACTATCCGAACCTCTACAAGAGGTTCACGGCGCTCGGACCGCTGATGGAGAAGATCGGCAATGGCGGCAAGGGCATCGCCTGGAACACTGAGCACGAAGTCGCGAATCTGAAAGCGCTGAACGGCGTCGTCACGGAAGAGGGCGCGACAAAGGGGCTCGCGCGCATCAACAGCGATATCGACGCTGCGGAAGTGGTGCTCATGCTCGCCCCTGAAACGAACGGCGAGGTCGCCGTCAAGGCTTGGGAGGCGCTGTCTAAGGCGACGGGACGGGAACACGCCCATCTCGCGCTGCCCAAGGAAGACGAGAAAATACGCTTCCGCGACATCGTCGCGCAGCCGCGAAAGATCATTTCCTCTCCGACCTGGTCGGGGATCGAGTCCGAAAAGGTCTGCTACAATGCAGGCTACACCAACGTGCACGAACTGATTCCATGGCGCACGCTGACCGGACGTCAGCAGCTCTATCAGGATCATCTCTGGATGCGCGCCTTCGGCGAGACGCTGTGCGTCTATCGTCCTCCGATCGACACCAAGACGACGGGCGATCGCAAGCCGAACGGCGAAAAGGAAATCCTCCTCAACTTCATAACGCCGCACCAGAAATGGGGCATCCACTCAACTTACACGGATAACCTTCTGATGCTGACGCTCTCGCGCGGCGGACCGATCGTCTGGCTCAGCGAGACGGATGCGAAAGAGGCAGGCATCGTCGATAATGATTGGGTTGAAGCCTACAATGCGAACGGCGCCCTTACGGCGCGCGCCGTCGTGTCCCAACGCGTCAAGGCCGGCATGATCATGATGTATCATGCGCAGGAAAAGATCGTGAACGTGCCGGGATCGGAGGTCACCGGACAGCGCGGCGGCATTCACAACTCGGTCACACGCACCGTTTTGAAACCGACGCACATGATCGGCGGTTACGCCCATCAAGCCTACGGCTTCAATTACTATGGAACCGTCGGCTCCAATCGCGATGAATTTGTCATCGTCCGAAAAATCAAGAAGGTCGACTGGCTCGACGGGCCGGCGAAAGCGCTGGAGTCCGCAAGATGAAAGTACGCGCCCAACTCTCGATGATCCTCAATCTCGACAAGTGCATCGGCTGTCACACCTGTTCGGTCACTTGCAAGAACGTTTGGACCAACCGCGAAGGGGTCGAGTACGCGTGGTTCAACAACGTCGAAACAAAGCCCGGCATCGGTTATCCCGATGACTGGGAAAACCAGGCGCGCTGGAGCGGCGGTTGGAAGCGGAAATCGAACGGCAAGATTGAGCCGAAGATGGGCGGAAAGCTTTCCGTGCTATCGAAAATCTTTGCAAATCCGCATTTGCCTGAAATCGACGATTACTACGAGCCGTTCACCTTCGACTACGAGCGCCTGCAGAAGGCGCCCGAGATGAAGGCCGCCCCGACGGCGCGGCCGCGCTCGCTCATCACCGGCGAGCGCATGGAAAAGATCAACAAGGGGCCGAACTGGGAGGAGATTCTCGGCGGCGAATTCTCGAAGCGTTCAGCCGACTATAATTTCGACAAGGTCGAGAAGCACATTTACGGCCAATTCGAAAATACCTTCATGATGTATTTGCCGCGGCTGTGCGAGCATTGCCTCAATCCCGCCTGCGTCGCCGTCTGCCCGTCCGGCGCCATCTACAAGCGCGAGGAGGACGGCGTCGTCCTGATCGACCAGGACAAATGCCGCGGATGGCGGATGTGCGTCTCCGGATGCCCCTACAAGAAGATCTATTATAATTGGAACACGGGGAAATCGGAGAAGTGCATTCTCTGCTATCCGCGCCTCGAAGCGGGGCAGCCGACGATCTGCTCCGAAACCTGCGTCGGGCGCATCCGCTATATCGGGGTCGTTCTCTATGACGCCGACCGCATCGAGAAGGCGGCGTCGGTCGAGAAGGAGACCGACCTTTATCAAAGTCATCTCGACATCTTCCTCGATCCGAGCGACCCCAAAGTGATCACGGCGGCGAAGGCTGAGGGCATCCCCGACGCCTGGATGGACGCAGCGCGGCGCTCGCCCATCTGGAAAATGGCGATGGAATGGAAGATCGCGTTTCCGCTGCACCCTGAATACCGGACCCTGCCGATGGTCTGGTACGTGCCGCCGCTGTCGCCGATCCAGTCAATGGCGGAAGCGGGCGCCTTCGGAGAGAAGGGCGCGATGCCGAATGTGCGGTCCTTGCGCATTCCGATGAAGTATCTCGCAAACCTGCTGACCGCAGGCGACGAAGAGCCCGTCGCAAGAGCGCTCGAAAAGCTCATCGCCATGCGCGCCTATATGCGCTCGATCCATTACGAAGGCGCCGAGGATCAAAGCCTTCCAGGCAAGGTCGGCATGACGTCCGAGCAAATTAAGGAGATGTATCAGCTGATGGCGATCGCCAACTATGAGGACCGCTTCGTCATACCTACCTCGCACCGCGAATACGCGGAAAACGCCTATGACCTTCGCGGCGGCTGCGGCTTCTCCTTCGGCGAAGGCTGCGGCGAGCCGAAGAACGCGCCGCAGTGGACGGGCCTCTTCGCCAAGCCGCAATCGAAGGAGAACGCATGATGGTCATGACTTTCAAGGCGCTTTCCGCTCTGCTGTCTTATCCGACGGCGGAGCTAAAAGAATCCGCGGGCGACATACGCGCGGCGCTTCGCGAAGACGGTATTGTCCCAGCATGGCTTATCGCGCGCCTCGACAGGCTGATTGACGAGATAGCGCTCACGGACCTTCTTGAGCTGCAGGAGCGTTACGTATTCCTTTTTGACCGCACCCGGTCGCTGTCGCTTCACCTCTTCGAGCATGTTCACGGCGAGTCTCGCGATCGCGGGCAAGCGATGGTCGATCTGAGAGCGCTTTATGAGCACTCGGGCTTCGACGCCGATGAGCGCGAACTTCCCGACTTTCTGCCGATGTTTCTTGAGTATCTTTCTTTCCGACCTGCGGCGGAAGCGAAAATGCTGATTTCGGAGCCGCTCGCGGTAATAGCCGCGCTGCGCGAGCGGCTGTCCCGGCGCAAATCCGCCTACGCATGGGTTCTGCGATCGCTCGAAGCGATCGCGGAAGGCGAACCCGCCGCCCGCGATCTCGATGCGCTGCGCAAGGCGCCGGACGACGATCCGAATGATTTTGATTCGCTCGACGCCCAATGGGAGGACCAGCCGGTGACCTTTGGACCGGGCGATCAAGAATGCGGCCGCACGCCGGGCGCCGAAGCGAGGAGATAGGGCGATGCGCGACTTCCTGAACCAGTTCTTCTTCGGATATTATCCTTACATCTGCCTAGCCGTGTTCGTGATCGGCACGCTTTTGCGATTCGAGCACGGCCAGCATTCTTGGCGGTCCGGATCAAGCCAGCTACTTCGCCGCAAGCAGCTTCTTGCCGGCAGCGTTCTTTTCCATGTCGGCGTGCTCGTGATTTTCGTCGGGCATTTCGTCGGCCTCCTGACTCCGATCGCGGTCTTCGAGGCGCTTGGCGTTTCACATGGCGCCAAGCAGGTGCTTGCAATTGTTGCGGGCGGCATTGCGGGTCTGATGTGCCTCATCGGCATCGCGCTTCTCGCTCATCGACGGTTGTTCGATGCGCGCATCCGCGCCACGTCAAGCTTCGGCGACACCGCCATACTTCTTATTTTGTTCGTCCAGTTGCTTCTCGGGCTCAGCACTATCCCGATTTCGATGCAGCATCTCGACGGTCAAGAGATGGTCAAGTTCATGGAGTGGGCGCAGCGCATTTTGACCTTTCGTGCCGGCGCATCTGATCTCGTCGCCGACGCGCACCCGATCTTCAAGGCGCATCTGACGCTCGGCCTCACGATCTTTCTCATATTTCCGTTCACGCGTCTTGTTCACATGTTTTCGGCGCCGGTCTGGTACCTCGGGAGGCGCGGCTACCAGCTCGTACGTACAAAGCGAAAGGTCGCTCCGGCCGAGTGACGCGGAGCGCTTCAGGCTGACAAGGGGATCAACATGCGTTTAAAACAAGCAGGCCTTCTTGCAGCGACGTTGTTGGCGTTTGCACCGACGCAAACGCTCGCCGAGGAGCCCGCGAAGGCGGCCGAAGAGACAGGGCTGATCGCGGCGATCAAGACCGGCAAGCCGATCCTCGATATTCGCTATCGTCTGGAGTGGGTCGATAGCGCAGCGTTCACCGAAAACGCCTACGCTAATACGATCAGGACGCGGCTCGGCTACGAGACCGGCGACTTTTGCAAATTCAAGTTTCTCCTGGAGTTCGAGAACGTCGCCGCGATCGGCGACGATCACTTCAACTCGACGACGAACGGCAGGACGCAGTTTCCCGTCATCGCCGACCCGAACGCGACCGAGATCAATCGGGCGCAGGTATCGTACGCCGGCATTCCCAAAACGACCGTGACGCTGGGGCGCCAGAAATTCGACCTCCTCAATCAGCGCTTCGTCGGCGCCGTCGATTTCCGTCAGAACCAACAAACGTTCGACGCGCTCAGACTGACAAACGGCTCGATAAAGAGACTTGCTATCGATTACCTCTATTTAAGCCGCATCCATAAGGTGTTCGGGGACGATAATCCGCTCGGTGAGATCGACAGCGACAGCCACGTCTTGGCGGCGACCTATGACGGCGGCGCTCTCGGCAAACTAAACGGGTATGGGCTGTTGCTCGATTTTGACGAGACGCCGGCGGCGTCCTCGGCGACATGGGGACTTCGCTATGTCGTGACAAAGGCTCTCGATAAACAGGCCGGCTTGTCGGTCAGCCTTGTCGGAGAATTCGCCCTTCAGCGCGACTATGCGGATAATCCCTTCGATTATGAGGAAGCCTATTTGAACGGCGAAGTCAGCGTCGCCCTCGGCGGCTGGTCCGGGATGCTGGCCTATGAACGCCTCGGCGGCGACGGCGCCATCGGGTTCTCAACGCCGCTCGCGACGCTTCACAAATTTCAGGGCTTTGCCGACGTCTTCCTGACGACGCCCGCCGCCGGCGTCGAAGACCTCAACGCCACGGCCGCCTATGGCTGGAAGGCGGGACCCTTCGGAACCGATGGCAGACTTTATGTCGTCTATCATGAATTTGAGAGCGAGCGCGGCGGAACCGATTTCGGCAAGGAAGTGGACGCCGGGGTCAACATCGCGCTCGGCAAGCATTGGTCGGCGGAGGTCAAGGGCGCGATCTATGACGGCCGCGGCGCCTTTCCGGACCGCAGGGTCATTTGGACGTCGCTGCGGTTTCAGTATTGAAGGAGAGACGGCGATGACTGACCCAAAAATCAGGGATGGCCCTGGCGGGGCGGATGGCTTTCCGGTTCGCGATCTCTGGCGAATTGAGCCGCTGCCCGAAGGCGTGATTGAGTCCCCGCTCGATTTGATATTTGCGCAGCATTTGCGGCACCGGGAAGCTGCGCAGATCATGGCGTTTGTCGCCGAGGGCGACGAGCGGAACCGCTCCGACAAGAGCGAGATCTATGCAATCTTGACCGCATTCCTCGTTAGTGACCTCGTCCAACACACCCTGGAAGAGGAACAGGCGTTTTTCCCGCTTCTACGGGAAAATTGCGATCCTCAAGACGGTATGGACCGCCTGCTTGACCGCCTGTCGGCGGAACACGCGACTGACAAAAAGTTCCTGGATGAAATCACGCCGGCATTGTCGCGCGCCGCCGAAGGCGGCGACCTCGATCCATCGGTCCGAGGCAAGCTTCGGGTGTTTTCCGAGCATTTGCGTCAGCACATCGCTCTTGAGAACGCCGTAGTCCTCCCGATCGCGCGCGCCCGACTGACAGGCGCCACGCTCGATCGACTCGGCGACTTGCTCAAGGCGCTGACATTGCAACCGGGCCAGTCGAGCGGTTGATAAGAACCGCTTTTCCACTGACTGTTAAAGGAGCGCTGCATTGCTTGCCGATCTTTTTGAGCACAACGCGCGATGGGCGACTGAACGGATTGCGGAAGATCCGGATTATTTCCGGCGCCTCGCCGCCATTCAAAATCCAGAATACCTGTGGATTGGATGTTCCGATAGCCGCGTGCCGGCGAACGTAATCACCGGATTGCAGCCAGGTGAAGTGTTCGTGCATCGCAACGTCGCCAATCTTGTTCACAGGGCCGATGTTAACATGCTGTCGGTCGTTGAGTTCGCAGTCGAGACGCTGGGCGTGCGTCACGTCATCATTTGCGGACATTATGGCTGCGGCGGCGTGCGCGCCGCCATGGACGGCCATCGGCACGGCGTGATCGACCACTGGCTGCAGCCGGTTCGTGACATCGCTGAAGCGAACGCCGAAGAATTGAGCCGCTGTGCGGATCAGGAAACGCGCCTTGCTCGGTTGTGCGAGTTTTCAATCCGAGCGCAGGTGGAGAGCTTGTCAAAGACGCCGATCATCCAGTCGGCATGGAATCGCGGCGCGGATGTCGCGCTTCACGGCTGGATTTATTCGCTGAGCGACGGCCGGCTGAAAGACCTGGGGTGTTCGCGCCGAGGGGCGCTTCGATGATAAGCCGCGCCGATTTCACGAGGTGCTTCGGCTCCCAACGCGACCAATCCCCGATGCGGCGCTCTTGATGCTGACCCTTCAGTCCAGGATTCGCGCGCGAACGGCTGAGGCGCCCCCGGAAAGGTCCCTGGCTTTTGGGTAGAGTCCGTCAATCGAGAGGAGACGGACGATGCGTAAGTCGCGGTTCACGGAGGAGCAGATCATCGCGATCCTGACCGAGCAGGAGCGAGGCGCGGGGAGGATGGAGGTCTGCCGCAAGCACGGGATCAGCCCGGCGACGTGCTACAAATGGAAGTCGAAGTTCGGCGGCATGGACGTGTCGGATGCGCGTAAGCGCCGGACGCTTGAGGCCGAGAACGCGAAGCTGAAGCGGCTTCTCGCCGACACCTCGATCTCGGGGCGGCGGGTCGCCCGCGAGCTCCACGCCCTGATCCGGCTCTACGGCAAGCCGCAAACCATCGTCCGCGACAACGGAACCGAACTGACGAGCCGAGCCATGTTCGACTGGCAGAACCTCACCGGCGTCAACTGGCATCACATCGCGCCCGGCAAGCCGGCGCAGAACGCGTTCATCGAAAGCTTCAACGGACGGCTGCGCGACGAGCTTCTCAACGAGGAGGCCGTCGACAGCCTCGCCGACGCAAAGCGGAAACTCGCGAGATGGCGATACGACTACAATACCGTCAGGCCTCACTCCGCTCTTCGCGGCCTCACGCCGACTGACGCGCGCCGAGCGCCTGAGCATTGGGACGGCTCCGCGCCCGGCGCGCTCGCCAATCAGAACAGCTTGCGCTATTCAACCAACGGACTCTCCCAATGACCTCGGGACCCAAAGGGGGCGCCTCAATCGATCGTCCCACAATCCACCTCCGAAAACGGTGAATCACGCGTCGATCTCAACGCAAACAATTTTGGTTCAGGTTATTTGCTCGACGCTCAAATTCTGGTTTTCCGTCAAATCACTGAAGGGCTGTTGAAATTTTATCTAACTAAATCAGTCTTTTAGTGGTACCGCCTCCCGGGCTCGAACCGGGGACCTCTAGATCCACAATCTAGCGCTCTAACCAGCTGAGCTAAGGCGGCAATCGGGGGCCGTGCCCCTTGGGGGCCAAGCGGGCGCGAAACCTAGTCGCGGCGAAGCTCGCGCGCAACTACCTCAGCAGCGCGATCTCACGTTCCAGCTGCGCGATACGGGTCGTGTCGGCCGGGTGGGTCGAGAGGAACTCGGGCGGCGAGCCCTGTTTCTGGGCCGCCATCTTGCGCCAGAATTTGAGCGCTTCGTTTGGGTCGTAGCCGGCTCGGTGCATGTATCTGAGGCCGAATTTGTCGGCCTCAAGTTCGTGCTTGCGCGAGAAGGGGAGAAGGAGGCCGACCTGTGCGCCGAGGCCGAGCGCGCCCAGAGCGAGCTGGCCCGTCTGGCTGCCCGTGCCGATCGCAGCCTGGGCGGCGGAGATCGCGACGCTTGAGCCGACCTGCTGCGAGTAGCGCTCGCCCGAGTGGTTGTAGTTCACATGCGCGACTTCATGCCCCATCACGGTCGCGATCTGCGCGTCATTCTCCATGATGTCGAGAATGCCGGTGTAAAAGCCGATCTTGCCGCCCGGCAACGCAAAGGCGTTGAGGTCCTTCGAAGCGAAGACCTGTACTTCCCATTCGGACGGATTGCCGCCTGACGCGGTGATGATCTTCGGCGCGACGCGGCGCACGCGGTCAACATAGCGCGGATCGGCGCTGATTTTTTCCTGTCTCTTCAGATCGCGCCACGCCGAGGTCGCGAGTTGCGCCATCTGTCCCGACGAGACGAAGACAAGCTGGCTGCGCCCGAGTTCTTCATTATAGGTGCAGGCGGTCGCCGCTGCGGCGGCGCAGCCGCACCCGAGGAGGGAGAGGGTCTTGCGGCGCGTGATGGCGGCGAACGGGTTGGCGGCGGGCGGCGCGGCTTCGCGGTCCATGAACTTCCCTCCTCTGGGACTTACATGACGGAGGGTAACGCGGCGGACGCGAGTGAACAACGCCCCTGCCGTTACGGCTCCAGCACCGAGTCCCAATAGAGGAAGTCCTGCCAGCTCTGGTGCAGGTAATTCGGCGGGAAGGCGCGGCCGCGTTCGTTGAGTTCGAACATCGACGGGCGCACGGGTTTTTTCGCGGGGAACATTTTCGCCTGCGCCGGCAGGCGCCCGCCCTTCTTGAGATTGCACGCCGCGCAGGCCGCAACGATGTTCTCCCACGTCGTGCGCCCGCCTTTCGAACGCGGCGTCACATGGTCGAAGGTGAGGTTGTCGCGCTCGCCCGCCCCGCAATACTGGCAGGTGAATCCGTCGCGCAGGAACACGTTGAACCGGGTGAACGCGGGCGCGCGCGCATGATTGACGTATTTCTTGAGGCTGACGACCGATGGCAGCCTCATCTGGAAATTCGATGAGCGCACGACGGTGTCGTACTGTGCGACGACATCGACGCGATCAAGGAAGACGGCCTTCAGCGCGTCCTGCCACGACCACAGCGACAGCGGAAAGTAGGAGAGGGGCCGGAAATCCGCATTGAGGACGAGCGCGGGGCAACCGTCCGGCGCATGACGGATCACCTGCATCGCCGCCTCCTTAAACGCGGGGCGGGCGCAAGCGCGGGATACTGAACTCTGTTCCGACCGGTGCGACTGAAGACGAACCCTCCTCGCGGGACAGGCGCAGTCTAACCGATCGCCCGCCCTTGTGGAAATTTGTAGCTGATTCTCCGTGACCGGATTTTGACAATTTTCGTGAAAATTGCCGGTAGGCCACACATTATATGGGGGTGCGGCCCCGCAGCTGCGCATAAAAGGTCCACAGGACATGCGCTGCGACCCCGCGCCAGGGGGTCCAACCGGCGGCTTTCTCATCGAGCGCTTTCTGCGCAACCGTCGCGCCTGAGGCGGCTCCATAGGCGTGCTTCAGCGCCACGTCGTTCGGCGGCCAGATGTCCACGCGCCCTTCGCAGAACAGAAGATAGATCGAGGCCGTCCACGGGCCGACACCCCTGAGGGCGACGAGCGCCGCCATCGCCTCGTCGTCGCTGAGACTTGCAAGGCCGCTGAAATCGATCGCGCCCCTTGAAGCGGCCTCGGCGATGCCGGCGACATAGCGCGCTTTCGGCGTTGAAAGGCCGAGCGCGCGAAGGCCTTCGGGCCCAAGCGCGGCGACCGCCGCCGGCGACAGGCAGTCGACGCCCTCATTGCAGCGTTTCCAAATCGCCTGCGCGCTGGGGACGGAAACCTGCTGCTCGACGATGATGCGGAAGAGGCCCTGAAACCCCCCTTCGCGGCGGCGGATATGCGGCGCGCCGATGGCGGCGCCCGCCCGCTTCAACGCAGCGTCGCGCCGCGCGAGCGCGCGGGTCGCAGCGGAAACGTCGGAAAATACGTCGATCACGGAGGATTGCGACGCCCTGCTCAGAACGAGGCTTCCGCCAGCAGGCGGCGCACGTCGCCTTTCAGGTCGCTGAGGAAATGGCGCGCGGTGAATTCGCCCATGGTGACGCCGCTTTCGGCGATCGAGGCGAGCGGCTCGATGAAGTGGGTCTCATCGACGGCGATAGCGCCGGGCTTTGCACGCGACTTCAGGCCGGCGCGCGCAATCTCGACGACCTCCTTCGCGACGTCCTGAACCGTGCGGCGCCCGATCTTCGCTTTGAGCCCGAAATGCGCGGCGTCGAGACGAAGCTGGTCGCGCATGTCGGCGGTCCAGTCCTTGGCGACATCCCATGCGGCGTCGAGCGCAGCGCCGTCGTAAAGGAGGCCTACCCAGAACGCAGGCAGCGCGCAAATGCGCGCCCAAGGCCCCGAATCGGCGCCGCGCATTTCGAGGAAGCGCTTCAGCCGCACTTCCGGGAAGGCCGTCGACATATGGTCCTCCCAATCGAGGATATGCGGGCGCTCGCCGGGAACGACGGACAATTTCCCGTCGAGAAAATCGCGGAACGAAAGACCGGCGGCGTCGACGTACTTTCCGCCGCGCCGGACGAAATACATCGGCACGTCGAGCAGGTAATCGCGGTAGCGGTCATAGCCGAAGCCGTCTTCGAAAACGAATTTCAGAAGGCCGGTGCGGTCACGGTCGGTGTCGGTCCAGATATTGGCGCGCCACGACGCCCAGCCGGAATCCTTACCTTCAACGAGGGAGGAATTGGCGAAGAGGGCGGTCGCGATCGGCTGCAAGGCGAGCGACGTGCGGAACTTCTTCACCATGTCCGCTTCGCCGGCGTAATCGAGATTGACCTGCACTGTGCAGGTCCGGTGCATCATGTCGAGGCCGAGCGAACCGACCTTCGGCATATAGTCGCGCATGATCTTGTAACGCGCCTTCGGCATTCTCGGCATTTCATCGCGCGTCCAGACCGGCGCGAAGCCCATGCCGAAGAAAGCGATGTTTAGCGGCTCGGCGACCGCCTTGACGGCGTCGAGATGGCGCGCAACTTCGGAACAGGTCTGGTGCACCGTCTCAAGCGGCGCGCCGGAAAGCTCCACTTGTCCGCCGGGTTCCAGCGAGACGGAGGCGCCTTCGCCCTTAAGGCCGATCGGCGTTTCGCCCTCGCGGATGATCTCCCAGCCTGTCGTTTCGCTGAGGCGTTCAAGGATCGCGCGAATGCCGTTCGGCCCCTCATAACCGACCGGCTTCAGCGTCTCACGGCAATAGATGAACTTCTCGTGCTCGGTGCCGATGCGCCAGTCGGCTTTCGGCTTTTCGCCGGACGCCATGAAGGCGGACAATTCGGAGAGCGATTCGATGGGCGGCAAGTCGCCCGTCGCCTGCCGTTCAACGCTCAAGTGCAGTCTCCGACCGTCCGCGCGGATGGTGCGCCCGCGACGCTCTAGCCGCGCGCTGGGCCGCGGCCAAGCGAATTTAGCTCACGCGCGTGTGAGGTCTCCGGCGGACGCCTGCCAGAGCGCCAGCGAAACGATCGCCGCGGTGTCAGCGCGCAGGATGCGAGGGCCCAGCGTCGCAGGCGCGACGTAAGGAAGGCTTCTGAGCCAGGAGCGTTCCTGCTCCGAAAACCCGCCTTCAGGTCCGATCAGCAGCGCGGCGGGGCCGGCGCCGCGGCGGTTGACCACCTCGATGAGCGGTTCGGCGCGGCCTTTCGCGCCGCCCCATTCCTCGCCCGGATCGTCACCGGCCTCGTCGCAATAATAGAGCGTGCGCGCATGGTCCCAGCGGAGCAGCGCGCCGGGCAGTTTTTCGGGCTCGCGAAATTCCGGAACCGACAGGCGCCCGCATTGCTCCGCCGCCTCGCGCGCAATCGCGGCCAGACGATCCGTACGCAGACGATCGGCGTTGGTGCGTTCGGTGATGACCGGCATGAAGAAACGCGCGCCGAGCTCCGTTCCCTTCTGGACGATCAGCTCGACGGCGGCGCGCTTTACCGGCGCGAAGACGACGCCGATGTCAGGCTCCTTTTCCGGTTTGCGCCGCTGCGCGCCGACGCTCGCGAGCGCGCCCTTCTTGCCGATGTCGGCGATCGTGGCGTCAAACTCCCCGTCGCGCGCGTTGAAGAGGCGGATCGGCGCGCCCGCCTCGCGCCGCAGCACGTTGCGGAGATAATGCGCCTGCTCCGGCGACAAAGCCGCGCCGGCCCCGTCGGCGAGCGGGGCATCGAGATGAAGGCGCGGGATCATGACGGCGTATTAGCAAATGTGCGGCGCATAGAGCGAAGTGAAATGCACCATCCGACGGCGGTGTGTCGAGCCGTGGCGGAGGATAAGGCGCGTTGAGCCGAAGGCGAAAGTCTCCGGCGCCGGCGATCGAGAGTGCGATATTCCAAGCCGCGCCAAATCCCGCAACGGGCGGCTGGACGCGCGGCCCCGGTCATGGCGCATTTCGCTTCGCTCAATGCACCCCACGCGTGCCGCATCGCCGCACCGGAGATCAGTATTGCCGACCGGACAGCATTTCCGACTTCCAGCCGTTGGACGATTAGCCCCCGATTTTCGGGCGAAACATCGCGATCGCAAGCATCCATTGCGAGAACGGCGGAAATCAGTTCGATGTTCGTCGGCATGAAATCTGCTGACTTACGGAAGTAGGCGGAAATCACGATTGGTCAGCCGTTGGCCGAAGGAAAGCTTCCGCATGGGCTGAAGATTTTCATGCGGCGCCAAGCTGCGGCCGCTGGTGTCAAATAGCCGCGGCAGCCGTTGCAAGATCGCATCGGTCAGCGGCGTTTTCGGATCGACGATTTCGACCGAGAGCCCGAGTAACTTCGCGCCGGGGCCGTGGGTCTTCGCGAAGTAGTCAGGATCGACCTCATAGACAGTCTGACCTGAGCTCCGCTTGGTTCCTCAATTGAATGGGGAGTCCGTCAAGAAGGAGCCTGAAGTCAGGGCGCCAGGCGCTCGGCGGCTCGCATTCGCGCCGTTCGGAATCATCGAAAGACTCTGTAGAAAGTCCGGCGCGGGACCGGCGATTCTGTATCCGCCGGCGCACAGGTAGGCGGCCAGCGGCGATAGCGTCCTCAATCGTCGCTTGGCCGTTCGGCGCCGTTGGCCTTGAACCATGGGTCGCCACGCTTGGCGAAATACCGATCAAAGACATATCCCCACGGAATGGCGACGATAAGAATGACGGCAAGCGAACACTCGAAAATGGACTGCGCGGTCGCATCGTCAACTTTGCCGGCGCGCCAGAGCGGAAAGGCGAATGCGGCGAGCCAGATCACTTTCCACGTCAGCTCGAACAGCAAGACCGGCAACATCTGCAGCGGATAACGCAGGCCGAACGCCGCGCCGATCGAGACGGCCCCGAGCATGCTCCAGGCGACGCCGGTCATCAGCGGTAAGTCGAGACGGTGCTGTAGGATGTTCGGCCACATGAACGCGAACAGCCCGCCCGCGGTGAAAAGATAGGCGGCGCGCAAGAGATAGAGGCGAAACAGAGAGACCTGCGGCATTTTCATTTGCCCCTTAGGACGATTTCGCGCTCGTCGACGATCCCGGCCTGCTTTCGCCATGCCTTTTCGTTGAGGCCGACAAGGAGGAACCAGAGCGTAAGCCCGCCTTCCCCGAGCAGCGCCGGCAGGAGCAACGCGATCGAGGACAATTCCGGCGCCACGAAATAAAGCAGGCTGTTCGTGAAATAGCAGACGCCGGCGAGACACATCAGCAAGCCCAGGAAGCGCGGCAAGAATGTCGATCGCAGCACGAGAGCGCCGACCACGAAGGCGCCGCCGCCGAAGAACAACAAGGCGACGGTGTAGGTGACGGCATGAAGGCGTAGAAAGAGGTAGGCGAGCGCTTCCAGCTGGGCAGCGTCGAAGACGGCGTAGGCTGGGCTGCCCTTCAGCACCAGGATTGACGCCATGTGGAACGCCATCGCAACGCCCTGGATCGCCGTGCACGTCAGCATGAACAAGCCGGCGACAAGCGCGCTGCGCTGGCTGACGATCCTGAGCAGCTGATAAAGGATGGCGATCAGCAGCATGTTGAGCAGGAGCGGCGCGACGTCGGCGGAGAAAGCGAGCCGCATCAGGTCCTCGCCGGCCCTGAGATTGGCGGCGGTGGCGGCGGCGTCGCCTTGCACAAGAAAGCGCTGACGCACGAAGGCTTCGGCGAACGCGCCGCCGGCGATTACGACGAGATAAATCAATCCCGCCAGTCGAGCGCTGGCGCGCGGGGAAAAGGGTTTGGACACGCCCACCACCTTGGCGCGGCAACAATTGCGCGCACGCGCCCACAATTTTCCATCAGCCGTGATCCGGCTATAGCCGCAGGTTACCGCCGCATGATCCGTGGCGCCAGCGCGACGCCAAGCGGGCGGCGGCGGCTCTTGGGCCTCTGTCACCAACGATCACAACATTGGTTCTTAAGGCGGCGCCAAGGAGTGTGATCGTCGGCAAATCCTCGTGCAAGGTGCCGGCGTTACGCCGGAGTTCAGATCGTCATGGGATATGCGGTTACGGCCCGGATCGCCGGCCTCGCCTTTCTCCTCTATATCGCCGCCGGCCTCGGAAGCCTCGCGCTGACGCACATGGCCGGGACGAGCGAGGGCGAGATCGGGGCAAGGATCGCGTCCATTGCGGCGAACGCGTCGCTCATGCGCTATGCTGCCCTGTTGGATCTGCTGTGCGCGATCTGCGCGCTCACGCTTGGCGCGACCCTGTTCGCAATGACAAGCGCCTACGGGGCGGCCGCCGCCGCCTTCGCCATGTCCTGCCGGGTCATCGAAGGCGGTCTGATTGCAGCGTCTCTTTCAGAGGGACTCCAGGTGCTGGCGCTCGCCATGGAAGAGGCGCCGGTCGGCGAAACCGCGCGCGCGGTCGCCTCTTTTGCGTTGCGCGGCGAAGTCTTGCTGACTTCCCTGTTCTTCGCCGTTGGAAGCCTCGTCTTCGCGGCGCTTTTCGTCCGCGCCCGGTTGATCCCGCGTGCGCTGGCGTGGCTCGGCGTCCTCGCCTCGCTCCTCCTGGTCTTTGTCCTGCCGCTGCAGTTGGTCGGGCTCGTCGATGACTCGCGCCTCGCCTGGGCCTGGGCGCCGATGCTCGCCTTCGAGGTTCCCCTTGGCCTCTGCCTGTTGGTGATGGGCGTGCGCAGCGACGGTCAACGTCGCAGCAACTGAGCGCGCACCTCGCCGGGGTTCTTGCCGGTCCACCGTTTGAAAGCGCGCGAGAAAGAGGCGCGGTCCGAAAAACCGACGAGATAGGCGATTTCGTTGATCGAGGCGCGCTTGCCTTCGAGATAATGCATCGCCATGCGATGGCGCAGATCGCCGACCAACTCCTCGTAAGTGAGGCTTTCTTCCTTCAGACGCCGGAACAAGGTTTGTCGACTGAAACCCAGGGCGGCGGCGACGCCGTCGGCGTTCAGATCGCCCTTGTGCAGCATCGGCAGAACGATCCGCTCCACCTGCGACCGCATGGACCGACTTTCCTCGAGACTGCGCAAGAGCATGTCGGCGCGCTGCGTCAGCACGCCGAACACGTAGCGTGGCTGCAAGGCGACGCGCCAACCGGCGGCTTCCGGATGCATCCGCATCGCGTTCCAGTCGCTGTCGAAGACGACCGCGCATCCAAAAACGCGCGCATACTCCTCCCGGTAAGCCGGCGCCGAGTGCGTGAAATGCACTTCGACGACGTGCGATTGCGGCAAGAACCGACGGGGCCCGCAGGCGAGGCGCGCGAATGTTAGTTCGGAGAGCTCAGGAAAGCTGTTCGGGTTGAGGCGCCGATCGACGATCCACAAATGCCCGTCCTTGAAGACCGTGCCGAAACGCTCCCCGGCGCCCTCGACTTCGAGCGCAAGTCGACCAAACCGCTGCAGCTGGCCGAACGCCTCCGCCATGGTCTCCGAGGCGTTCATAATGAGGCCGACAATCGAGACTTCCGACATGTCGACCGCTTCGCCGTAGCGCAAAGCGAAGGCGGGGTCCTTCAGCAACGTCGACGCCGCTCTGAGGATCGCGGCGTAACGCGTGAACGGCACCCGGTTGTCAGGATCCTGAAGCAGCCGATCATCGATTCCGGCTTGCGACGCGAGCGTGCGTCGATCAGCCCCGCGACTGGCCGCGTAGTCGAGCAATCCGCTCACCAGTCCCGCCGAAGCGGTTAAATCGTTCTCAGCCATTTCCGGCTTCCGCTGCTACAGAAAATCACCGTCACGAAACCACGGATCATAGCGCTGTTCCCGGTTATCGAGAATGGTGGCGAGCGACAATGAATGCAGAATCCGGAGTTGCAGAAAATGCGAGCTCACGATCGGGACATATGACGAACTACAGCGGGCTTTTCTGTCAGTGCAATTCGTTCCCCAATGCAACGGCAACGCGCTTTAGCATGCCGAAGTTGGGATCGACGACCGCATCTGCTTGCGGAAGGACGGGCGTCGGCGGACCGGTCGCGGAACCATGGGATGACGAATGACGCAGAATATGAACGCCGCTGCGCGGCTCGCCGGATTCCTTTATGCGCTCTGTGCGCTGACGGGACCGTTCGTTCTCTTGTATGTGCCGGGGCAATTATACGCATCAGGCGACGCTTCCCAGACTGTTGAGAGGATCCTCGCCAACGAAAATCTGTTTATGGCGTCGATCCTCATCGGATTGCTGAGCGAGCTGCTTTTTGTCTGGGTCATCTTGTTGCTCTACAAACTGTTGAAGGATGTCGACGGCGGGCTAG
>CAZOEB010000003.1:0-75796 GCA_964578685.1 uncultured Caulobacterales bacterium
GTTCGAGGATCGCGCGCGTCGCGGCGTGGCGCATGCGGTCGATCTGTTCGTTGATCGAGGATTCCTTCTCGATGTAAGTGTCCGTACGCGGAACATAGGCTTCCGGCTGATAATAGTCATAATAGGAGACGAAATACTCGACCGCATTGTCGGGAAAGAACGCCTTGAATTCGGTGTAGAGCTGCGCGGCGAGCGTCTTATTGGGCGCGAGGATGAGCGCGGGGCGCTGCGTCGCCTCGATCACCTTCGCCATGGTGAAGGTTTTCCCCGTGCCGGTCGCGCCGAGCAGCACCTGGTCGAACTCGCCCGCCTTGATGCCGGCGGTCAGCTCCGCGATCGCCTGCGGCTGGTCGCCCGCCGGCTGATAGGCGGATTTCACTTTCAGCGGCCGCGAGAGCCCGCGCTGCACGGGCCGCTCCGGCCGGTGCGGCGTCCAGTCCGATGTCGCAACGCGGTCGTGATAGGTCGCGACCGCTTCCGAAAATCCGCCGGCGACCGGCGAAATGTCGGCTTTCGGCGTCGTCGGCTGAAGGGCGGGCTTTCGCGGTCGCGGCATGGCGCGAACATAGGGCGAACCCCTCGAAAGAAAAGAGGTCGCCTCCTGATTGCAGAGAAGAGCGCGGCGCCCGCAACGTCCCGACGCGCGCATTGCGTCAGCCGCCGCTGAAGCATAAGCTCTGCGTTAACAGCGGGTGGGACTCGCCACGGCGCCAAGAGGGGGAACCTTGGAAAGCCTGAAATCTCCGATCTTCATTCTCGTCGGCGTTCAGACGGTGCTCCTGGCGGCGCTGCTGTTCAAGACCTCCAGCCTCGAAACAAGGATGGATGCGATCGCATCGCCAGCGGCGCAGGCCGGAGACATGCGCCCGGCTGTCGCCGCGGCGCCCGCCGCGACGTCTTCAATCACCGCCGGCGATGTCCGCGCGGTTCTGCGCGAGGAACTGGCGGCTCTGAAACCCGAGCTTGCAGAGCGTGCAGTTGCGCCGCCTTCGTCGCCGCAGCGCACCGCTGAGACGGATCGCGCCTATCTCGACGTGCAGCAGGCGACGCGACGGCTCATCGCCAAGGGCTCGGCGAGCGAAGCGGAGATGGCGGCGCTGGAGATGCAGATCGCGGAACTGCCCGCCGAGCAGCGCCGTCAGGCGCTCTCAGCCATCAGCCGCGCGATATCGAACGGAACGCTGGATGCGAGGTTCTGAAGGTTTTTTGGGAGAGAGGAGCGACTATGACGATGCTTAAGAAACTGACGATGGCGGGCGCGGCTGCGCTCGTTTTGGGCTCGACGGCTCATGCGGGCTTCGCCCAGCCGGCGCCGGTCGATGTCGATCTGACGGCAGGCCTTGCACAAGGCGACCAACTGTCAGCGCGTATCGACGCCGATCCCGACGTGTTCATCGGCTGCGGCACGCGCACCATCCGCACCGGCGGCGGCACGCTTGTCCGCACCGGCTTCTGTCAGGCGCGCGATGCGGCGGACGAGCAGGTGGTGTGCTTCACGACGGATGATGACCTGCTCGACGCCATGCAGGCGTTGTCAGACTTCGCCTTCATCACGTTCAGCTTCGTCGATGACGGCGCCGGCGGATTCGAATGCCGCCGCGTCGGTTCCTCGACGCAGTCGTTCTACCTGTTCGACTACGGCTCGCTGAAAGCGAAAAAGTAGCTCTGGCGTTATTGTTCGCCAGGTGAAGGACCGCCGCTAGCGGCGGTCCTTCAATGCGTTTACTTATCCAGAACCGCGGGCCAATTCGCGTCGGCTTTCGTGATGAAGCCGTCCGGGTCCTTCAGCCATTTCGCCTGCACGCCGCTGTCGTAGTTGAGATAAAGTTTGCCGCCGCGCACGCTCCAGTTTTTCGGATTGCCGGGCGCGGTGTAGCCTTGCGCGACGGCCCAGGCGCAATAGCCGCCATATTGGGGGGCGTAGGCGTCAGGGTCTTCCTTGAATTGTTCGAGATTGTCGGCGCTCGAGAAAAGCCACGTCGCGCCTTCATAGGAATAGGCGAAATCCTTCGAGCCTTTGACGGGCTGACCGTCCTCGAAATAGGCGACGGCGTCGTAGCCGCCCACGGCGAGGTCGGAAAAGCGGCTGGTGAAGACTTCCGGCGACCCGGCGAAGGCCGGAGCGGCGATGAACGGGAAAACCGCTGCGAAAGCGGCTGCAATTCGTTTCACGGGTGTGAATTCCTTATCTGGGGCCTCAGCAAGACGATGGCTCAAAGGGACGGGCAGGCTCCGCGACTCAACTAATCGGTCTTTTCTATGCGCTGCGGGCCCGCAGTTGCCAAAACACGCTTTTTCACGACCAAGAGACCAACACGGGCAGGGGATGGATTCTGCACTCGGCTGTGACGTAGCTCACAGCGCGCCTGTCCGGGACGTGAAACCCTCGAACTCAGGGCTTGGACTTATTTCGTTTCCAAAATTCCTGAGTTGACGTTGGCGTGGCTGAGCCACCCATATGGCGAGCGCGCCGCACTTCAGCCCTGCGGCGGGCTCCCGTCCGGCCTGAAGGTGCGGGCGGGCAGGCGCCAGCGTCCAGCGTGTCCCGTTGGCGGAAGTCGCCCAACGAAACCGCACCAGCGGGACACCGAAGGCGCGGGAACCCGCTCGGGGGAGGGGGTATCCCGCGCCTTCTACTTTTGCGTCCGGCGCGACGGCGGCTAAGCTTCGGACTTCGCCGACCGGGAACGATCCTGATGAAAAGCCTTTTGGCCGCCGCCGCTGCGGCGTTCGTTCTTTTCGCCGCCGCCGCCGCCGAAACTCCGTCGGCGATCTTCGAGGACTATTGGAAGACGACGCTCGAAGAAGATCCCTTCTCCGCGACCGGATCGGGCGTCAGCGATTACAACGACCGCGTTCCGGCCGTGGCCCCCGCCGATCACGACCGCCGCCTCGGGCAGGCGAAGGCCTTCATGGCGCGGCTCGACGCCCTCGACGCCGCAGCGCTCTCGGAAGAAGACCGCCTCAACGTCGCGCTGCTCCGCTTCATCCTGAAGCACGACATCGCGCTTGCGGCGTTCCGGCCGTGGCGCATTCCGTTCCTGTCCGACAGCGGCTTTCATAATTCGATGGGCTACGTCGTCGCGGCGACGACCTTCCGTACAGAGAGCGACTACACGGCCTATCTGAAGCGCCTGACGGCCCTGCCGGCCTATATCGACCAGAACATCGAGAACATGCGCGCCGGACTGGCCGACGGTTTCGTCCAGCCGAAGGAGATCATGGCGGGCATTCTCCCGTCCTTTGAGGCGCAAGCGGCGCCGGCGCCGGCGGACCACCCGCTGTTCGAGCCCTTCACGCGCATTCCGGGCGGCGTGCCCAAGAAGCGGGCGGATCAGTTGCGGAAGGAGGCCCTGGCGGTCATCGGCGGCGCCGTCATTCCGGCCTACAAGCGCGCCGCGGATTTCATGCGTGACGACTACGCGCCTAACGCCGCCGCCGTCGTCGGCGCGCGCGCGCTGCCGCAGGGCCCTGCCTATTACGAAGCGCTCGTGCGCTATTTCACGACGCGTGACGACGCGACGGCGGACGCCATCCACAAGCTTGGCCTCAAGGAAGTTGCGCGCATACGCAAGGAAATGGACGCCGTCATCAAAAAGACGGGCTTCAAAGGTGACTTCAAGGCGTTTCAGGAGTTCCTGCGGACCGATCCGCAGTTCTATGCGAAGACGCCGGAAGAGCTGCTGATGCGCGCGGCCTGGCTGTCGAAGCAGGCGGATGGAAAGCTGCCGGCCTTTTTCGGCAAACTGCCGCGCCAGCCCTATTCCGTGCAGCCGGTGCCGGCGGAGATCGCGCCGAACTACACGACGGGGCGCTATTCCGGCGCCCCGGCGGGCGCGAGCCGCGGCGGCGAATATTGGGTCAACACTTATGCGCTTGACAAACGCCCGCTCTACGAATTGCCGGCGCTGACGCTGCATGAAGCCGTGCCGGGACATCACCTGCAGAACGCGCTGGCGCTTGAAATCGAAGGCGCGCCGGCGTTTCGCGCGCAATTCTATCCGCACGCTTTCGGCGAAGGCTGGGGCCTCTACTCTGAAAAGCTCGGCATTGAGATGGGCATGTATCAAACGCCTTATGACGATTTCGGACGCCTTTCTTACGAGATGTGGCGCGCGTGCCGACTCGTGATCGACACGGGGCTTCATTCCAAGGGTTGGACGCGCCAGCAGGCCCTTGACTACCTCGCAGGCAACACGGCGCTTTCGCTCAAGAATGTCGAAACCGAGGTCGACCGTTACATCGCCTGGCCGGGCCAGGCGCTCGCCTACAAGGTCGGTGAGCTGACGATCTGGGAGTTGCGGCGCAAGGCGGAAAAAGCGCTGGGCCCGAAATTCGACATCCGCGCGTTCCACGACGCGGTGCTGGTCAAGGGCGGCCTGCCGCTTGACCTGCTCGCGGCCGAGATCGACGCGTACATCGCGCGCGAGAAAGCGAAGTGACGCCGGTCGTCGAAACGCCGCGCCTCCTCCTGCGCGGACGGACGCTGGCGGATTTTCCGGCGGTCGCGGCCATGCAGGCGGATGGCGATGTGATGCGCTACATCGCCGGGGCGCCTGTCCCTGAGGAAGACGCGTGGAGCAAGTTTGCGCGCATGGAAGGCTTCTGGGCGCTGACCGGCATCGGCTTCTGGCTGGTGCAGGAAAAAGCGAGCGGCGCCGTCATCGGCGAAGTGGGGCTCGCTGATTTCAGGCGCGCCATCGTTCCCCCGCTTGGGCCTGATCCGGAATTCGGCTGGATGCTGGCCGCTTCGGCGCAAGGAAAAGGCTACGCTTCCGAGGCGCTCTCAGCGGCGCTCAACTGGGGCGACGCACGTTTTCCCGGCGCACGCTTCTGCTGCATCATCGATGAAGACAATGCGCCGTCCGTGCGCCTTGCGGAACGTCATGGGTTCAGGCGCGAACGGACAGCGACCTACAAGGCGAAGCCGATCGCAGTTTTTCGCCGCCCCTCTGCCTCCTCCGCCTAAGACTGCGATCACTTTTCGGCGCGCCCCCGTTGCCTCGCGGCGCGGCGATCCGCCAAAGTGCGGCGCGGCGGGGGCGAGATGACCATAGCAACGGCTGAGATGATCTGGCTTGCGGTCGCGGTTTATTTGGCGATCGGCCTTGCGTTTGCGCTCTTTTTCACGTTCGCCGGCGCGGCGCGCATCGACCGGGCGACCGGCGGCGCAGGGACATTGTTCCGATTGCTCATCGTTCCGGGCGCTGCGCTGCTGTGGCCCTTGCTGCTTCTGATGTGGTTGACGGGCGCGGGCGCAAACAGGCGGGACAAAACATGAAGCGCGCGCATAGGCGGGTTCATCTTCTTCTGTGGCCGGTCGTCTATTTGACGGCGGCACTCGGCTTGGTGGCGGCGATGCGCGCCGCTCCTGTCGAGCCGGTCAGCGAAATTCCCTCCGCCATCCTCACGGAGGATAGCTGATGGGCGCGACCTACAAGGCGGTGCAGTGGAACGGCAACAAGGTCGTCTACGATCTTTTTGTCCTCGCCGCGCTCGCGGCCTTCATCGGCGTTTTCATGAGCGTCGGGCTGATGGCGCATCCGACCGGCCATACGGCCGATCCGGTCGTGCTTCTTATTCGCGCGCTCGGCTGCGCAGCCTTCCTGATGCTGACGATCATCCTGTTGATCGGGCCCTTCGCGCGTCTCAATCGCCGCTTCCTGCCGATGCTCTACAATCGCCGTCACCTCGGGGTCATGACGTTTCTCGTCGCGTCGGCGCATTTCGGCCTGTCGCTCTTCTGGTATCACGGGGGCGGGCCGCTCAATCCCTTCGTCTCGCTCCTCGTCTCCAATCCGCTTTACAACTCCGCGCCCGGGTTTCCATTCGAGGCGTTCGGCCTCGCCGCCTTCGCCGTCCTTTTTCTGCTCGCAGCGACGAGTCATGATTTCTGGCTGAACAATCTGTCGGCGCCGGTGTGGAAGGCGCTGCACATGCTCATCTATCCCGCTTATGCGCTGCTGGTGCTGCATGTGGCTTTCGGCGCGCTGATGACGGAGAAGTCGCCGGTCTATCCTGCGCTGATGGTCGCCGCGCTCTCCCTCGTTTCAGGCGCTCACCTTTGCGCAGGGCTTCAAGAATGGCGCCGCGACAGCGGGATGAAGGGGGTCAAGGCTACGCAAGGCTGGATCGACATTTGCGATCCGGCGGACATTCCCGACGGGCGCGCCGTGATCGCGCCCCTCCCCTCCGGCGACCGTGTCGCCGTTTTTCGCAAAGGCGTCCGGATCCATGCGATTGAAAACGCCTGCCGCCATCAAAACGGACCGCTCGGCGAAGGCTGCCTCAAGGACGGGCTCGTCACGTGTCCGTGGCATGGCTGGCAATATCGCCTGGAAGACGGCGTGTCGCCGCCGCCTTTTTCGGAACGGGTCGCAACGCATGACGTGCAGTTGTCCGCCGCTGGCCGCGTGCTCGTTCGTGTCAAGAAAAACCCCCTCGGCCGGGCCGGCGCGTTTATCGATTTAGGAGCGGCGCCATGACGTTGAACCGAGGCGTCATCGCGCCTGATCGCGAGGAGGAAATGTTTGTCGGCTGGGCCAAGGCGCCGGCGGTCGATCGCCGTTTCCTGCTCGCCGCGATGCCGTTGACGCTCGCGGGCGTGACGGGTCTCGGCTGGCTTGTCGCGCGGGAACTCGGCGATCCGGGCGCCGGACGGTGGGAGCAGGGCGCGACCCATGTCGTCGAAGGCGTGCTGGCGGCGAAACCCTATCCCATGATCCGCATTGCGGACGACGCCGCGCCGTTCGGCATGCGCAGCGTGCTGATCGTCGCGCAGGGAAAATGCACCGGCGCGCTCAAGCTCGCCGATCTCGACGGAAAGCCGGTGAAGGCGTCCGGCGTTCTCATCGCGCGCCACGAGCGGCGGATGCTTGAAGTTCCCTTGAGCGTCAATCGCTGGCTCGAACCTTTGCCTGTCACCGGCGACGCTGCGCCGCTCGCGGCGCCGGCCGACGAAACTCTGGGCCGAGTCCGCCTTTCGGGTCAGATCATGGACTCAAAATGCTTCTTCGGCGTCATGCGCCCCGGTCGCGGGAAAACGCACAAGGCCTGCGCAGCGCTCTGCATTCGCGGCGGAATACCGCCGTCTTTCTGGGCGCGTGACGGCGAAGGGCGCGAGAGCGTCCTCTTGATGACTGACGCTGCGGGCGCTGCCCTCGGTGATGCGATCCTGCCGCTTGTCGCCGATCCGGTCGAAGCCGAAGGCGAGATCGTCCGCGTCGGCGACATCTTGCAGTTCAGGGCTGATGCGGCGGATTATCGCCGCGTTTGAGGGAGAGGCGTATGAAAATGAAATTTGTCGGCGGCCTGATGATCGGCCTCGTCGCCGGCGCCAGCCTTGGCGCGCTGGCGCACGAAGAAATCGCCAAGCTGCCGTCACGCGGGGCAGGCTCCAACGAAGTGCTGAAGGAAAAGCTCGACAGCGCGCCGGGGCTTGAAGTCGTCATCTCCGACGTCGTCATCCCGCCCGATGCGCAGGTGCCGCGCCATTATCATCCGGGTGAGGAGTTTCTCTATCTGATCGAGGGAACGGCGACCCATATCGAGGAAGGCTCGCCGAACCGCGATCTCAAGGCGGGCGACGCGATGGTGATCCGCATGGGGAAGATTCATGCGCCGAAAGCCGGCCCCGAAGGCGCGCGCGCAATCGTCTTCCGTGTGCATATAGAGGGCGAGCCGGAGCGGGTGTTGCTGGAGTAAGGACGCTCCTCCTCAGAAATAGGACAGCCACCAGTCCTTGCGACGCCGCTTCACGTCCGCGAACCAGCGGCACGCGGGATAAAGGATGACGAGCACCGCAATCCACGCGAGATAGACGACCGGAAGACTGAAGCCGAGGCCTTCAAGCTTTTGCGGCGCCGTGAAGGCGTTGATCAGATAATTGAAGAGGCCGCCGACCTCGCGGCCCGCGGCGGCATTGGCGGCGACGGCGAGCGCGTGCACGACATAGATGTGAAGAACGTAGAAGAAGAGCGGCACGGCGCCGTAGGCGAGCAACAGCTTCGCCGGCGCCCCCTTCAACCTTGAAAGCAGCGGCAAGAGCAAAGCCGAGATCCCCAGCGTTGCGAGCAGGAACGCCAGCGACGGCGGATATTTCTGCACGTTGAAGAACGCCATGACCTGCGCGCCGATCGTTTCCTGGCTGCGCCAGTCGCCCGCGGCGCTGTAGCCCCCGGTCGTTGCGGCGATCGCCGGCTCCCCATAGACGCCGGTGAAGCGAAGGGCGAAAAACAAGGCGAGCATGCCTGCGCCGATCAGCAGCAATTTTCGGTCGCGCGTCGCGGCCGGCTCGACGAACAACGGACCCGCGCCGTACCCGACGGCCATCACGCCGATCCAGGGCAGGATCGGATAAGCGGCCAGCCCGACCGGCTGCCCGCCGACAAAGATCGGACCGCCTTCGTGAAGGAAGGTCCATAGAAGGGATGCGCCGCCGAATTGCGGCGGCGTCAGCGGATCGAGAAGGTTGTGGCCGAAAACGATGACGAGGCCGATCACGAGCGCCGCGACGCGCGGCAGCAGCGTCAGGCCGGCAAGCGCGATCATCGACCAGCCGATCGCCCAGATGACTTGTAAGAAAAACGGATAGGGAAAGCCGAACGACCAGCCGAAGCTGAGGATCGTCATCTCGAGGAAAATAAGCCAAATCCCGCGCGTCAGCAGGAAGCGCGACAGCGCCGCGCCGGACTTGCCCTTGCGCGCCTGCAGATAGGCCGAGAGCCCGGCGAGAAAAACGAAGGTCGGCGCGCAAAGATGCGTGACCCAGCGCGTCAGGTAAAGCGCGGGCGTCGTCGTCAGCGGGTTCAGCGGATCGGAGAGGAAGCCGCCGACAAGAAAATAGTCGCGCACATGATCGAGCGCCATCAGTATGATGACGAGCCCGCGCAGCATGTCGATTTCAGCAATCCGCAAAGGTCCGATGCCGACGCTTTCGGTTTTCCCGGTCTGCTTGAGCATGGTTCTCTCCCAGAATTCCGCGCGCCGGTCCGCTAGAGCGGAGACCCTATAGCGCTGCGCAGACCATCAACGCCTGCTGAAAACGATCAACCGACCGGAGGATGCGTCAGGGCGCAGGCTCGCGCCGTCTGAGACAACCGCCGAGCCGGAAGGGTTCGATCGAGGCGGCAAGGCCAGAGGGCGCAGTCTCTATGATGGCGCCGCACAGCGTCGCCTCGCCGGCGGCGGGCTGGAATCTCTGGCTCGGCATTTTCGTCAGGAAGCGGCGCATCGGCTCGGTCTTCTCCATGCCGATGACGCTGTCATAGTCGCCGCACATGCCGATATCGCTCATATAGGCGGTGCCGCCGGAGAGCACGCGGTCATCCGCGGTGGGCGTATGCGTGTGCGTGCCGACGACGGCTGTGACGCGCCCGTCGAGATAATGCCCCATCGCCTGTTTCTCGCTCGTCGCCTCCGCATGGAAGTCGACAATGATCGCGTCAGCGTCACGCCCGAGCTTGGCGCCGGCGATGGCGCCGTCGATGGCGGCAAAGGGGTCGTCGCAGGGGTGCATTTCAACCTGGCCCTGCGCATGGAGCACAAGAACCTGCCGCCCATCCTTCGCTTCGAAGAGGCCCGCGCCGCGTCCCGGATTGGTCTTCGGGAAATTCAGCGGGCGCAGCAGGCGCGGCTCGGTCCGGAAGACGTCGATCTCGTCGCGCTGGTCGAAGGCGTGATTGCCGGTCGTCACGACATCGGCGCCTGAGGCGATCAACGCCTCGACGATCTCCGCAGTGACGCCGAAGCCGCCGGCGGCGTTTTCGCCGTTGACGATAATGAAATCGATCGCGAAGCGTCGCTTCAGCGCGGGCAATTGCTCGGTTAGCGCCTTGCGCCCTGACCGGCCTACGATGTCTCCAAACACCGCGATTCTCACGACAGCCGTTCTTTCCAGGCGCGCGCGTCGATCGCCTCGCGTTCGGTCACAATCATGTCGATGCGCTGGTCGCGCGGGCCGAGCGGCAGCGTCCCGACCTCCTGCGCGCCGAAGGCGTAGCCGACCGCCAGCACGTCGCGCCCGCTGCGCAGCGCGGCGAGCGTGCGGTCGTAATAGCCCCCGCCATAGCCGAGCCGCCCGCCGTCGCGAGTGAAGGCGAGAAGCGGCGTGACGATCAGCATCGGATGGACTTCCGCCGCCGAGTCAGACGGCGTCATCACGCCGTACCGGTCCGCGCTTAAAGGGTCGCCGTCGCGAAAGGCGCGAAAGGTGAGGGGTCCGCGCTTCTTCGGAGTCACGGGCAGCGCGATGCCGAAGCCGCGCTCGATCAGCGCCGCCGCGAGAGGTTTGGTGTCAAGCTCGTCCTTCATCGGATGGTAGAGGGCGACGGTCGCGCCCGGCGGGATCGGCACATGGTCCAAGAAGACGCGCGCCGCATGGCGGCCGGCGTCCGGGCGCGCTTTCGACGCCGCGCGGCGCTCCGCGGCCATCCGCAGACGGAGGATCTCCTTCGTCGCAAAACCGGGCGCGATGGGCGGCATTACGGGCAGCAAGGCGATCTCAACCTCAGAAACAAAGCGCCGCCCTGGCCGTTGGACGAAACGTTCGCCCTGGACCCTAAGGACCAGGTGGGCGCCGCGTGATGGAAACCAAGGGTCTCCGCCAGAGGCAGCTCCCGTTCTGTGAGATACGGCCCCGGGGAAGTTCGCCCTGACGCGCCGGGCAGCAAACGGGACATAGGCGCGGCGCGGCCAAGGGTAAAGGGGCGGGCCGGGACGAAAGACGCATGCGGCGGGGCGTGTTTACGAGGCGAGACGATGCGTCCTAAGATTTCCGCCAAGCAAGGGGCGCACCATCATGAAAATATTCTCAGCGGCGTTGACGCTGTTCGTCGCCGGCGCGGCGTCCGCAGCAGAGCAGTCGTCGGAGGTCTTGGCGCCGACGGTTCACCAGATGCGCCTTGAAGACGGCGCACTGACCGGCCCCGGCGCCGACCTTATCCTCGCTGACATACCGTCCGCCCAGTTCATTCTGGTCGGCGAGGACCACGGCTTCGCCGACCCTCCGGAAATTGCGCTGGCGCTCGCCAAGGCTGCGCGGCCCCACGGTCTCGTCAACCATGTCGTGGAGATCGGTCCGCTGACGGATGAATGGGTTGAGCCGCGGCTGAACAATGGCGGGCCGGATGCGCTGGCGACGGCGCTCGCCGGCCGCCCGCTCGCCATTCCGTTCCTCGGCATGAGGGAGGATGCGGCGCTCGCCGACTATTTCCTCAAGAATGCGCCGCGTCGGCGCGACGTTCTCTGGGGCGTCGATCAGGAATTCATCGGCGCGACGCTCATCTGGCTTGAACGCCTCGAGGCGATTGCGAAAACCGACGCGGCGAGAAAGCTCGCGGCTGACGCGCTCGCGGCGGAGCGCGCGGCGTTCGCCAAAGGCGATTTCGGCGCCATGTTCATGTTCGCGGCAGCGCCGGAGACATTCGCGGCGATGCGCGCCGCCTTTGCCGGCGATAGGGAAGCGGCGTCCGTTATCGACGCGCTGGATGAGAGCGCTGCGATCTATCGCGCCTACAATGCGGGCAAGAACTACGCGAGCAACGCCGACCGCATCGCCTATATCCGGCGGGAGTTCCTGCGTCAGTACGGCGCCGCCAAGGGGCCGGCGCCGCGGGCGCTGTTCAAGATGGGCGCCATTCACCTCGGTTTGGGGACGACATTCTTGTCGACCTTCGATCTCGGCGCGCTGACAGAAGGGATCGCAGCCGAAAACGGCCTCAAGGTGCTGCGCGTCCTCGTATTGCCGCTCGCTGGCAGGCAGACCGCAATCGCGCCGTCCGCAGAAGGGCCGTTCAAGACGTCCGAGATGAAGTCAGAGCTGACCGCCGAAATCTTGAAGGCGATCGGCGTCGATGAAAGCGCTGTCGGCGATGAAGGCTATGCCGTCATTCCGCTGGAGCCTGTTCGCCGCAAGCTGGAGCAGAAGGGCCTCAACGCGCTCGACCCCGAACAACGCTTCTTCCTGCTCGGCTATGATTATCTCGTCACGACAAAGTCCGCGCGCGCGGCGACGCCGCTCTCGCTAAAATAGCCCGTCTATCTCGCCTTTTTCATTCACGCTGATGCGCTCGGCGGCGGGCGTCTTCGGCAGGCCGGGCATCGTCATGATCTCGCCGCAGATCGCGACGACGAAGCCGGCGCCGGCGGATAAACGCGCTTCGCGCACATGGAGAATGTGGCCTTCCGGCGCGCCGAGGCGCGTCGGATCGTCGGAAAAGCTCATCTGCGTTTTCGCCATGCAGACGGGGAAATCGCCGAATCCGAGCTTTTCGTAACTGCTGAGGTCGCGTTCGGCGGCGAGCGAGAAATCGACGCGCGCCGCCCGATAGATTTTCTCCGCCACAGTTTCGATCTTGGCTTTCAGCGGCATTGCGTCCGCATAGAGCGGATGAAATTTCGCCGTGCCGCCCTCAACAAGCGCGACGACCGCGCGGGCGAGGTCTTCAGCGCCCGCCGACCCTTCCGCCCAGTGCCGGCAGACGACGACGTCGGCGCCGGCGCGCGCCGCGGCGGCCTTTATCTCCGCGAGCTCTGCGGGCGTGTCTGAGGTGAACTGGTTGACGGCGACGACGACCGGCACGCCGAACCCGCGCACATTCTCGATATGGCGCGCGAGATTGACGGCCCCGGCCTTCACCGCCGCCACATGCTCCGCAGAAAGATTATCCTTGGCGACGCCGCCGTTCATCTTGAGGGCGCGAACGGTGGCGACGATGACGGCGGCTTTCGGCGACAGGCCCGCCCTGCGGCATTTGATGTTGAAGAATTTCTCCGCGCCGAGGTCGGCGCCGAAGCCCGCCTCCGTAACGACATACTCGGCGAGGGCGAGACCCGTTCGCGTCGCGATCACGGAATTGCAGCCATGCGCGATATTGGCGAAAGGGCCGCCGTGAATGATCGCCGGATTGTTCTCCAGCGTCTGAACAAGATTGGGCAGGATCGCGTCCTTTAGGAGGGCCGCCATCGCGCCGTCGGCCTTGAGGTCTCTCGCCGTCACCGGCGTCTTGTCGCGCCGCCAGCCGACGATGATCGCGCCGAGGCGCCGTTCGAGGTCTTCGAGATCTTCCGATAGGCACAAGATCGCCATCACTTCGGAAGCGACGGTGATGTCGAAGCCCGCTTCGCGCACGACGCCGTTATTGTCGCCGACCCCGCAGATGATCTCGCGCAAAGAGCGGTCGTTCATGTCCATCACGCGCCGCCAGGTCACGCGGCGCGCGTCGATATGGAGCGCGTTGCCCCAGTGGAGATGATTGTCGACCATCGCGGCGAGAAGATTGTGCGCCGACGTGATGGCGTGAAAGTCGCCGGTGAAATGGAGGTTGATGTCGTCCATCGGCGCGACCTGGGCCATGCCGCCGCCGGTCGCGCCGCCTTTGACGCCGAAGCAGGGACCGAGCGACGGCTCGCGCAGCACGATCGCCGTTTTCTTGCCGATGCGGTTCAGCGCGTCGCCGAGGCCGATGGTGGTCGTCGTCTTTCCCTCACCCGCCGGCGTCGGGTTGATTGCGGTGACGAGGACGAGATTGCCGCCGGCGTGCACTTTCGGGTCGCCAAGCGCCGCGGTGTCGATCTTCGCCTTGCCCCGGCCATAGGGAATGACCGCTTCCGGCGGCAGGCCCAGCTTTGCGCCGATCTCATCGAGCGGCAGCAGGCGGGCGGCGCGGGCGATTTCAATGTCGGATTTCAAGGCGTGTCCTCGATTTCGGGCGAGGCTCCATAGCGGGCGCGGCGGGGGCTTGTCGCGGGGTCCGGGAAGGGGGATTGCTTTTTCGTCGGACTTGTCTCATATTTCTGTTATGACAGAAATTACTGACAATCCCATCGAAATGACGCCGGCGATCCGGCGTTTTGTTCTCCATTGGGGCGACATGGGCACGACCTGGGGCGTTAACCGGTCGATCGCGCAGATCCATGCGCTTCTTTTCGTCAGCGGCCGGCCGCTGAACGCCGAAGACATCGCCGACGCCCTGCAGATGGCGCGGTCGAACGTCTCGACGTCGATCCGCGATCTGATGGACTGGGGCCTTGTCCGGCGCGCGCCGATCATGGGCGACCGCCGCGACCACTATGAGGCTGAGGGCGACGTCTGGGAGATGGCGTCGAAAATCGTGGCGATCAGGAAAGCGCGTGAAATCGATCCGGCTGCGGAGGATCTGCGCATCGTCCTCGACGAGGCGAAGGCCGACCCGGCGACAAGCGCCGCCGCGGTTGCCCGCCTTTCGGAATTGAAGGGCCTCATCGATCTCCTGAACGGATGGTACGAGCAGATGAACCGCGTACCGAAGGCGCAGCTGCTTCCGCTCATCAAGCTTGGAAGCAAAGCAGTCGATCTGCTGGCGCCGTTTCTGAAGAAGAAATAGCCCGCAGAAAGAGAGGGGCGAACGATGGCGATCTTGGATGAGAAAACCGGCGCCGCCTTCGATCGCCTGTCTTGCAAGCAGACCCGCGCGACGGCGCCGCGGCGCGACGAGCGCTTTCTAAGACTGCTCAGCGCCGCCGACTGGGCTGCGCTCCCGGATGCGATCCGCAACCGCTTCACCGCCGCGCACGATGTCGGCGAGAGCGCCGTCTACAGAGGTCGCACCACGCGGCTTTGCATGAATGCCGCCGGCCGCATTCTCGCGGCGCTCGCCCGTCTCGTCGGCGCCCCCCTTCCTGTCGACCTCAATTGCCGGGACTGCGACGCGGTCGTCGCCGTCACAGACGCGGCGAACGGCGAGGGCCAAGTCTGGACGCGCCTTTACGCCAGAAAGAGCGGCTTTCCGCAGGCCATTCACTCAATGAAGAAATTCGCCGGTCCGACCGGACTTGAAGAACATGTCGTGGACGGGCCGGTCTTCGGCGTCGGCATGACGCTGACGCTCAGCGTCGCGGCGGGCGCGCTTTACTTCTCCAGCGCAGATTACTTCCTGCGCATCGGCCGCTGGCGAATCAGCTTGCCGAAGGCCTTCGCGCCGGGCCGCATGGTGATCGGTCATCACGATCTCGGCCTTGGGAAATTCCTGTTCACGCTCACGCTCACCCATCCCGTCTTCGGACTGATGATCGATCAGGAGACGGTGTTCGAAGATATGGAGGCCCGTCATGGATAGCACGCTGCTGTGGTCCCTCATCGCGCTTCAGGTCGCCTTCGGCGCATTCGATACGCTCTATCATCACGAACTCACCGAGCGCCTTCCGTGGCGCGCGTCGCAGAAAGATGAGCTGCGCCTCCACGGCGTGCGCAACCTTTTCTACGCGGCGATCTTTCTGGTGATCGGCTGGATGGAACCGAAGGGCGTCTTCGCCGCCGCGCTCCTCGCCGTGCTGGCGATCGAGATCGTCATCACGCTCATGGATTTCGTCGAGGAAGACCGCTCGCGTCGGCTGCCGGCGAGCGAGCGTGTGCTGCATACGCTGCTGGCGCTCAATTACGGCGCCATCCTCGCGCTGCTGGCGCCGCAGCTTGTTGCGTGGAGCGGGGAGCCGGCGGGCGTTCGCCTGGTCAGTCATGGATTGATGTCGTGGCTCTGCGTGTTCGGCGCCGTTGGAACGACGCTGTTCGGCTTGCGCGATCTGGGCGCGGCCGGGCGGCTTGCGCGGATGAAGGCGCGGCGGGCGGGGCCGCTGGCGGCGGGGCTCAAGGCCGGGTCTCGCGTTCTCGTCACCGGCGCGACGGGTTTCATCGGCTCGCGCCTCGTCGAGGCCATGGTGGCGGAAGGCGTCCATGTGACGGCGCTGGTCCGCGACCCGAAGCGTGCGATGGAAAAACTTCCGGCGCCGATCCGCCTTGTGAGCGATCTGTCCGCTATCCGCAACGATGAGACCGTCGACGCCGTCGTCCATCTCGCCGGCGAGCCGCTCGCCGACGGTCTGTGGACGGAGAAGAAGAAAGCGCGCGTCGTCGAGAGTCGCCGCAATCTGACGCATGAGCTCATCGGTCTGATGGCGCGCCTCGCCCATGCGCCGGATGTCTTTGTCGCCGCCTCCGCCGTCGGCTGGTACGGCATGAGCGGCGAGGAACCGCTGACTGAAGCCGACAGCGCCTGCGACAAGAGCTTCAGCCATGAAAGCTGCGCGGCGGTCGAGGAAGCCGCGCGCGGGGCCGAAATCCTCGGCGTTCGCGTCGTGCGCCTGCGCATCGGCCTCGTTCTTGATCCCGCCGGCGGCCTTCTCGCCCGCATGTTGCTGCCGTTCGAATTCGGGCTCGGCGCGCCCTTCGGCCATGGGCGCCAGATGATGAGCTGGATCAGCCGCGACGACCTCGTTCGTCTCATCGTATATGCGGTCAGGAACCCGGCGCTCGCCGGCGCCGTCAACGCGACCGCGCCGCAGGCGGCGACCAACAACGCCTTCACGAAAGCGCTTGCAAAGGCGCTCGGCCGTCCCGCCATTTTCCGAATCCCGGCGGCGCCCTTGCGCCTCGCGCTCGGCGCCTTTGCAGAAGAACTGCTGCTCGGCGGGCAGAACGTCAAACCGGCGAAGGCGCTGGCGGCCGGATTTGTATTTGCGGACGCCGACCTTGAGGCGGCGCTTCGCGGGATGCTCGGCGCTCGCGTGAAGGCGCCGGTGCGCATGGTCCGCGAAGGCGCCGCGCTCGCGCCGGCGGAGTAGGGATTGCGATGCGGACAGCGCCTTACAGCTACCGATCCGACCCGGCCGTCCCGCCGTTCGATGACGCAGCGCCCCTGGTCATCTTCGATGGCGATTGCGCGCTGTGCTCGGCGGGGGTTCAGTGGATGCTCGCGCGCGATCCTGACGGCGGGACGCGCTTCGCCGCCATTCAGGACGCGGTCCCGCGCGCTCTTTACGCGCATTATCGTCTCGATGCGGACCAATTCGACACTTTCATGGTTCTGATGAACGGGCGGCCCTTTCTGCGCTGGGCGGGCGTTCTCGCCGCCGCGCGCACGTTGCCGGCGCCGTGGCGCCGGCTGGGGCAGGCGGGGCGCATCGTGCCCTCCTTTATCGGCGACAGGCTTTATGACTATGTCCAGCGCCGTCGGATCGGGTGGTTCGGGCGGCGGGATGAATGCTTTGCGCCGCCGGAGACTTCTCAGTCCCGATTTCTCGCGCCGACGGCGCGCGCTCGGCCCTTGCCCTCTTCAGCCGCTCCTGTTTAGCAGGCGGTTTCCTCGCGGGGATCTGTGCTCGAACCTTGGCAACTCATGCTCCTCGCCGCCGCGGGCTTTGCTTCCGGCTGGATCAACGTGATCGCCGGCGGCGGCTCTCTTCTGACGGTTCCCGTAATGGTCTTCATGGGCCTGCCGGGTCCTGTCGCCAACGGCACCAACCGTATCGCCATCATCGCGCAAAACATTACGGCCGTCGGCGCCTTCTTCCGGAACGGTCTCTCCGACTTCCGCCTGTCGATGACGCTCGCTCTCGCGGCGTCGATCGGCGCCTATTTCGGCGCGTTGGTCGGCGTCAAGCTCGACGGCGCGGCGTTCAACTATGTCGTCGCCGCGGTGATGATCGCGGTTCTCATCCTGATGGCGACGGGTGAAGACAAGGCCAAGCCGCGCCCCGATGCGTCGTCAAAAGCGAAGAACCTTGCGGCCGGGCACCTTCTGATGGTCGGCGCCGGCTTCTGGGGCGGCTTCATCCAGATCGGCGTCGGCTTCCTGATGATGCCCATTCTTTATCGCGTGATGGGGCTCGACCTTGTTCGCACCAACATGCACAAGGTATTCATCGCCCTCGTTTTCTCGTTCGTCGCATTGTGGGTGTTCGCGTCGAAGGCCCCGATCGCCTGGGACGCGGGCGCCGCTCTCGCTGCGGGCAATGCGATCGGCGGATGGATGGGCGCGCACGCGACGATGACGCGCGGCGAGAAGTTCATCAAGCGCGCGCTCTTCGCCGTGCTGGTCGCGATGGCGGTGAAGCTCGTCTTTTTCCCATGAAGCGCGTTTGTTGAAACGCTGTCGAAACGCGCGCAGACTGCGTCGCAGTCCTGCACGATAGGGGAGGCCGCATTGAACATTTCAGCCATTCTCATCGCGGCTGTCGTCGTTCTCGCCGCCGGCGTCGCGATCATCTACAACTTGCTCGTCGGGAAGCGGCAGATGACCGATAACGGCTGGGCCGATATCGACGTGCAATTGAAGCGCCGCGCTGACCTCATCCCGCAGCTTGTGTCGACGGTACAAGGCTACGCCGCCCATGAGCGCGCGCTCTTTGAAGAGGTGGCGTCGAAGCGCAGCGCGGCGCTTTCGGCGGGAGACGATCCGGCGGCGCGCGGCGCGGCCGAAGGCGAGCTGTCGCGTCCGGTGAAACGCCTTGTGGCGCTCGCGGAAAACTATCCGGACCTCAAGGCCAATCAGAATTTCCTCGAACTCCAGCGCCAGCTTGCCGAGACCGAAGACAAAATCGAAATGGCGCGCCGGTTCTACAACGGCGCGGTGCGTGAGCTGAACACCCTCGTCCGCAGCGTTCCCTCCAATCTCGTCGCCGGCATCCTCGGTTTCGGCGCGCGCGACTATTTTGAAGCGGGCGACGCCGACCGCGTGGCGCCGACGGTTTCAACAGGGGCCTGACGATGCTGTTTCGCCTGCTGCTCGCGGTCGTCATTATCCTCGCGCCCGCCGCAGCCGCGGCGCAGGAAAAAATCACGTCATTCGACGTCATGGTCGAGGTCGAGAAGGACGGCGACATTCTCGTCACGGAGACGATCGGCGTCATCGCCCTCGGCGACCAGATCCAGCGCGGCATTTATCGCGATTTGCCGCGCGCCTTTCTGAAGGGCGCACGCACGCTCCCTTACGCCTATGACGTGAAGAGCGTTATCCGCGACGGAAAGACGGAACCCTATGCGATCGAGAAAGACGGGAATGCGTTCCGCATCCGCATCGGCGACGCCGACGTTTTTCTCGACAGCGGACCGCACGAATACGAGATCGTCTATGCGGTGAAGAACCAGGTTCGCCATTTCGAGACCTATGACGAAATCTACTGGAATGCGACGGGCAATTACTGGGCATTCCCGATTGAGCAGGCGCGCGCGACCGTCAGATTGCCGGGCGGCGCAGAGGCCGCTCAGCATGCAGCCTATACGGGCCATGAAGGCTCGACGGCCCGGGACTATGAGTATCGCTTCGACGGCGGCGCGCACATGTTCAATACGCGCGCGCCGCTTGATGCGGGCGAGGGGATGACCGTCGCCGTCGGCTTTGCAAAGGGCGTCGTTGATCCGCCGTCGGCGGCGGATGCGCGCGCCGAATGGTGGGCGGAGAACGCATCGGCGATCGTCCTCGGCGCGGCGTTTCTCCTTCTCGGCGGCTATCTCTTCGCCATGTATGAGCGCGTCGGCCGCGACCCGCCGAAAGGCCCCGTCTTCCCGCGGTACGAGCCGCCGCCCGGTCATTCGCCCGCCGCCGCGCACTACATCTATCATCGCGGCCTGTCGGGACATGACGCGCTCATCGCCAGCCTCGTCAACCTCGCGGTGACGAAGCGGATCGAGATTGATGTCGACAAGAAGAAACGCCAGACGACGCTCAAGCCGGCGGCGGGCGCGGCGACGGGGGAAGTCGGCGCAGTCGAGCGCGAGCTGCAGTCTCGCCTGCTCTCTTCGCGGTACGAGCTCAGATTCGGCAGAGACTACAACCCGACCTTGACCAGCGCCTATGAGGCGTTCCGCAAGTCGCTCGCGAAAAACTACGGCGCGGAGTATTTTCGCTGGAACACGGGCTATCTCATTCTTGCGGCGATCGGCGGGATCGGCGCTGTCGTTCTCGCCGCCGATCTCGCGCTAGTCTGGACGGGGCTTCATTCGCTCGCAGTAATAATCCTTATCATGATGATTGTCGCGGGGGCCTATTTTCTGCCGGCGGCGACGAAAAAGGGCCAGGAGGCGAGGACGGCGATCGAGGGTTTCCGCCTATACCTGAAAATGGCGGAGGAAGCGCAGCTGAACATGGTCGAGGTCGGCGGCGATGCGCCCCCGCCGATGACGGTCGAGCGCTATGAACGGTTCCTCCCCTATGCGATCGCGCTCGGCGTCGAAAAGCCGTGGACAGAGCATTTTGAGAGGCTGATGCCGAAGGAGGCCGCCGAATATCGTCCGTCCTGGGCGCACGGAAACTTCGGCGCCGGGCGGAGCCTTGCAGGCCTGAACAGCGCGCTTGTTTCAAATCTGTCGAGCGGCGTTTCCAGCTCGATGCCGAAATCATCGGGATCGTCAGGCTCCGGCGGCGGCGGGTCTTCCGGCGGCGGGGGAGGCGGCGGCGGCGGCGGGGGATGGTGACCGCGACGCCGGCCCGCCCGATGAAATCTTCTCCATGCGCGCCGCCGTTAACGGCGCCGGCGCTTGCAGTCTGTAATACCTGAACGCCGACCGCCCAGAAGGAGATGCGCGTCATGGCGCGAGTGTTGTCGATCGCCCTCACCCTCGCATGTCTTGCCGGGTGCGCGGTGACGTCGGCGGTGGGCGCTGTCGTCGAGACCGGCGCGACGGTCGCAAAGACCGGGGTCAAGGCGGGCGGCGCGGTCGCGGACGGCGCGATCGAAGTGGTTGATCATGATGAAGATGAAAAGCCGGACGGCAAATGACAGGAAACCGTTGATTGCATCATGCTAAAATAATCTCCAGTCATTTCGGGTTAGCGGCCGACCTCGGCTTCGCCGCATCGGGTCAATATCCAGTCATTGGACGTCATACGAGCGAGATCCGCCAGTGCGGAGTATGCGAGACGATCGCCGCGATCGGCGGTCTCGATGTCCGGCTCAAGGCTGTCCCAGCGCCAAATTGCGAGTTTGTAGAGTAAATCTTCCATAGTCTGGCTCGGCGTCGCCTCCATCAACGTCATGATGACTGACTGCACTTTCGTGCACTGATCGACGCTTTCCTCGCCCCTCATGGACGCTTGCGCTTCGTCGAAGCGGAGCCAGAGTTGAAAGAGCGCCTTGAATTGAGAAGAATAAGCGCTTGCGTCAGCAGAATTGTCTTTCTCGACGTTGCGATGTTCAGAGAAAGCCAGCCTCGTCTTCATTAACACGACTCCCAGAAGCGGGGCGACCGTCGCCCCCGGAGCGAGGCTTATGCGGTTCGACGCGCGACGGCGGAAGTCCCGCGCTTACGGGACACGCCTTCGCAGTCAAGCCGGCAAGCTGCCGCTAATCAGCGCAAATTTCACGGCGGCCTCAGTGCGGTTATCGACGCCGAGCTTCTCGAAAATTCGGCGCAAGAACTCATCAACGGTATGCGAGGAAATGCCGAGATCGCGGCCGATCTCCTTATTCGACAATCCGCGCAGCACTCGCTCGACCACCTGCTGCTCGCGCGGCGAGAGTTCCGGCGGCTCATCCGCCGCAGATTCGGAAAAACTCTTGCACCGCTTGTGCAGCGCCAGGCATGCGTGCTGCAAGACGCTGAGGGTTATCGAGTCGAAGTCAAAGGTTCTGCCGCGCGCGCTCAGGCTTATCAGGGCCAGATCTCCCGGGCCGTCTGACACCGGAAAACTGTAACCGTCGATGAACCCGTCGTCGTGCAAATTCCTAAGAATGTTTTGCGGTCTTTGATCCTGGCCTGCTTCCTTGGCGATGTCCGTCCAGCGAAACGGCTTCATCGACCTCGTCAGCTTGCGAATCGACGGCACCGCTTCAATCCTAAGGCCGCCGGCAAAGTTTGCGGCGACATTGTTGATTTCTTCGCCCGCCGCAGTCCCCTCGTAGAATGATAGGCCGTGAAAGTTTCGAACGAGAATTTGATAATGAAAAAAATCAAGCCCCAATTGTATCTTTGCTTCCGTGAAGACCCGTATCGCCGTGTCGAAGTTTGGCGCGCGGTCCAGCGATTTGATGAGCTTTGCAAGATACCGTTCCGGCATCGGCCTCGCTTCACCTACCGACTTTTGCAACCAGCTCTCGAACTCCCCTGATTCGATAACGGAGGTTAACCCCCATTTTCTCGTCACGCAGGCAATGCTGTCAAGCGCAATTTTTCCGGAGACGTTTTGCCGCGAACATTCGTCGCGGCGGCGCTTTGACAGAGCCGGGGCGAGGGCGCAGTTTCCCGGCGCGTTTTTCACAGTCGCCCGCCTGCGCCCATGCGCACCTTAGCTCCTGAGAAACAAGGGAAATCCCGATGATCACGCACGCCGTCCGCGCGCACCGTTCGAAAGACAATCTGAAGCGCGAAGACCAGCTCGCCTGGAAGATCGCGGAGGTCGCGGCCGATCCCGTCGCGGTCGACGCGGAGGCGACCGAAATGATCGTCAACCGCATCATCGACAACGCCTCGGTCGCGATCGCCTCGCTCAACCGGGGGCCGATCAAGTCGGCGCGCGCGATGGCCTACGCGCATCCGCGGAAGGGCGGAGCGAGCCTCTTCGGCGCGCCGGCGGATCAGGCGGTCTGCGCCGAATGGGCGGCGTGGGCGAACGGCACCGCGGTCAGGGAACTCGACTTCCATGACACCTTCCTCGCCGCCGATTACTCTCATCCCGGCGACAACATTCCGGCGGTGCTCGCGGTGGCGCAGCAGTGCGGGCGTGACGGGAACGCGCTCGTGCGCGGCATCGCGACGGGCTATGAAATTCAGGTGAACCTCGTGAAGGCGATCTGCCTCCATGAGCACAAGATCGACCACATCGCCCATATCGGGCCGTCTGCGAGCGCGGCGGTCGGCACGCTCCTTGGTCTGCCTACGGAGGTTATCTACCAGGCGGTGCAGCAGGGCCTCCACACGACGATCACGACGCGCCAGTCGCGCAAGGGCGAAATCTCGACCTGGAAAGCCTTCGCGCCCGCCTATGCCGGCAAGCAGGCGATTGAAGCGGTCGACCGCTGCATGCGCGGGGAGGGCGCGCCGAGCCCCGCCTATGAAGGCGAAGATGCGCCGATCGCTTGGATCCTCAACGGCCGCACCGCGCGGGACAAGGGCGGCAGCCCCTATGAGCCGACTTATCACGTGCCGCTGCCCGCCCGGGGCGAGGCCAAGCGCGCGATTCTTGAAACCTACACCAAGGAGCACTCGGCCGAATATCAGAGCCAGGCGCTCATCGACCTCGCCTTCCGCATGGGGCGCGAAATCGAAAAGCGCGGCGGCTTCGACAAGGTGAAGTCGGTCGTGCTCCACACCTCGCATCACACGCATTACGTGATCGGCACCGGCTCCGGCGATCCGCAGAAGATGGACCCGAACGCCAGCCGCGAAACGCTCGACCATTCGATCATGTACATCTTCGCCGTCGCGTTGCAGGACGGCGAGTGGCACCATGTGAAGTCCTACGCGCCGGAACGCGCCAAGCGCCCCGACACCGTGCGGCTCTGGCGCAAGATCTCGACGGTCGAAGACCCGGAATGGACGCGCCGCTACCATTCTCATGACCCGAAGGAGAAAGCCTTCGGCGCGCGCGTCGTCGTGACGTTTGAGGACGGCTCTGAGCTCGTCGACGAGCTCGGCATCGCCAACGCCCACCCCTTCGGCGCGCGGCCCTTCCGCCGCCCCGAATACATCAAGAAGTTCCGTACGCTGACGGACGATATCCTCGACCCGAAGGAATCGGCGCGCTTCCTCGACCTCGTCCAGCGCCTGCCGAACCTGTCGGCGGCGGAGGTGCTGCTGCTCAATCCCGTGGCGCCGAAAGGGTATTTGCAGGAAAACCCGGCGAAGGGGATATTTTAGGTAGGGCGGGCCTTGGCCCGCCGGTTCGATCTGACGGCGGGACAAGGACCGCCCTAGGCAGGCATTGGCAACACGCCCATGCTCTTCACCAAGAAACACGCCGCCGAAAAACGCGCCGACTTCCGGGCGAAGCTGAAGTCCGGGAAGCTTTTGCAGTTTCCGGGCGCCTTCAATCCGCTGTGCGCGCAGCTGATCGAGCGAAAAGGATTTGACGGCGTCTACATCTCGGGCGCCGTCATGAGCGCCGATCTCTGCCTTCCCGACATCGGCATCTCGACGATGACGGAGTTTGCGGAGCGGGGTCATCAGATCGGGCGCGTCACCGACCTGCCGACGATCATCGACATCGACACCGGCTTCGGCGAGCCGATGGCGGCGGCGCGCACCGTCCGCACGATGGAGGAGATGGGCCTTTCCGCCTGCCACATCGAAGACCAGGCGATGCCGAAGCGCTGCGGCCATCTTGACGGCAAGGAAGTCGTCAGCGCCGACGCGATGGTGCGGCGGGTGAAGGCCGCGGCGGACGCCAAACGCGATCCGAACTTCATTCTCATCGCGCGCTCCGATGCGCGCGCGGTCGAAGGCCTCGACAAGGCGATCGACCGCATGAAGGCTTATGTCGACGCCGGCGCCGACATGATCTTCCCCGAGGCGATGGCGAACGAGAAGGAATTCGAAGCGGTCCGCAAAGCGATCAAGGTCCCGATCCTCGCCAACATGACGGAGTTCGGGAAATCGCGCCTCCTCAACAAACGCGAGCTCGAAAATCTCGGCTTCAACCTCGTCATCTATCCGGTGACGACGCTGCGCCTTGCGATGTTCGGCGCCGAGAAGGGCCTCGACGCGATCCTCAAGGACGGCGACCAGAACGGCGTTCTCGACATCATGCAGCACCGCCGCGATCTTTATGATCTTCTTCGCTATCACGATTACAACCAGTTCGATCAGTCGATCTACAATTTCCAGGTCGGGGACACGCCGCGCTGATGAGCGGAGACGCGCAAACGCAGCGCGCGTCCGGGACCGCGGCCGGCGGCGCAGGGCGCTTGCGCAACCGGTTTGCGATGCTTGTCGCCCGCCCCTATGTGGCCGCGGAGCTTCCCGGCTGGGGCCATGTCTACAGGACGCTTGTCGGCGACTGGCGCCGCAACGGCGATTGGGCGGGATTTCCGCCGCAGATCTTCCGTAACAAGATCAACGGCTGCTGGTTCGTCGCCGACTTGTCGCAGTGGTCCGACCGGTCCGCCTATTTCCTGCGCCGCTGGTACGACCTGAAGCTCATCAGGACGCTGAAAGCGCTCGTCGGCCCTGGCGACACCGTCGTCGACGTCGGCGCCAATTACGGGCATTTCGCCGTCGCGGCCGCGGCCCTCGTCGGCCCTTCGGGAAGGGTGCTTGCGTTCGAGCCCAACCCGCGCGCGATGGCGCGGCTGCGCGTCAACGCCGACCTCAACAACATCTGGTGGATCGACGCGCGCGACGCCGCGCTCGGCGAAGCGCCGGGAACCGCGACGCTGCATATTCCGCGCGTCAATTCCGGCGAGGCGACGCTCGGCCGCAGCGTCTACGATCCGGCGACGGTGTCGGAAGTCGAGATCCGGGTTGAGCGCGGCGATGCGGCGCTCGCAGGGCTCCGCCCGCGCTTCATCAAGATCGATGTCGAAGGCTTTGAAACGCGCACTATCGCCGGCCTCTCGGGCGTCATCGCGAGCGCCCGGCCGGTCCTCACGACCGAGATTGTCGGGCGCCATCTGAAGAACGCAGGCGACTCGCCGGAAATGCTGATCGCCGCGATGGAAGGCGCCGGCTACGTTCCCTTCCGCATGACGCAGGCCGGGCGCGGCGCGCCGATCTTTCGTCCCTTCCGCCTCGCGGAGGGCGACGGCGACGCGCTCTGGGCGCCGCGCGAGAAAGTTGCGGAGATCAGGGCGCAGCTTGTCGCGAGCGGCATTTCTGTGGAAGAGCATTAGGCCCTGAAGGGCTTCTGCGTCCCCGATACGGGGTCGATCGATAGGGAGGATTGCGTGTCTGAAGAGGTCAAATACGGGCTCGCCGGCGTCGTTGCGGACGACACCGCCGTGTCGAAGGTGATGCCGGAGACGAACTCGCTCACCTATCGCGGCTATGCGGTGCAGGACCTTGCGACCAAGTGCCGGTGGGAGGAGGTCGCCTATCTCATTTGGAACAAGGAGCTGCCGACAAAGGCCGAGCTTGACGCGTTCAACGCGCATGAGAAGAGCGAACGCGGGCTGTCGCCCGACATGCTGAAGCTGATCCGTATGCTGAACCCCAAGGCGCATCCGATGGATACGCTGCGGACCGCGATCTCGTTCATGGGGCAGGCGGATGATACGGCGGAGGATTCTTCGCCGGCCGGGCTTTACGCGAAGTCGATCCGCATGTTCGCGCAGATCCCGGAAATGGTCGCGGCTGATTTCCGCGTGCGGAACGGCAATGAGCCGATCCCGACGACGAAGGACCTCGGCTTCTGCGAGAACTTCTTTCACATGTGCTTCGGCGAGGTCCCGGCGCCTGAGATCGTCAAGTGCTTCGACATCTCGATGACGCTTTACGCCGAGCATTCGTTCAACGCGTCGACCTTCACGGCGCGCACGATCGCATCCTCGCTCTCGGACATCTATTCGGCGGTGACGGGGGCGGTCGGCTCGCTGAAGGGGCCGCTGCACGGCGGCGCGAACGAAGCCGTCATGCACATGCTCAAGGAGATCGGCAGCGCCAAGAACGCGGAAGCCTGGATGCTCGACGCGCTCGCGAAAAAGCGGAACATCATGGGCTTCGGCCACCGCGTCTACAAACGCGGCGACAGCCGCGTGCCGACGATGACCGACGCATTCCGCAAGATGGTCGACGTCATCGGCACGGCGGAGGCGAAAGAATATTGGGAGATGAGCCGCATTCTCGACGCGACGATGGTGCGTGAGAAGAACATCTATCCGAACCTCGATTTCCCGACGGGGCCGGCCTATTACCTCATGGGCTTCGACATCCCGATCTTCACGCCGATCTTCGTCATCAGCCGCATCACGGGCTGGACGGCGCATGTGATGGAGCAGCGTGCGGCGAACAAGCTCGTCCGTCCGCTGTCGAACTATGTCGGCGTGCCGCAGCGGGAAGTCACGCCCATCGAGAAGCGTTGATGGCGAAGGCGCCGAAGCGATCATCGGACGCCCGCGCCCGCGCAGAAGCGGCGGTGAAGGAGCTGATCCGCTGGGCGGGGGACGATCCCGACCGCGAGGGACTTCTCGATACGCCGAAGCGCGTAGCGGACGCATGGCTGGAATATTTCAGAGGCTATGCCGAGGATCCTGACGCTTACCTCAAGCGCACCTTCGAGCAGGTGGGCGGCTATGACGAAATCGTGCTTCTGTGCGACATCCCGTTTCACTCGCACTGCGAGCATCACATGGCGCCGATCATCGGCAAGGCGCATGTCGGCTACCTGCCGCGTTCGCGCGTCGTCGGCATTTCGAAGCTCGCGCGGGTCGTTCACGCCTACGCCAAGCGTCTGCAGGTGCAGGAACGGATGACGGCGGAGATCGCCGATTGCATCGAACGCGTGCTGGAGCCCCTCGGCGTCGCGGTCGTCATCGAGGCGACGCATGCCTGCATGACCTGCCGCGGGGTCGAGACGCCCGGCGTCATCATGACGACGAGCCGGATGATGGGCGTCTTCCGCGACGACCCCCGCAGCCGGGCGGAGGTGCTGAAATTGATGGGTTTCGGTTGACGCAGCGCAAGGCGAATGGTGAATGGTGAAAGGCGGATCGAAGTGAGCTATCGACGGGCGCGACGTCCATTCACCATTCAGGATTGACGATTCACCGCCCTCAGGAGCCTCCCCATGCCCTACCAGACAATTCTTTCGGAGACGGATGGCGCTGTCGCCATCATCACGCTCAACCGGCCGGAGGCGCTCAACGCCTTTTCGAACCAGCTGATGGATGAATTGACCGACGCGCTGAAGAAGCATGAGGCCGACGACGATGTCGGCTGCATCGTCCTCACCGGCTCGGAGAAAGCGTTCGCCGCCGGCGCCGACATCAAGGAAATGGCGACGAAGACCTATATGGAGGTCTTCAACGAGCAGTTCATCACCCGCAACTGGGAAGAAACGACGCGTTGCCGAAAGCCCGTCATCGCCGCGGTCGCGGGCTATGCGCTCGGCGGCGGCTGCGAGCTCGCCTTGATGTGCGACTTCATCATCGCCGCCGACAACGCCAAATTCGGCCAGCCTGAAATCACCATCGGCGCGATGCCGGGCGCCGGCGGCACGCAGCGGCTCGCGCGCTTCATCGGCAAGTCGAAGGCGATGGAGATGTGCCTCACGGGCCGCATGATGGACGCGACGGAAGCCGAACGCTGCGGCCTCGTCAGCCGCATCGTGCCGAAGGGCGAACTGCGCGCCGAAGCGATCAAGACCGCGAAACTCATCGCCGCCTTCTCGCGTCCGATCGTCATGCTGACGAAGGACGCCGTCAATCGCGCCTATGAACTTCCGCTTGCCGAAGGCGTGCGGTTCGAGCGGCGCGTCTTCCACTCGATCTTCGGCACCGAAGACCAGCGCGAGGGCATGGCCGCCTTCGTCGAGAAGCGCAAACCGGTGTTCAAAAACCGATGACGCCGATGCGGCGGCGCTGAGGCGGCGGTCGTGGAAAGCCTCGTTCTCGCGATCACGCTCATCGGGCTCCTCGGCGTCGGCGCGCAGTGGCTCGCCTGGCGGCTCGCTGCGCCGGCGATCGTCATCATGGCGATCGCGGGGTTGCTCGCCGGACCTGTCTTCAAGATATTGTGGCCCGCCGGCTGGGCGCCCGGCGGCCCGGCGCCGATGGCGGCGCTGTTCGGCGATTTCTTCCAGCCGATGATCTCGATCGCCGTCGCCGTCATCCTTTTCGAGGGCGGCCTGACGCTCAACTTCAAGGAAATCCGTGGACTGACGGCCGGCGTGCGCCGTCTGGTCTTTCCGGGCGTGTTGATCGCCTGGACGCTCGGCGCGCTCGCCGCGATCCACATCGGGGGCCTGTCGCCGGGCCCCGCGATCCTGCTTGCGGGCGTGATGGTCGTCACCGGGCCGACGGTGATCATTCCGCTCCTCAGGCAGGCGAAGCTGACGCCGCGTGCGGCGGCGCTGCTCAAATGGGAAGGGATCGTCAACGATCCGATCGGCGCCCTGTTCGCGGTCTTCACCTTCGAGGCGATCAGGCTCGGGTCCGGCGCCGGTCATGGCGGCGAGAGCGCCACCTTCGGCCAGCTCGCCGGCTCGCTCGTCATCGCTTCGGCGCTGGCGGTCGGCTTCGGCTGGCTTCTCGGCGCCTTTGCGGCGCGCATTTTCCATCGCGGCTGGGCGCCGGAATACCTGAAGCCGCCGATCCTTTTCGCGCTCGTCCTCTTCGGTTTCGAATTCGCAAACCTGCTGCAGGAGGAGGCGGGCCTCCTCACCGTGACGGCGATGGGCGTCACCCTCGCCAATTCCCGCATCGCCAGTCTCGACGACATCCGCCACTTCAAGGAAGGCATCGCGACGCTTCTCGTTTCCGGCGTCTTCATCGTCCTGACCGCCAATCTGACCTTTGAGACGCTGACTGGGCTTCAGCTGCGCGATTTCCTGTTTGTCGCCGCCATGCTGTTTGTCGTGCGGCCTGCGACGATATTCCTCTCGACGATCGGCGCGGGGCTTTCCTGGCGCGAGCGCCTGCTGGTCGGGTGGATCGCGCCGCGCGGCATCGTCGCGGTCGCCGTCACGAGCTTCTTCGGCGCGGCGCTCGTTTCGCATTACGCCGCGGCCGGGGGCGACCCTCAGCTTCTTCAGTCGGCGGAGCGCTTGACGCCGCTCGCCTTCCTGATGGTGTTCGCGACCGTCATCGCTCACGGCTTCTCGATCGGGCCGCTGGCGCGCCTCCTCGGCCTTTCGTCGACGGAGCGGCCCGGCGTGCTGATCGTCGGCGGTTCGGAGTGGGCGGCGGCGCTCGCCGCAAAGCTTAAGGAGATGGACATCCCTGTCACCATCGCGGATTCGAGCTGGCAGCGGCTGCGCCCCGCGCGGCAGGCCGACATTCCCGTCTATTTCGGCGAGATCCTGTCGGAGGTCACCGAACACCATCTCGACTTCAACCGCTTCGGCGCCGTGCTGGCGCTGTCGCCCAACGAATCCTACAACGCGCTCGTGTGCACCGACCTCGGACCTGAACTCGGCCGCGCGCAGGTCTATCAGGCGAGCGAGCGGCGCAGCGGCGAGGACGATCGCCGCGGTCTCTCCTATTCGCTGCGCGGCCGCTCGTTCCTGCATTCCGGCGCGACGCTCGATGAGCTTATCCGCCGGCACTATATGGGATGGCGTTTTCAACGGACCCGGATCACCGCCGAATACCCGCCGGAGACCTATCTCAAGGATCTCGGCAAGGAGGCGGAGATCGTCATGCTCGTACGCAAGGGCGCGCTCCAGTTCGCCTCCGCCGAAGCGCCGCTGAAGCCCGAGATCGGCGATGTGGCGCTCGCGTATCTGCCGAAGCAGGCGCAGGCCAAGCGGGCCGCAGTTGAAGAAAGGGCCGGCGCCGGACAATCGGATTAACAAGCCCTTACCGGACTGCGCGCAATGCGTGGTTAACACGCCCTTAGCCCTTGGCGGGCTAGCCTTCCCGTTTCGGAGGAAGCTTTGCGCGCGCTCACCCGCAACGACCGGACGACCTCGTCCCTGATGGCCGATTTCGCCGCCGGCATGGCCGAAGCGGCGGCGGTGCGGCGCGCGGGGCTCGCCGCGAACGCGGCGCGCGCGGCCGCGGAAATGTCGATCAAGGCGCGCTCCGAATTTCTCGCCAACATGAATCACGAGCTGAGGACGCCCCTGAACGCGATCATCGGCTTCGCCTCGATGTTGAAGGATACGGCGACCTACACGCTGACCGAGGAGCAGCGCGGGGCCTACGCCGACTATATCCTTCAGTCTGCGGACCTTCTCCTCGGCCATATCAATACGCTGCTCGAAGCGGCGGCGCTCGACGGCGGCGAACTGACGCTTGAACCCGCGATCATCGATCTCGCCGCCGCGCTCGCCGACGCCGTCAAGCGCGCCAAGATCGCCGCCGACGCCGGCAAGGTCGAGCTTGAGATCAAGTCCGATGCGGGCGCCGGGCCCGGCGGCTGGGGCGATCCGGTGCGCCTGTCGCAGGCGCTCGATCACATCGTCCGCACCGCGATCCGATTTTCGCCGGAGGGCGGGCGCATTCTCGTGCGCGCCTCCGCAGACAAGGACGGCTGGGGCGAGATCGCCGTGCGCGATCATGGGCCCGGCCTCAGCACGGACGAAATCGAAAAAGCGCTGACGGCGTTCAGCGGCGTTCATCGGGGGCTCGACCGTTCTTTCGCCGGGCCGGGCATCGGGCTCGCCATCGCCAAGAGCTTCATCGAACTGCAAGGCGGACGCTTCACGGTCAAGAGCCGGCCGGGCGAGGGGACGCTCGTCAGGATCGCGCTGCCGCCGCCGGCGCCCGCCGCGATGCGGCTCGCCGGATAGGAATTGCTGGAGAGGGATATGTCGCAGACCGCCGCTGAAAATCCGAACGCCGCAAGGGCCGGCGCGCCCGCCGCGGGCGCCAAGCGCAAGCTGCGCGTCGGCGAGGTCGTCTCCGTCAACGGCAGCCATGCGCTCGTCATGCTCGACGAGGATCGGCCGGAGCTTGACCGCATCCACAAGCCGCAGCTCGGCGCCATTCTCGCGGTCGACACCGGAAGCTGCATCGTGCTCGGCCTCGTCTCGGCGATGAGCGTGCCGGCGCCTTCGCTTGACGCGACGGGCAAGGACTTGCGCCTCATTGAGCTTGAGCTGATCGGCGAATTCACCAAACCAACGCCGAAGGCGCCGGCGCGGTTTCGCCGCGGCGTCTCGACCTATCCGACGCTTCATGACGAGGTGCAGCTCGCCGCGCGCGAGGAGCTTGCAGCGCTCTTCGCCGCCAACGGGTCGGCGAGCGTCAGGATCGGCGTCGTCAAGCAGGATGCGGCGATCCCCGCGACCGTGTCGGTGAACGATCTTTTCTCGCGCCACTGCGCCATTCTCGGCACCACGGGCGCGGGAAAGTCGTGCGCGATCACCCTGATGCTGCTCGCCGTCCTTGAGCGGTATAAGAACGGGCACATCGTCATCCTCGATCCGCACAATGAATATTCGCATTCCTTCGGCGACCGCGCGGTCGTCTTCGACACCTCGAACCTGACGCTCCCCTACTGGATGCTGACCTTCGACGAGCTCGTCGAAATTCTCTATCCCGGCCGCGTCAACTGCGCCGAGGAAATAGAAATTCTCGCCGACTTCATCCCGACGGCGAAGAAGATGAACCTCTCCAATTCGGCGTCGGGCGTGAAGCTTCTCGCCGGCGGGCGCGGCGACGGCGGCACGGTGACGGTCGACACGCCGCTGCCCTACCGCATCTCCGAGCTCTTGACGCTGATCGACAAGACGCTCGGCTCGCTCGACAATTCGCGCACCACTGCGCCGTACAAAAGGCTGCGCGCGCGGCTTCACGGCATCAGTCAGGATGCGCGCTACAATTTCATGTTCGGCGGCCTCACCGTGCAGGACACGATGTCCGATTTCCTCGGGCAATTGTTCCGCATCCCTGTCGAGGGCGCGCCGATCTCGATCATCGAGCTTGGCGGGCTTCCCGTAGAGGTCGCGCAGGTGATCGTGTCGGTCGTGACGCGCCTCGCCTTTGAATTCGGCCTGTGGAGCCATGGCGCGGCGCCGCTTGCGATCATCGTCGAGGACGCGCATCGCTACGCCCCCGCCAAGGAGAACGCGGGCTTCGGCCCGACGCGCAAGGCGCTCGTGCGCATCGCAAAGGAAGGCCGCAAGGTCGGCGTCTCGCTATGGGTCGCCTCGCAGCGCCCGACCGAGCTCGACGGCACCATTCTTTCCCAGTGCAACACGATCTTCGCGATGCGTCTTGCGAACCAGGCGGACCAGGAGGCGCTGCGCGCCGCGGTTCCCGACGCCTCGACCAGCCTTCTTTCCTGCCTTCCCTCGCTCGGCCTCGGCGAGGCGATCGCGGTCGGCGAGGGCGTGCCGCTGCCGACGCGCATCCGCTTTGACGCGCTGCCGCGCGAAGCCGTGCCGCGGAGCCTCACCGCGAGCTTCACCGACGGCTGGTCCGTCGATGTCGACGACAAGGCCTTCATCGCGCGCATCGTCGAACAATGGCGCGCGCAGAAGATGCTGATCCCCGACGTCTGACGCCTTGCGCCGGGGCTCCCCCGCCCGCATTCTGCGCGCGGAGGGTCCCGATGATTCGCATTGTTTTCGCCGCTTTCGCTTTCTTCGCCGCCAGCCACGCGTTTGCGGCGGGGCCGATCACCATCGTCATTCACGGCGGCGCCGGCGCGCTTGAAAAAGGGCGCTACAGCGAGGCGGAGGAAGCCGCCTACAAGGCGGCGCTCAACGCCGCGCTCGACGCCGGCTACGGCGTTCTTGAGAAGGGCGGTTCGGCCCTCGACGCCGTCGAGACCGCGATCACGCTTCTTGAAGATTCCCCGCTCTTCAACGCCGGGCGCGGCGCCGTTTTCACCTATGACGGCAAGAATGAGCTTGACGCCTCGATCATGGACGGCGCGACCGGCAAGGCCGGCGCCGCGGCGGGGCTCGCGCATGTGAAGAATCCCATCCGGCTTGCGCGCCTCATCATGGAGAAATCGCCGCATGTGATGATGATCGGCGAGGGCGCCGAGGAGTTCGCCAAGGAGCAGCGGCTCGTGATGGTGCGCCGCTCCTATTTCCGCACCGAAGCGCGCTGGCGCGCCTACAAGGACGCGCTCGCGGCGGAGAAAAAGAAAAAAGGCGCCGGCCTGCCGCATGATTTCAAATATGGAACGGTCGGGGCCGTCGCGCTCGACGCTGCGGGGAACATCGCGGCCGGCACCTCGACCGGCGGCATGACGTTGAAGCGCTGGGGCCGCGTCGGCGATGCGCCGATCATCGGCGCTGGAACTTTCGCCGACAACAAGTCCTGCGCCGTCTCTGCAACCGGCTGGGGCGAATATTTCATTCGCCTCACCATCGCGCGCGATATCTGCGCGCAGGTCGAATACGGCGGCAAGACGATCGCCGAAGCGACGGCGGACGTCATTCATAACCGCCTGCAGAAATCCGGCGGCGACGGCGGCGTCATCGTGCTGGCGCCGGACGGCGGCTATGTCATGGACTTCAACTCGGCCGGCATGTTCCGCGCGGCGCGCCAGGGCGACCGGCGCGAGGTCGCGATCTACCGGAAGTGATCGCCGCCGCGAAAATTGATCGGCTTTCATCTGATTCTTAGAATAGGGGCGCGAATTCATCGGAGGTCGCCCCCGGTGGCTCCGGCAATCACGCAAGGATCGGTTAACCCGGACCACCAATGATCGCGGCCGATGGGAAGGCGGGCGAGCGATCTTTCGGAGCGATGGCGCGAGGACTCGCGGCGCGGCAATGTCGCGCTGGCGTTCGGCCTTCTGCTGCCCGTGCTTCTCGCCGCCGGCGGCGCTGCGGTCGATACGGCGCTTTACGCCAACGCCCGGCAGGAGCTTCAGGAAATCGCCGACGCGGCCGCGCTCGGCGGCGGGCGCGAATATCTCCTCAACGAATCCTCGCATCGCCTCGCGCGTGAGCGTGCGCAGACGATCGCGGACAAGAAGATCGCCGCTGAGGCCTTGCTCGCCGGCGCAAAGGCGAAAGCGCATGCAAGCGGAGAGCGTCGTAGCGTCAAGGTGGATATCACCTATGGGTATCGGCCGACGCTCTTCGTCGCGATGATCAAGTCGCCGATCATGATCGACGTCACGGCGACCGCGGAAGTCTCCGGCGGCTCCAACATCTGCGTCATTGGACTTCACCCGGACAATGGCGCCACGGTGAAGCTCGACGACCAGTCGCTCCTTCGCGGCGAAGATTGTTCGGTCTACTCGAACTCCGTCGACGCGCAGGGCATTGTCGTCAACGGCGTCGCGCGCATAAACAGCGCCTTCATTTGCTCCGCCGGCGGCTTTGACGGCCAGGCGGGCGGGTTCAATCCCCTGCCTGTCACCGACTGCCCGCCGCGTGAGGATCCGCTGAAGGACTACATCGAGCCCTCCGCCGGCGCCTGCAACCACACCGACCTTCAGCTCCTCAACTTCTCGGGCCGGCTTTCGCCCGGCGTCTATTGCGGCGGCCTCGTCATCGACGGCGTCTCCGACGTGGCCTTCGACCCCGGCGTTTACGTGTTCAAGGACGGCGAGCTTCAGGTGAAGGACCGTTCGCGCATCTCCGGCGATAATGTCGGTTTCTTTTTCGCAGGCGAAGGCTCGCGCCTGATGTTCGAAGACAAGGTTTCGGTGTCGCTCAGCGCGCCCTCGGCCGGGGAGATGGCGGGCATCCTCTTCTGGCGCAGCAGGTCGGCGACCGGCGCCGGGGTCTTCGAAGTCAAAAGCAATTTCGTCGACCGGCTCGTCGGCACGATCTACCTGCCGAAGGACGCATTCTTCGTCTCCGTGACGGAGGAAGTCGCCGAAGCCTCCGCCTACACCGCCATCATCGCCGATCAGGTGTGGCTCGTCGGCCGCTCGAAACTCGTTCTCAATACGGATTATTCTTCGAGCCTCGCCCCGCCTCCGCCCGGCATCGCGCATGCGGGCGAACAGCTTCGCCTTCGCCAATAAGTCGTCGCGCAAAACCGCTGGCGCCGGCGCTTGCAACCATGCCAATCTCCCGCCGCCGTCATCGAGTTCGGCGCGGAGGGTCGAGTGGACGTCAGTCGCAGGATTTTTCTCGGGTCCGCCGTCGCGGCGGCGGGCGCGGTCTCTTGCGGAACCGCGAGCGCGGCGCGCGCGGTGCGGACGGAGGGCGGCGGCAAGGCGGAAAAGCGCGCGCTGAAGCTCATTGAGGCCTATATGGCCGAGCATCGCGCGGCGTGGGGCCTTCCCGGCATGACGCTCGCTGTCGTCACGCGCGACGGCTTCACCGGCTTTGCGCGGTCGGGCCTTGCCGATGTCGAACGCGGGATCGAGGTTCGCGCCGATCATCTCTTTCAGATCGGCTCGATTTCGAAGATGTTCACCGCGCTCGGCTGCTGGTCGCTGATCGACGAAGGCAAGCTTTCGCCCGATACGCGTCTTTCCGCCGCCCTTGCCGGATTGTCCGTACGCGGCGGCGCGGCGATCACGCTTCAGCAGCTCCTTAACCACACGAGCGGCCTGCCGGCGGATTCCGCGATTTTCCCGGAGGGCGGTCTCTGGACCGGCTTCGCGCCGGGGACGAACTGGTCCTACTCGAACTGCGGCTATGCGCTCGCCGGCATGATCGGGGCCGCGGCGGACGGCCGGCCCTTCCCCGACATGGTTGAGGCGCGCGTGCTGGCGCCGCTCGGCATGAAGGGCGCTGTCGCCGCCATCCGCGTCGCCGACCGCGATCGCTACGCGCAAGGGTATGAGCCTGCGCTCACTGACCGGCTGAACCCGCGTCCCGGCGCGATGACGCCGGCGCCATGGGTCGAAAGCGACAGCCCCGCGGGTTGCCTCGCCGCGACGCCCGCCGATATGGCGACGTTCATGCGCTTCCTCTTCGGCCTTGAAGAAGGGAAGGGCGGCGCCGTCTTCTCCGATGACGCGGCGAAGCGCTTCCTCGCCGATCCGGCGGACGGCTGGGGGCCCGGCGCAAAGTACGGAAACGGCATCGCGCGGATTGAGGTCGATGGGCGCCAATACCTTCACCACACCGGCGGCATGGTGTCGTTCTGCTCGGCGATGCATGTCGACGCCGACGCGGGCGTCGCCGCTTTCGCGACGACCAATGTGCATTATTCGCTGAACTACCGCCCGAACCGGGTGACGCTCTATGCGTGCGAGATGTTGCGCGCGCTGCGCGCGAATGCGCCGGCGCCGGCGAAGAAGCCTGCAAAGCCCGCGCTTGTAAACCCGGCGCGTTTCGCCGGCGTTTTCACCGATGCGGCGGGCGATGCCTTCGAGATTGTCGCCGGCGACGGGAAAATCAGCCTCCGGAGGGCGGGGCGCGACAGCATGATGGAGCTGGCGACGGGAACGCTTTTTGCGACCGTCGACCCCGATTTCGCGATCACCGGCGTCGCCTTTGATGTCGAGGGCGACAAGGCCGTGCGCGCCTGGATCGGAGAGAAAGAATATGCGCGCGACCCCGCCGGCGGATTTCGCCCCGCAGCGCCCGCCGCATTGCGGGCGCTCGCGGGACGCTATGACAATGACGATCGCTGGGCGGGACCGCTTTATGTCTACGCGCGAGACGGCGCCTTGTGGATCGGCAATGCGGAGAAGCTGACGCCCCTCGGCGATGACGAATGGCGCCTCGGCGATGAAACCTCGCCCGAGCGCATCCGCTTCGGCGGCGTCGTCAACGGCCGGCCGCAGGTCCTCTATTTCTCGGGCGCGCCTTATGTGCGCCGGTTCAGCTGACGTCATCGCTCCTACGCCTTTCATGGGACGCATGTTGCGGCGCCCGGAAAGGGGGTGGGATAACCAGGGGGATAAGGTGGGGGATAACTAGGGGGATAAAGAGGGGGATAAATCTGAGAACAAACCGTGTTCCGGAGTTTATTGCGTATAAGGATCAACGGTTTCGTTGGTTAACGGCAAATACGTATTTTCAGGTCCGGAAGACCGCTGAGATCCGGCAACCATGGCGCGAGCGGTCTCCGAAAAATTTCGCTTGCCGGATGTATTTTGACGCGCGCAGGAAGCGCGCCGATTGATAGTGCGTATACGGAGAAAAATCGCCGCCCGCCTTTCCGCGGAAGCCGCGGTCGGGCGCGGCGCAGTCGCCGCGCGCGAGGGGCTCGCCGCGCCGGGCGCCCGTCGCGGGCGCGAAGGCTGTCAGCGTGCGCCCCGCCTGCCGCCGCCAAAGGCGCGCTCTGGTCGGCCCGCCGCGCCGCCCGGCAAGGGGGGCCTGCGGTTTCTGCGGTTCGTCCTTGACTCGGCGGGGGGCGCTCCGGCCATTACGGGCGCCAAGTTCGCCATCGCCCGAGCCAGCGCCAATGCCAGTATTCCAGTCGTCGATCGACGTCCGGTCCGAGACCTTCGCCGCCAACCGCGCGCATCACCTGAAACTGATCGACGAGTTTCGCGCGCTGGAGCGCAAGATCGTCGAGACCTCGGGCCGCGCCCGGGCCAAGTTTGAAAGGCGAGGCCAGCTTCTCCCGCGCGACCGGCTGGCGCTCATTCTCGACCGCGGCGCGCCGTTCCTCGAGCTCTCGACCCTCTGCGGCTACAAGATGCATGATGACGACGGCGACGCCAACATTTCAGGGGGCGGGGGCATTTGCGGCGTCGGCTTCATCGCGGGCGCGCGTTGCATGGTCTCGGCGTCGGACGCCGGCATCAAGGGCGGCGCCGCGACGCCGATGGGCGTCCACAAGGCGCTCCGCGCGCAGGAGATCGCGCTGAAGCAGAAGCTTCCCTTCGTGCATCTCATCGAGAGCGCGGGCGCCAATCTCTTCCGGCAGTCGGAGATGTTCGTCGCCGGCGGCCAGACCTTCGCCAATCTCGCGCGCCTGTCCGCCGCCGGATTGCCGGTCGTCGCAGTGGTGCACGGGTCGTCGACGGCGGGCGGCGCCTATCAGACGGGGCTTTCAGACTATGTCGTCGTCGTGCGCGGCAAGTCGAAAGTGTTTCTTGCGGGTCCCCCGCTTCTCAAGGCCGCAACCGGCGAGATCGCGACCGACGAGGCGCTCGGCGGCGCGGAAATGCATTATCATGTCTCCGGCACGGCGGAGTATATGGCGGAGAACGACGCCGACGGCATCCGCATCGCGCGCGACATCGTCGCCAAGCTGCAGTGGAGCAAGGCGGCGCCCGCGAAGCGGACCTTCCGCGAACCGGAATTCGACGCGGAAGAAATCCTCGGCGTCACGCCCCCCGACTACAAGACGCCTTATGACGTGCGCGAGAACATCGCGCGCATCGTCGACGGCTCCGACATTCTCGGCTTCAAGGACGGCTATGGCGCGGCGACCGTGTGCGCGCACGCCGAAATCGCCGGCCATGCGGTCGGGATCATTTCCAATAACGGCCCCATCGACGCCGACGGCGCGGCGAAGGCGGCGCAGTTCATCCAGCTGATGTGCCAGGCCGGAACGCCGGTTATCTTCCTGCAGAACACCACTGGCTATCTCGTCGGCACCGATGCGGAACAGCGCGGCATCGTCAAGCACGGGTCGAAGATGATCCAGGCGGTGACGAACATGACCGTGCCGAAGATAACGATGCATATCGGCGCCTCTTTCGGCGCCGGGAATTACGGGATGTGCGGGCGCGCCTTCGATCCCGCCTTCATCTTCGCATGGCCGAACAACCGCGTCGCGGTGATGGGCGGCGAGCAGGCGGCGAAAACGATGCGCATCGTCGGCGAGGACGGCGCGCGCGCGCGCGGCGAGGAGCCCAACACCGCCTATTTCGACGCCATGGCGAAAACGATCATCGACAAATATGACGAGGAAAGCCGCGCGCTCTTCGCCACCGCGCGCCTCTGGGACGACGGCCTCATCGACCCGCGCGACACGCGCAAGGTGCTCGCCTTCTGCCTCGACACGGTCGCGGAGGGCAGGACGCGCGAGACGCGGCCCAACATTTTCGGCGTGGCGAGGCTCTAGATGGGCGATCTCCTCATCGAGCGCCGAAAATCCGCCGTCTTCGCGACGCTCAACCGTCCGCAGGCGAAGAACGCGCTCAACGCCGAGATTGTCGACGGGCTGTTCGCGCTTTGTGACCTTCTCGCGATCGACGGATCGGCGCGCGCGCTCATCTTGCGCGGGACGGCGGGGAGTTTCTGCGCCGGCGGCGACATCAAGGAATTCGCCGCGCAGATGATGTCGGCGGACCCGTCTCCCGGCGAGCGCGACCCGGTTGAAGTCTCGAACCGTCGTTTCGGCGATCTGCTTTTGAAGCTCGATGCGCTGCCGCAGGCGGTGATTTCCGTCGTCGAGGGCGCGGCGTTCGGCGGCGCGATGGGGTTCATCGCCGTCTCCGACGTCGCGATCGCCGCGCCTGACGCGAAATTTTCGCTTTCCGAAACGACGCTCGGCCTCGTGCCGGCGCAGATCGGGCCGTTCGTCGTCCGGAAGATCGGTCTCTTCAATACGCGCCGCCTTGCGCTCACCGGCCAGCGCTTCGGCGCCGAGGAAGCGATGCGGGCGGGGCTGGTCGATCGTGTCGCCGTCGATGTCGATAAGGCGCTCATCGAGACGCTGAACGCGATCGGCCGATGCGAGCCCGCGGCGAATGCGGCGACGAAGCGCGTTGTCAACGCCGCGGCGCGCAGCGTCGATCCGAAAGAGCTTGACGCCGCCGCGCGCGAATTCGCGCGCTGCCTTCGCGGCGCCGGACGGCGCGGCGCTGCGGCGTTCGCGCAGAAGCAGCCGCCGGACTGGGTTGAGACTTGGGAACACGAGACCAAAGCATGACGATCCGCAAAGTCCTCATCGCCAATCGCGGGGAAATCGCCGCGCGCGTCATGCGCACCGCGAAGGCGAGGGGGCTCGCAACAGTCGCGGTCTATTCCGACGCGGACGCGCGCGCCTATCACGTGCGCTGCGCGGATGAGGCGGTGCATATCGGTCCTTCGGAGGCGGCGCAGAGCTATCTCAAAATCGACCGCATCATCGAGGCGGCGAAAAAGTCCGGCGCCGACGCGGTCCATCCGGGCTATGGTTTCCTCTCCGAGCGCGCGGCGTTTTCGGAAGCCTGCGCGGCGAACGGGATCATCTTCATCGGACCGCCGGCGAGCGCCATCGCGGCGATGGGCGACAAGGCGGAATCAAAGCGCCGCATGATCGCGGCGGGCGTCCCTTGCATTCCGGGCTATCAGGACGAGGATCAGGCGGACGCGCGGCTCATGAAGGAAGCCGAGCGCATCGGCTTTCCGGTGATGCTGAAGGCGTCGGCGGGCGGGGGCGGGCGCGGCCAGCGCATCGTGACGCGCAAGGAAGATCTCGCTGAGGCGATCATCTCGGCGCGGCGCGAATCGGAAAGCGCCTTCGGCGACGGGCGCCTCATCGTCGAGAAGGCGATCGTCGGCGGACGCCATGTCGAGATTCAGGTGATGGCTGATGCGCATGGAAACGTCCTCTATCTCGGCGAGCGCGACTGCTCCTTGCAGCGCCGCCGTCAGAAGGTGATCGAGGAGGCGCCCTCGCCGGTCATTTCGCCGGACATGCGCAAGCGCATGGGCGAAGCGGCGGCGGAGGCGGCGCGCGCGGTCGGTTATCGCAACGCCGGAACGGTCGAGTTCCTCTACGATCCCGCGGCGAAGGAATTCTATTTCCTTGAAATGAACACGCGCCTGCAGGTCGAGCACCCGGTGACCGAAATGGTGACGGGCCTTGATATCGTAGCGCTGCAATTCGATGTCGCGGAAGGTAAGAAGCTGCCGCTGACGCAGGAAGACATTCGCCTCAACGGCCACGCCGTCGAAGCGCGCCTTTATGCTGAAGATCCGGCGAAAGGCTTCCTGCCGCAGACGGGCCGCATCGTCCGCTTCGATCCGCCGGCGGGCGTGCGCGTCGATAAGGGCGTCGAGACGGGCGATGAGGTGTCGGCGTTCTATGACCCGATGATCGCCAAAGTGATCGCCCATGGCGCGACGCGCGGTGAGGTGTGCGCAAAGCTCGCCGCCGCCCTTGACCGCATGACGCTCCTCGGCCTCACGGCGAATGCGCCGTTCCTCGCGGCCTTGCTGCGCGACGAGACTTTCCTAAAGGGCGGCGCCGATATCGGTCACATCGAACGCAATCTTGACGCCATCAACGCCGCCGCGGCGACGCCGCTCGAACCCGTCGATGTCGCGCTTGCGGCGGCCGCGCTCTTCGATCGCCCGTTCGGCGCGCTGCTGACGGGGTGGAACTCGCGGGGAGCGTGCGCGTTTCCGGTGAAATTGCAGCATGGCGACGAGGCCATCAACGCCGAGATCGGCGCGGGCCCCAACTGGATTTCGGCGAAAACCGCCGGCGGCGAAGCGCGCATCGAGATTATCGAGAAAACGGCCGACCGGATCGTCTATCGTCAGGGCGATGCGCGTCATTCGACCGTCATCGCCCGCTCCGGCGACATCATCGACTTGCAGCGCGGACCCTTCGCGCGCCGCTTCACCGACATGACCTTCGCGCCCGCCGCGGAAGCGGGCGCCGGCGCCGATGCGGTGAAGGCGCCGATGGCCGGCGCGGTCACCTCGGTGTCCGTCAAGCCCGGCGACGCCGTAACGAAGGGGCAATCCGTCGCCACCATTGAGGCGATGAAGATGGAGCATCAGCTCAAGGCGCCGCGCGACGGCGTCGTCGCGGAAGTGCTGGCCAAGCCCGGCGATCAGGTGGCGATCCGCGCGAAGATCGTCATTCTGCAATCGGAGAGTTCATCATGACCGACACCGTCATCATAACCTGCGCGCTGACCGGCGTGCTCACCAATCCGAAGCAGCACCCGGTGCCGGTGACGCCGGAGGAAATGGCGGCGGAGGCGCGGCGCGCCTACGACGCCGGCGCCTCGATCATGCATGTCCACTATCGCGACCAGCGCGAGGGGATGGGTCATCTGCCGACCTGGGACCCGAAGATTTGCGGCGAGATCAATGACGCGATCCGCGCGGCGTGTCCCGGCGTCGTCATCAACATGACGACGGGCGTCGTCGGCCCGGAATACCAGCACGTTCTTGATTATCTCCGCGCCTGCCGGCCGGAAATGGCGGCCTGCAACGCCGGCACGCTCAATTATCTGAAGACGAAAAGCGACGGCTCCTGGGCGTGGCCGCCGATGACGTTCGACAACCCTGTGTCGAAAGTGACGGACTTCATCAAGGTGATGAAGGAGATCGGCACGCTTCCCGAATTTGAGTGTTTCGACGTCGGCATCGTGCGTTCCGTCGGGCTCTATATCGAGAACGGCATGACGGAACACGCCGACTATAATTTCGTAATGGGCGTCGCCTCCGGCATGCCGGCGGACCCGGACCTGTTGCCGATCCTCATCAAATACAAGAAGCCCGATTGCCCGTGGCAGGCGACCGTGATCGGGCGCGAGGACGTGTGGCCAGTGCACGCGCGCGTCGCCGAGCTTGGCGGCAACCTGCGCACGGGGCTTGAAGACTGTTTCTATCTGCCGCACGGCGCAAAGGCGAAATCGAACGGTGAGATGATTTCAGCGCTCGCCTCTTACGCTGAACGCGCCGGCCGCAAAGTCGCATCGCCCGCCGAAGCGCGCGCGATGATGGGATTGGCGGCCTGACTTCGTCCCGTTGAAAAACCGTCACCCCGGACGGCGAAGCCGATCCGGGGTCTGCGCCCCTACGGGAGACTAAAGATGGACCCCGGGGTGACGGATGTCCAGTCGCCCTAAAACCGCGCCGTCAGACTTGCGCGCACGTTGCGCGGCGCGCCGGGCGTGATGTTGTTGTCATTGTGCGCGGTCGGGAAATAGAGCGCGTTCGTCAGGTTCTCGACATTGACCTGAAGGTCGATCGCATCAGAAAGCGCGTAATAGACGGCGGCGTCGACGCGGGTGAAGTCGGGCAATGTCACCGCGTTCGAAAGCGTCGCAAAGCGGTCGCCCTGATGGACGACGCCCGCCCCGACGCGCCAGCGCGGCAGCACCTGATAGGTGCTCCACAGCGAGAAAGAGTGTTCCGGGACGAGCGCAAGCGCGCGGCCCGCGGGCGCCGCCGTCGTCGTCGCGGTGATTTCGGCGTCCTGATAGGAATAGCCGGCGATGATCTCCCATTTGTCGGTCAGCGACCCGGCGAGCGTCACCTCGACCCCCTTTGACCGCTGGGAGCCTGTCAACACCGTCAGCAGCGTCACGGGATCGACCGCGCGCGTGTTGTCTCGGTCGAGGCGATAGAGAGCGCCTGCAAGTTCAAGCCGGTCGGAGAGATTCCATTTCGCGCCGATTTCGAGATTCTCGAACACTTCGGGCTCAAGCGCGGCGAAGGACGCGGTCAGGGCGTTGAACTGGTCGCCGGATTGGGGAAGGAACGACTTCGAATAGTTGAAATAGATCGAAGCGTTTTCGATCGGCTTGAACACGACGCCGCCGCGCGGGGAAAAGACCTCGTCAACGCGCGAAAAATCCGGCTGACCGATGCGCTGGTCGTCGAACTCCAGATCGAAGCGGTCGTAGCGCACGCCGCCAATGATCTGGAAATAGCGCCCGATCTCGATCTGGTCCTGCAAATAGACGCCGACGAGATTGAGATCGACGAGGTTGTCGTTCTGCACGCCGAGGAACGGGGAGGGGGCGAAGGTCGTCGGCGCCGAAATATTGACGGTTCCCGCCGCGTTGTTCGGCGTGCGGAAGTTTTCCGTCTTCTGAAAGCCCGCCTCGACGCCGAAGAGGATCGTGTGCGCGAGCGGCCCCGTATTCGTCTTCCAGACGAGGTCCGCCTGGTTGAAGAGGTTCCGGCGCTGCTGCGAGGAGAAATAGGACTGGATAGCCACGTCGCCCGTCACGGCGTCGACGGCGCCGGAGGCGAAGACGTTTTCGTAGAACTTGTCGTTCACCGCGTAAGAGAGCGAATTGCGGAAGGTCAGATCGTCCGAGAAGGCGTGTTCAAGCACGCCGACGACGCCGTGACGGTCGAAGTCCGCATTGCTCTCGTCCGGATTGCCGAAAAAGGCGGAGCGGTCGCCGTCGAACGGCAGGCCGTTCCGCGACGGCACGCCGCGGTCGACGTCGCGCCGGTCGCGGAAATACTCATAGGAAAGGCGCAGGGTCGTCTCCGGCCCAAGCTTTACCGCGCCGGTCGGGTTGATCCCAAAGAGCTCCTTGCCGGTGAAGTCGCGATAGCTGTCGGAATTTTCGTAGAAGGCGTTGAGACGCAGCGCGACGGCGTCGCTGACCGCGCCGCCGACATCGACATCGGCCCGGCCCGACGCGAACTGTCCGCCGCTGAGCGTGATCGCGCGGTTGGTTTCAAACTCCGCCTTGCGCGTCACGCGGTTGATGAGGCCGCCGCCGGCGCCGCGTCCGAAGATCATCGCGTTCGGGCCCTTGAGGACCTCAAGCCGCTCGATATTGTAGAGGTCGCGGAAATATTCGGCGTCATCGCGCACGCCGTCGATGAAGAGGTCGGCGGTCGACTGGTTGCCGCGCAGGACGGGCGCGTCTCGGTGGCCCTCGCCCTGTCCGAAACCAAGGCCCGGCACATAGCGCGCGACGTCCGCGAGCGTGCGGAACGCCTGGTCGTCGATGAGGTCGCGGTTAATGACGGAGATCGACTGCGGAATGTCCACAAGCGCGGTGTCCGTCTTCGTCGCGCTCGACGTGCGGATGTTCGCATAGGCCGCGCGCTCGCCGGTGACGATGATCTGGTCTTCGATCATGGCGATGTCGAAGGGCGTGATCTCCTGCGCCGCGGCGACGCCGCCGATCGCCGTCAGGATCGCGCTCGTCGTCGTCAACCCCGCTATGAATTTTTTCGTCATGGTCATTCCGCCCGCCGCCTCCTGATAATGCGAATGGTTCGCAACTGATGACCGGGTGACTACCAGCGACCAGCGCCTTTTGCAAGTCATTATCACTCACAAAAAGCCGGCGCGACGCCGAAATGACGCAGGGTTTGCGCCCTGAGAATCGCTCGCCCGTGCATCCCTTGCGTCGGGACGGATTTCACGCCGCGCTTCGCGTGCTTAGAGATAGTCTCAACAAGGACGCCCCGGGCTGCCGGAAGCTTGAAAGGAAGTTCAGCGTGAGACGGGTATTGGTGATTGCGGCGGCGGCCGGTCTTCTCGGAACGGGCGCTTACGCTCAATCGAAGAGCTCGATGTCGCTCGACCTTCGCGATTTCGACGCGATTGAAATCGGCGGCGCCTATGAGCTCGACGTCATCGTCGGGGAAGATTTCTCGATCGAGCTTTCAGGCCCCGCGGACGAAATGGAGCGCGTCGAAGCGAGTCTCAAGGGCGACGCCCTTGTCCTCGGCACGAAGCGTAAGGTCCGCGGCGACACCAAGGGCGTGAAGGCGGTGGTCACCATGCCGGCGCTGAACCGCGTGTCGGTCTCCGGCGTCGCCGATGCGGACATCAGCGGCGTCAAGGCGTCCGATTTCAAGCTCGACCTATCCGGCGTCGGCGAGGTGAACATCGCCGGCGGCTGCGAGAAGCTCGTCGCACGCGTCTCCGGCGTCGGCGAAGTCGACGCGCAATCGCTTCAGTGCAAGGCGGTTGACGTGAAGGTCGCCGGCGTCGGCGAGGCGCGCGTCTATGCGAGCGAAAGCGTGTCGGCGGAAGTCTCAGGGATGGGCGGCATCACCGTTTACGGGGCGCCGAAGATCGTCAACAAGCGCGGCGGCTTTTTCTCTGAAATCAAGGTGCATTAACGGCTGAATTTCTGACGGGAGGGGCGCATGAAACTGTTTCTCGGATTTCTGATCGGTCTGGTGCTGGCGGCGGCCATCGCCGCCACGGCGCTGAAAGTCGCCTGGGGCAACATCACCGACGTCAGCGAACGCGATCGCGGCGCTGACGTTTCGCGCACCATCGACGTCGCCGATTTCGACCGGATCGATATCGCCGGCGTCATCGAACTCGACGCGACGGTCGGCGGGGACTATGCGCTGACGCTTTCCGGCCGGCCTGAAGATCTCGACAACGCGCGCGCGGAAGTCGTCGATGGGGCGCTTATTCTCGATACGGCGCACGAGGAAGGCCGCGTCGGACGCAAGATCATCCGTCACGGCGTCACGGCGACACTTTCCGCGCCGTCGCTCACAGGCGTCGATGCGGCCGGCGTCGTCGACGGATCGGTGACCGGCGTCGCCGGCGGCCCGTTCAGGGTCGCGATCTCCGGCGTCGGCGATCTTGAGATTTCTGGATCCTGCGACACCCTCGACGCCGACGTTTCCGGGGTCGGCGATCTCGATGCGGAAGACCTTCAGTGCCGCGTCGTCAATGTCGATGTGTCGGGCGTCGGCGGCGCGAGCGTTTACGCCAGCGAGAAAGTCGACGCCGACATCGCCGGCATCGGCAAGATCGACGTCTACGGTTCGCCCAAGGAGGTCTCGAAGTCGAAATCGAGCCCCCTCGGCCGCATCAGCGTGAAATAAATGAGGCTGTTTCTTTCTTTACCTCCCCCTTGTGGGGAGGTCGAAAGTCGCGTCAGCGACTTTCGGGTGGGGGGTGCGCTCTTGCAACACGCTTTGTCAATCAACTGACAGAGCGAACCCCCACCCAAAACCGCTGCGCGGTTTTGGCCTCCCCGCAAAGGGGAGGCGAAGAAGCGGCGCTTTGGGCGCAATTTCGCCCTAACCCGCAAGCTCCAGCAGCGGCTTCGTGCGCGCGGCGCGGATGCCGGGCAAGACGCCGCCGACGAGACCGATCACCATCGCGACTATGACCGCAGTGAGGATGAGCGCCGGCGACATTTCGAATTTGAAGACCAGCTGCGTGAAGCCTGAGCCGAGCGTCGATGTCGTGCGGCCGTTGAAGAACGCATAGGCGATGATGAGGCCGAGGACGGCGCCGGCGGCCGCGAGGAACAGCGCCTCGATCAGCGTGCCCATAAACGCGGCGAAACCTGAAAACCCGATGATGCGCAGCGTCGCGATTTCGCTTGCGCGCGCGGTCACCGACGAATTCATCGTGTTGAGCGCGCCGGCGAGCGCGCCGATCGCCATCATCGCGCCGAGGAACCAGGCGATTCCGATGAATGCGCCGGTCGACTGCGAGGCTTGCGCGGCGAAATATTCGCGCTCGGAGAGCGCCTGCAGGTCCTTCGTGCGCGCATCCGACTTCACGAAGTCCTTGAAGGCGGCCATGTCGGCGGCGGAGTTCAGCTTCATCCGCATGGTCTGGAAGACGTTCGGCCGGTCGAAGAGGCTCTGCGTCACGCCGATGTCGGCCCAGAGCTCCGACTCATAAACCGTGCCCGGCGCCGCGAAGACGCCGACGACCTGCCATTCGCCGCCACGCAGGCGGATCGACTTTCCGAACTCGAACCCGTCGAACTCGCGCAAAAGCCCGGCCCCGACGACGATCTCATTGGTGCCGGGGGTGAACATGCGCCCTTGAGTGATCTTCACATTCGGCCGGAGAAGGAGCCCCTGCGGACCGACGCCGCGGAACGGCATGTTCGCTTTGGTGCCCGTCGATTTCTTGATGCCGTCGACGATGACAAGAAGCTCGCCCGAGGCGACGGGCGCGCCGTCAGCGACGGCGACGCCCGGTCCGGTCGCCAGAATGTTGAGCTGTTCGCGCGTGACGACGCTGTTGATCTCCGCGACCGACCCGTCGCGCAGCGCGACCGCGACATCATCGGACCCCGATCCCTTGATGGTTTCCGAAAGGCCGTTCGAGAGCGCGAGGAAGAAAAGCAGCACCGCGATCGCCAGCGCAACGGCGACGACTGTTGCGACCGACATCGCCGCGCGCTGCGGGATCGAGCGCACGTTGAGCGCGGTGACGGTCGAGATCTGATTGAGGATCGACGCCATGACTTATTTCCGTCCGAGCGCGTCGACGATGCGCATGCGATAGGCTTCCATGGCGGGCAGGGCGCCCGTGACGAGCCCGAGCGCGAGCGCGATCAGGAAGCAGGGGAGCAGCGCCTGCGGCGCGAACCAGATCGGCGGACCGGCGTTTCCGCCTTGCGAGGCCATGGCGCTCAGCAACAGCGCGGCGACGCCGACGCCGAGCCCTGCGCCGAGAAAGGCGAGGAGGAGCGACTCGCCAAGCACGAGGCGCAGGATGCGTGGGGAGGAGAAGCCCAGCGTCTTCATCACGCCCATTTCCCTCGTGCGCTCGCGCACGGCGAGCGCCATCGTGGTGCCGACGATGAGGAGGATCGCCGCGAAGGCCGCGCCGACGACGAGCGTCGTGACGAGCCCGATATCGCCGAGCTGGGCCGCGAAGGATTTGTTGAACGCCGCTTCGTCCTGCGTCGAGGTTTCGTCGGCGGAATTGGCGAACCGTCCGTCGACGGCGTTGATGACCTGATCGTTGATCGCCGCGGAGGTCGTCAGGAACGCGATCCAGCCGATTCGGTCGCGTCCGAAGCTGATCGTCTCGTTGAAATAGTCGTAATTGATGAGCACGGCGCCCGTCTGCGAACTGCCGGGCGGCGTCGGGATCACGCCGACGAGCTTGAAGTCCCACACGCGGCTGCCGTCCGTCTTCGAAAAGATGTTGCTGTTGAGGGGAATGACATCGCCGACTTTCCAGCCCCATTTCTCCGCGACCGGCTCGGCGGCGAGCATGGCGGTGCGCTCGGTGAAAAAGGCGTTCTTCGCCTCCTCCGTGATCTGCATGTCGTCCTTGTAGACCTCGTAATAGGTTTTCGGCTCGACCGCGAAGACCGGCATGAAGCCCTTCACCGGGTCCTGATAATAGCCGCCGAACCAGTTCAAGTGCGTCGCGACGGCGACGCCCTCCATGCGCGCGATGCGGTCGTAATGCGCCATCGGCAGGCTCTCGGTGAAATTGATCTTCGAGAGCGTGACGAGCCGGTTCGGCAGCGAGTTGAAATTGTTGATCGCGTGATTGAAGCTGAAGAGAATCGAGAAGATCAGGAAGGCGATCAGGATCGACACGATCAGCAGCGTCGTGCGCACGGGTTTGCGGAAGAGGTTCTTCCGCATGAGGAAAAGGTCGTTCACGCGGCGAGCTCCTTCTCGTTGAAGCGGCCCTTGTCGAGGTGAAGCGTGCGCTTGGCGAATTTCGCCGCTTCCGCATCATGCGTCACCATGATGATCGTCTTGCCGAGCTCGCGGTTCAAAAGCTGGAGCGTTGAAAGAATTTCATCCGCCGTCGTGCGGTCGAGGTCGCCGGTCGGTTCGTCGCAGAGGAGGAGCTTCGGGTCGGCGACGATGGCGCGCGCGATGGCGACGCGCTGCTGCTGGCCGCCGGACATTTCGCGCGGCCGGTGCTTCGCGCGGTCGGCGAGGCCGACGACCTTCAGCGCCGTATCGACATTCGCCTTTCGCTTCGCCGCCGAAAGGTTCGTCAGCATCAGCGGCAGCTCGACATTCTGCGCGGCGTTGAGCGTCGGCATCAGGTTGTAGAACTGGAAGATGAAGCCGACATTCGACGCGCGCCATTTCGCCAGCCCGCCTTCGTTCATCTGGTCGAGGCGCTGGCCGTCGAACTCGATCGTGCCGGCGTCCGGCCGGTCGGTGCCGCCGAGAAGATTGAGCAGCGTCGTCTTGCCCGACCCCGACGGCCCCATGATGGCGATGAAATCGCCCTGCGGCACCGTCATCGTCAGCTTGTCGAAAATGACGATCTTTTCCTTGCCGCGCGTGTAACCCTTGTCGACATTGACGAGGCGGATGAGGTCGGTCATGAAAGGCTCCGGAAACAAATGTCTGAGGACGGTCAAGCCAAGCGTTGCGTCTTCACCTCCCCGCAAGCGGGAGGCGAAGCAGTTCCCCATTTCGGCAGCACGAAGCCGTTCATCACGCGCTCTGGTCGAGGAAACGCACGCTGATCGCCATTTCGGGCAGTATGCGCGGGTCGCCCTTCTCAAAACCGATCCGTACACGCACGGTCGCCTTGGCGCGATCGGCGGCGGGGATCGTTGCGATGACGTGCGCGGGGATGCGCCAGTCGGGATAGGCGTCGAGCACGGCCTCGACCTTCTGCCCTTCGAACACGCGCGCGATATAGGCCTCGCTCACGTCGACTTCGATCTCAAGGCTCGCCATGTCGACGATGGTGCACACGCCCGTTCGCGTGAAACCGCCGCCGGCGGAAACAGGCGAAATGATTTCGCCGGGCTGCGCCGCCTTGTTGACGACGACGCCGTCGAAGGGCGCGCGGATCTCGTAGCGGTCGAGCTGCGCTTTCGCGCGGTCAGCGTCGCTTTTGAGGGCGTTCCGCGTCGCGAGCGCTGCGGAATAGCGCGCCTGCGCGTCGGTGAGGGCCGCGTCGCTCGCAAAGCCCTGCTTGGCGAGTTCGCGCGTGCGGCGGAGGATGCGCTGCGCCTCGGCGAGGTCCGCCTCGGCGGAGGCCGCGCGTGCGATCGCCGCATCGGTGTCGGCGCGGGCGAGCGTTGATTCCAGCACCGCAAGGACTTCGCCCGCCTTCACCTTCTGGCCTTCCTCGACGCGCACTTCCGTGAGGAGGCCCGTCACCTCCGCCGCGACAGTCGCCTGTCGGCGCGCGACGACATAGCCCGACGCGGTCAGCGATCCGGCGGGCGCGGCCGACGCCGTTGCGGTCGTCGTCGAGGTGATGACGGGCGCTGCTTCCGGGGCCGGCGGGGCAGGCTTCAAGAACCACCCGAGCGCCGCGCCGACGGCAAGCGTCGACGCCGCCAGCCCCGCCGCCAGCGCAGGCGAAAGCCCCGCGCGAACCTGCGCCGCTTCGCTGCGATCGATCTTCAGCGACTTCAAAAGGTCTGTCTTGTCGTCCAAGCGGCGAAGTTCCCGGTTACGCTTTGACTTTAAAGGGTAAAGAGGCTGCGGGCAATGAGAGAAAATTCAGCGGCCCGACGGGCGAGGGCCCCGCAAAGCCGACGCTAACCATGCGTATACGGATCGGATGGCGCCGCCGACGCCGGCGTCGGAGCGAAAAGTCGCTTGCGCGCGCTTGCTATTTGCCCCTGCGGGGACCATATAGGATTTTGAACCCTTGCTTTGGGCCGTCTAATCGGTCTCCGACCAGAGCCCCTTTTCGCTTCTCGAAACATTGGTTTCCGGGCCCGCGCGCGTCTTGCTCGCGACCGGTCGTCTCATGCCTTCAAGGGAACTGAAAATGGCTACTGGAAAAGTTAAATGGTACAATTCGCAAAAGGGTTACGGCTTCATCGCGCCCGATGACGGCGGCAAGGACGTGTTCGTCCATGCGACCGCGCTTGAGGCGGCGGGCCTGCGCTCGCTCAACGACGGACAGTCGGTGAGCTTTGAGGTCACGCAGGATCGCGGCAAGTCGTCCGCGACGCAGCTTCAGGCGAAGTGACGCCCGCGCCGAATTGACGAGTAATACGCCGGGCCGCTGCGCCCGGCGTTTTGTTTCAGGGACGACCCCACAGAAAGATCCGCCCATGCCCTTCAGCAAGATGACGAACACGGACAAGAAGGCCGCGCGCGTCAGCGCGGAAACCGCCGCCTTGACCGAGGTGCGCCGCGCCGCCGACAAGCAGCGTGAGAAATCCGAAAAACTGAAACAGCTCCGTATGGAACGCGACGCCGCGCTGCCGCCGAAGAAAAAGCCGGTCGCGCGCAAAAAGACGGCGGCGATCCCGAACCTCGCGATGGCGCAGCGCAACGCGAAGCGGTAGGGCGCTAAGCCTTAGCCGCCTTCCGCGCTGGCGCGACCACAGAATGACGGTTTCAAAATCGCGAAAATCTCTCAAACCGCTCACCCCGGCGAAAGCCGGGGCCCATCGTTTTGGCGAGCGTAACGCTTTTGGTTGCGCGCCTGCCGGCGCGCGCTGGGTCCTGGCTTTCGCCGGGATGAGCGGGGGATTCCACCTTCACTTTCGTCACCCCGGACGGCGAAGCCGATCCGGGGTCCATTTTCGGCGAATCCTTACAAGCTGGATTCCGGGTTCCGCGCTGACGCGCAGCCCCGGAATGACGGCGGCGCTGGGGCTCAATCAAATATCCAGCTCGCCCCGGACAAAACTCGCATTCTCCGAGATGAACTGAAACCGCAGCTCGGCTTTTTTGCCCATCAGCCGGTCGACAATGTCTGCGGAAAACTCGCGCTTGTCGTCGGCGATGACGACGCGGGCGAGGCTCCGCGTCCGCGGGTCCATTGTCGTTTCTTTCAGCTGCGCGGGCATCATTTCGCCAAGGCCCTTGAAGCGGCCGGTTTCGACTTTCTGGTTGGCCTTGAACTCGCTCTTCAACAGGCGCTCGCGCGCGGCTTCGTCCATCGCGTAGACGGTCTTGCCCCCGGCGGTGAGGCGGAAGAGCGGCGGCTGCGCCATGTATAATCTTCCGGCGTCGATCAGCTCCTTCATCTCCTGAAAGAAGAAGGTGATGAGGAGCGAGGCGATATGCGCGCCGTCGACGTCGGCGTCGGTCATGATGATGATTTTTTCATAGCGCAGGTCCTCAAGGTCGAACTTGGCCCCGAGCCCGACGCCGAGCGCCTGCGCGATGTCCTGGATTTCCTCATTCGCCATGATCTTGTCGCGCGTCGCGCTGGCGACGTTGAGGATTTTTCCGCGCAAGGGAAGGATCGCCTGCGTCGCGCGATTGCGCGCCTGTTTCGCGCTGCCGCCGGCGCTGTCGCCCTCAACGAGGAAGATCTCCGTCCCTTCGCGGTCCTTCTGGCTGCAATCGGCGAGCTTGCCGGGCAGGCGAAGTTTCCGCGTCGCGGCGGCGCGGGAGACTTCCTTCTCTTTCCGGCGGCGCAGGCGCTCGTCGGCGCGCTCGATCGTCCATTCGAGAAGCTCGTTCGCCTGTTTCGGATGGCTCGCGAGCCAGTGGTCGAAGGCGGGGCGCACCGCGTTCTCGACAAGGCGCTGGGCTTCCGCCGTCGCGAGCTTGTCTTTCGTCTGGCCTTGGAATTCCGGATTTCGGACGAACACGGACAAAAGCGCGCCCGCCGTCGTCATGATGTCTTCCGGCGTCACATTGCCCGCGCGCTTGTTGCCGGCGAGATCGGCGTAAGCCTTGAGGCCTTTTGACAGGGCCGCGCGCAGGCCCTGTTCATGCGTGCCGCCTTCGGGCGTTGGGATGGTGTTGCAATAGGAACGGGTGAAGCCGTCGACATCCTCGCCGTCATGCGCAAAGCCCGCCGCGCCCCACGTCACCGCCCATTCGACGCTGCCATGCCCGCCGTCTTCGCGCCGGTCGATCTTGCCGGCGAAGATCTCGTCGGTGACAGTCGGCTTCCCGTTGATGAGCGAGCGCAGATAATCGGTGAGTCCCGCCTCGAAATGGAAGACGGCCTCAGCGGGCGTTTCGTCCTTGATGAGCGAGGGCGCGCAGCGCCAGCGGATTTCGACCCCGCCGAAGATGTACGCTTTCGAGCGCGCCATCTTGAAGAGGCGCGCCGGCTTGAAGGCGGCCTTCGCGCCGAAAATCTCCGGATCGGGATGAAAGCGCACGGAGGTGCCGCGCCTGTTCGGCGCGGGGCCGGCGTCGATGAGTTTCGTTTTCGGCAATCCCCGCGAGAAAGTCTGGCGCCACATCTGACGATTGCGGCAGACCTCGACGACGAGATCGTCGGAGAGCGCGTTGACGACCGAAACGCCGACGCCGTGAAGGCCGCCGGACGTCTGATAGGCTTTCGGCTCGAACTTCGCGCCGGAGTGCAGCGTCGTCAGGATGACTTCAAGCGCGGACTTCCCTTTGAACTTCGGGTGCGGATCGATCGGGATGCCGCGGCCGTTGTCAGTGACGGTGAGGTAGCCGTCTTCCCCAAGCTCGACCTCGATGCGCGTTGCGTGGCCGGCGACGGCTTCGTCCATCGAATTGTCGAGCACTTCGGCGAAGAGGTGGTGCAGCGCCTTCTCGTCCGTGCCGCCGATATACATGCCGGGGCGCTTGCGGACGGGCTCGAGCCCCTCAAGGACCTCGATGTCCTTCGCGGTGTAATCCCCGCTAGCGCCGGAAAAGAGGTCGGCCTCGGGTAACTTCTTCGTTGGGCGGCTTGCCATGAGGGTACGCTCAAATCACCATTGGAGAAGGGTCCCTTAGGCCGACTCAACGGGTCGCGCCAAGCGCTTCCCGGGAAAGGTTTCGGCTCATGCCCTTCATGGTCGATGACATTGCGCTGTGCGAAAAAGTGCTGGCGCTCGCCGAGGAAATGGCCGGCAAGCCCTGCCCGCCGGAGATGGCGCTGGAAATCGCCGAGGAGATCTTCGGCATGGAGGACCGCTTCGTCACCGAGCTTGAGGCGAGCCCCGTTCCCTTCGTCATCGAGCGGCGGCAGAAGCGCGCGGCGAATTTCGTCGTCAAGCGCGGGCTCATCTACATCCATGTGAAGTCGCGCCCGAATGTCGCGATCGTCGTGCCGCCGCATTTCGTGACCGACTTCGCGAGCGTTCCGGCCGCGTTCCGCTGGCTGGTGCCGCAAGACGGGCTGCATTCGGCGGCGGCGGTCATCCACGACTGGCTCTATTCGATCGCGGAACCGCCGAAGCAGCAAACGCAGTTCCGCAAGGAGCGTTTCCGCGCCGACCGGATTTTCCTTGAGGCGATGCGCACCTCCGGCGTCAACGCGGTGAAGAAGAGCGTGCTTTACCGTTCCGCGCGCCTCTTCGGCGCGATGGGTTTCGGGCGCATCGACGAGCTGCGCTTCATCGACCCGCGCGCGCCCGATCGGCTGATCGATCCCAAGCGCTTTGACAAGAATGCGCTCCGAACCTTCACGATCATCCCGCGCCCCGAAAAGCCGAAGACGCGCGCGCGGCTATTCTTTTAGCGCCGCGCCGCTTCGGCCCGCGCCGGCGGCGAACTTCGCGGCGCCGGCGAGCGTTTCGCCGGAGGCGAGCGTTTCAAGGCCGAGCGCAAATTCCGCGGCGATCGCCTGTTCCTCGCTCAAAGACCACTGCGACAGCGCCGACAGGCGATCGTTCCGCATACAGACTTGTGGAAGCTGCGCGAGATCATGCGCGAGCGCCTTCGCGGCGCGCAAGGCGGAGCCCGGTGCGCAAAGACGGTTTGCAAGGCCCCACTGGAACGCCTCCTCCGCGCCCACCGCGCGGCCCGTCAGGATCATGTCCATCGCGCGGCTTGCGCCGATCAGACGCGGCAACCTGACCGTGCCGCCGTCGATCAGCGGCACGCCGAAGCGGCGGCAGTAGACGCCGAAAGTCGCGCCCTGCGCCGCGACGCGGAGATCGCACCAAAGCGCAAGTTCAAGCCCGCCGGCGACCGCGTGACCCTCGACAGCGGCGATGACGGGCTTTGACAGCATCAGGCGCGACGGCCCCATCGGACCGTCCCCCTCCGCGTCGATACGGTTTCCCTCGCCCCCGGCGACCGCCTTCAGGTCCGCGCCCGCGCAGAAATTTCCGCCGGCGCCGGTGAGGATGGCGACGGATAAATCCCTATCGCTGTCGAAGGCGCGAAAGGCGTTTGCGAGCGCATCCGCCGCCCTGCGGTCGACGGCGTTGCGCCGCTCCGGCCTGTTGATGGTGACGACGAAAACGGGTCCGTCGATTTCCGTCAGGAGGGGGGGTGCGTCAGCCATGGCGCCGAGACTGCGCCGGGCGTCGTTAACCGTCAAAAGAAAAAGGCCGCCCGTTTCGGGGCGGCCTCTTCCGCAAGAGTCCGGTGCAAGGACGTCAGGCTTTCTTTCGCATGCTTCGTGCCGCCGCGAACCCGCCGAGGCCGGCGAGCATCAGAATTCCGGCGGCGGGGAGGGGCGTCGACAGGTCGGTGATCTCAAAAGAGCGCAGCGACAGCCCCGCAGCCGCCAGCGAATTAAGATTGATGACCACACGCCCGCCCTCAAGCGTCAGGCCGGAGAGCTCGTCAAGTGAGTAGGAAATCCCGTTGAAGATCACGGAAGGATTGCGGGCGGTGAAGGAGGTTTCCGAGATCAGGTCGCCGAAGGAAAGCTTGCTGAGGCTGAAGCCTTCCTCAACGATGATCGTGAGGGAAGGATCTTCGAGACGTTCCGGCCGCTGGGCGCCGACGCAGAACTGGCCGCGCGGGCCCGTGCAGCGCAAGAGCGCGGCGTCGCGTTGTTCGCCGCGGGTCAGCGGTTCAAACGCCGCGGTCGACGGCGACGTCAATTCGATGCGCGCGCCGTCGACGCTCATCGCGCCGCCGCCGGAGGCGAAGAACTCCGCCAACCCGACCGTGCGGGCGTCGGCCGGGCCGGCCAGCGTGACGGCGGCTGCAAGGCTTAACAGAACGGCGCGCATGAGAATTGATCCCTTAACGATCGGCATGCGGACGAACCTCCCGCACGACGCCAATTCGGGGCAGAAAGGTTAGGTTAAGGTTAACGGACAGTCAGAGATGCGAAATAGTTTGCGGCAGCACGTTAAGACTAGGAGGTTGATGCAAAGAAGTCGCTTTGATTTCGCCGCGCTAAAGGCTTGCGGAGACCGGGCGTCCGTCGCCGTGAGCTCAAGGGATCGCCGTCAGGCGCGGCCTGGCGAGCGGCGGGGAGGATTGAGGGCGGCCGCGATCTCGCCGAACGCGCCGCATGGCCATTCCCGGGAAACAGACCTGCCTGCCCCGAATCAGGGTGATAAGAAGCCTGCGGAGTAACTTTCGCAGGGGCCGGGACGAACCCATGACCACCATCGCCGATCCGCTGACACTGCCTTGCGGCGTCCGGCTCAAGAACCGGCTCGTCAAAGCGGCGATGACAGAGGGGCTCGCCGACACGCAGAACCGCGCGACGGCGCGGCACGCGACGCTCTATTCGCGCTGGGCGAAGGGCGGGGCGGGGCTGCTCATCACCGGAAACATCCAGATCGACCGGCGCTACCTCGAACGCCCGGGCAATGTCGCGATTGAAGGCGCTCAAAGCGCCGAGGCGATGAAGGCGCTCGAAGCTTACGCGGCGGCTGCAACGGCGGACGGCGCCGAGATCATGGCGCAGCTTTCGCACGCCGGAAGGCAGACGCCGATTTATGTGACGAAGACGCCGGTCGCCCCGTCCGCGGTCGCCGTCGATCTGCCGGGGGGCCAGTTCGGCAGCCCGCGCGCGCTTGGCGGCGAGGAAATTCTCGACGTGATCGAGCGCTTCGTGCACGCCGCCTCCGTCTGCAAGGCGGCGGGCTTTTCCGGCGTGCAGGTTCACGCCGCGCATGGCTACCTCATTTCCGAATTTTTGAACCCGCGCGTCAATCAGCGGACGGATGAATGGGGCGGTAGTCTGGAGAACCGCGCGCGGCTGCTGTTGAAGACGGTCTCGGCGGTGCGCAAAAAAGTCGGCTCCGGGTTCCCGGTAGCGGTGAAGCTCAATTCCTCGGATTTCCAGAAGGGCGGCTTCACCTTCGACGATTGCCTCACCGTGATCGGATGGCTCAACGATGAGGGCGTCGATTTTCTCGAAGTGTCGGGCGGCTCCTACGAACAGCCGCGAATGATGGACATCGACGGGATGGAGGCCGCCGTTGAAGATCGCAAGCGGGAATCGACCCGGCGCCGCGAAGCTTATTTCCTCCAGTTCGCGGAGGAAGCGAGCCGCGTCGCCAGAATGCCGCTGATGGTGACGGGCGGGTTCCGCAGCCGCGCCGCCATGGACGAAGCGCTCAGCGCCGGCGCCGCCGACCTCATCGGCATCGCTCGGCCCTTGTGCGTTGATCCCGACGTGCCGCGGAAACTTCTTTCAGGTGAAATTGCAGCCGCGCCGCTTTATGAGAAAACGCTGCGCCTCGGGAGCGGATTTTTCGGCCCCGCCTCGCCGAACAATATGATCAAGGCGCTCAACGGCTTCGCCGCGATGGCGTTCTACTACCAGAACCTATACCGCCTCGCCGACGGGCTCGAGGCGCAAGAGAAAATGGCGCTGTTGCCCGCGTTCCTTCGCCACCAGACGGGCGAAGCGAAAGCAGGGAAGGCGCTGGCGCGCGGGTGAGACGCCCATGAACAAAACGGTTTTCGACCTTGTCGGCAATCTCGACACCCTCATTGCGGTGACGGTCGGCGCGATGCTGGCGACGCTCGGCGCGCTCTTCGCCGAAATGATCGAGGACCGCATGAACCGAAAGCGGCGCGAGCGTGATGCGGCGCGCTTTTTCGGCGAGATCCTGACGACGATGGGTCGCACCATCGACATGGCGATCGCCTCGCAGAAGATCGGCGATCCCTGGGGATCGGTCACGCAGCGCATGTTCCGGATGGCCCAGCGCGAGGCCGGCGTCTATGAGCGCAATCGCGAGCGATTGTTCGACATTGACAACATGAGCCTTCGCGCGCGCATCCATCAGCATTTCCTCACCGAGTATTTTCCGATCGAAGCGATCGTCGAGAGCTCGGCGGCGATCGACGACTTGAAGCGCAACATAGAGAACGACGACGCGATGGAAGCGGGCCGGCGCGCGCGCGAGGAAGCGCGCATCGCGGAACAATCGGTGATGCGCCAGCGAGCGGTCGAGCTGCTCGTTCATGAGCGTGAGAAGACGCGCAGCATCTGCGCCGACCTCGAACGCGTCGCCAAGGCGAGCTTCGCGCTATCCACGAATGCTGCGGCCCCAACGGTCGATGAAACGACATGGCCGCCGGGGCCGCCCGCGGCGGCCTAAGGTTTTCGCCGGCGCGCAATGATCGCCGCATCAAGGGCCTGAAGGAAGCGAGATCGGTCCTCTTTCGAAAACGGCTTCTGGCCGCCGCCCGCGGTCGGATCGCCGGACCCGCGAAGGTCGGCCATGATCGCGCGGGTCGCGATCGCGCCGCCGATCGAACTCATGGTGAACGGCTTGCCGTTCGGCGCGATGACGGCGGCGCCGCTCTTGAGACACCGGTCCGCAAGGAGAATGTCGGCGGTGACGACGATCGCCGCCGCATCGGCGCGCGCTGCGATGAAGTCGTCGGCGGCGTCGAAGGCGTCCGATACGATTTCACGCGCGATCAGCGGGTGGTCCGGAACGCGCACGCCGCCATTGGTGACGACCGTCACCGGAACGGCGTGCCGCAGCGCGACCTTGTAGACCTCCTCCTTCACCGGACAGGCGTCGGCGTCGACGAGAATGATCGGGGCCGTCATGTCATGAGGTAGCGAACGGGCATCTTCTTGATGCCGGAGACGAAGGCGGCCTCTGTATACTGAACGGGCCCCGCCCGCTCGATGCGCGAAAGGCGTGGGAGAAGGCGCCGGAAGAACACCTCGATCTCCATGCGCGCAAGGTGCTTGCCTAGACAGACATGCGGTCCGTACCCGAAGGCGAGATGCTGGTTGACGGGCCGATCGACCGTGACGCCGTCAGGGTTTGAAAAATGCTTCTCGTCGCGCGCGGCGGAAGAAAAGGCGAGCATGATCGTCTCGCCCGCCTTGATGGAGACGCCGGCGATCTCGACGTCGCGAATGGGCGTGCGCAGGAAATGCTTCACCGGCGCGGCGAGCCGGACGAATTCGTCGGCCGCGGTCGCGCAAAGATCGGGCTCGGCTTTGAGCCGCGCCATCGCGGCGGGATCGTCGATGAGGGCGTTCATGCCTTCCGCGATCGAGGCGCTCGTCGTGTCGTGGCCGGCGGTCGTCACGAGGATGAAATAGGAAAGCTGCTTGAAGCCGTCGATCGGCGCGCCGTCGATTTCGGCGGTCGCCAGCACGGTCGCAAGATCGTCGGTCGGATGCGCGCGGCGCTCGGCGATCAGCGCATTCACATAATCCGAGAAATCGCTGATCACCTTCAACACGCCCATCTCGCCCATTTCCTGGCCGTAGCCGAGCTCAGGGTCCATGAAGCCGAAGAGCTGCTGCGTCAGTTTTAGGATATGGGCGTCATCCTCCGGCGGCACGCCCATGATCGACATCACGACGCGCAGCGGAAACCAGAACGCGATGTCCGATGCGAAGTCGCAGGCCGGCGCCATCGCCGCCATCCTGTCGATGTAATGGTCGGCTTGACGCTCGGTCTGCGTCCGCAGCTTCTCGATATTTGAGCGGTTGAAGAATCCCTGCGCTATCAGGCGGTGCTTGCGGTGCTCCTCGCCGTCCATATGGACGAGCGTCTTCAGGCCGTTGCGGTCGCCGAGCCGTTCGAGATTGAAGGCCTCCTGCGACAAGGTCTGCAATACGGTGCGCGGCCCAGCGAGGAAGGTTTCAGGATCGTTCTCGATCGCCTTGATGTCGTCGTGTCGCGTGACAAGCCAGAGCGGCGGCAAGCCCTCGACCTCGACGCGCGTCACCGGATCTTCGGCGCGCAGCCGCCGGAACAGCGCATGAATGGCGCGCGGATCGGCGAAGGCGGCGGACTCGGTGACGGCGGCGGGCGAAAGAAGGGGCATGCTGACTCCAACGGCGAACGCCGAAGGATTAGATAAATTCGCAGCCGCCCGAAACGCTTTTGCGCAGTCGCCGATCACGCCGCATCATAGGCGGCTTTCAGCCACGCGATCAGCTGCTTGTCGACATCAGCCTTCTTTTCGACGCGCACCCGGTGCGAGACCATCGCGTTGAACGACCCGGACGCTTCGAGGCGCGCCGTCGGCGCTGCACCCTTCAGATTGATCCCGACATCGAGACGCGTTTTCGTCGACGGTTGCAGGATCGCAAACTGTTTCGATCGCCTCAGGCTGACATAGGCTTTCTTCGGCGATACTTCGATGTCGGGACCGAAAGCGCCGACCGCTTTCATGATCGCGTCGTAGAGCGGCCGCAGCGCCGCCTTTTCGCCTGAATACTGTTCGGCGACGAGATCGGCGCCGCCTTCGGCGAGGCTGCCGGCGTCCGACTTCAGGCGCTTCATCGCCACCAGGTTCGCGAAGCCGTGCGTCATGCCGTGCTCCTTCTTGAGCATGCCTACGATTTCGCCATGCTTGGCGCCGCCCGACTTCGCGACGAGTTTCAACCAGTCGTCGAGCGTCCTGCCGGTCTTCTCCTTGAAATTCGCGATCATCGTCGCTTCGGGGTCGGCCATTCTCTTTCTCCCTCAAGCCCGCTTGCCCAGCGGCCAGTTCTCGGCGCGCAGCGCCTTTGGAACCATGCCGCCCATCAATCCGAAAATCGCATTCATTATCCGTGCGCTGAGGGTCGCCCGGCCGGTTTCAACATAGGCCTTGAAATTCTCGACGATGAACTTCGCCCCGCCGTCCATGGACTTGACGCTCTTCGAGCCCGCGACGATGTTTTCCGTGATGAGGCAGAACTCGACGCCCTCCGCCGTTTCCTTGAGCGTGTACGTCACTTTTGAGGGCGGATCGTCGAGCGACGTGAGGCGAAAGCTGTGCGACAGAAGGTGCGGCGGCTTCATCTCCAGAAACTCGCCGACGACGCCGACGGCGCGCTTGTCGGCGGACAGCATCCGGAAGGGCTCGCCAGGCGCGATCTTCGCGGCGTCCCATGAGGAATTCCAGAAGAACGGCCGCGGCGACGTCTGCTTGATGAGCTCCGACCACACGGTCTCGATCGGCGCGTTTATGATGACCCGGTAGATCTGTTTTTCCGCATACTGACGCTCCGTCATCAGCCTCTCCCTTTTCTTTTTTTTGTCCCGCCCGCCCCTTGCGCGCGCGCTTCGGAAAGATATTTGAGGCGAGTCAGCTCGCCGGCCCAATAGGCGCTGTAATCGCTTGTCCAGCGGTCATAGATCATCTGGATCGGCGCGGCGTTGAACCAGAGCCGGCGCGTGCGACCGTCCTTGCGCGAGACGATGAGGTTCGCGTCTTCAAGGACCGCAAGATGCTTCATGACGGCGATGCGGCTGACATCGAATTCCGCCGCGATTTCGCCGACGCCGGCGCCCGGGCGCGCCTTCAGCACGTCGAGAATGCGCCGCCGCGTCTCGTGGGCGAGCGCGGAAAAGACCGCATCCATGTCCCGGCCTGGAATCATGAGTAACTTGGTAGTTACATAAATCGCCGCCGTCAAGCTGCGGCTCGGCGACCGGCGCATTGACAGCCCGCACGGGGCGGCCGAACCGTCCGTCCCGATGACGGGCGGCCTACTTCTCATCGACACGCTGTTGCGGGGCATGACGATCGGCGCGCAGGCGCTGATCGCGTTCGCCTTCCTGCTGCGCCGTCCTGTCACCTGGCGGCGCGGGCTCGGGGCGGCGTTCATCATTTCGACCGCGTGTTACGTCATCAACACGTCGAACCCGCTCTCCGATTCGCTGGGGCCGGTCATCATCCCCATACGCGTGCTGTCGATCATCGCGCCGGTCATTTTCTGGTGGTTTGCGCTCTCACTTTTCAATGACAGCTTCCGGATGCGCTGGCCGGTTCTCATCCCGCTTCTCTTCGTTGGGCAGCTCGTCATCGGGCATTTCATAAGCATTCGCGGCTGGTATTGGGATTTCGCGCTGATCCTTGCGCGCGTCACCATGATCGGCGCCTTCGGGCACGCGATGTATACGGCGCTGCGCTACCTGAATGACGATCTGGTCGAAGGGCGGCGGCGGTTTCGCGTCATATTCGCGGTTGCGGTGGCGATCACCGGGTTCGCCATCAACTATCAGGAGACGGTCGGCTATCGCGACCATCCGCCGGCGTGGCTGCTGGTCTTTCAGGCGAACGCAATCCTCACGATGACGCTCGGCTTCGGCGTCTGGCTGCTCGGCATGCGCGCCGCCGTTCTCGACGGCGAGGCGCCGACGATTGCGGCCGCGCCGTCGCCCGCGCCGCAAGGGCCGCCCCTCAAGTCTGCCGACCGTTCGGCTTATGACCGCTTGATGACGCTGATGGCGGAGGGCGTCTGGCGGGAGGAGGGGCTCGCCGTCGCGACGCTCGCGGCGAAGGTCGGTCTGGCGGAACATCAGCTCCGCGCGCTCATCAACGGCGAACTCGGGCACCGGAACTTCACCGCGTTTCTGAACGCCTGGCACATCCCCGCCGCAAAAGCGCTGCTCGCCGACCCGGCGGACGCGAAAAAGCAGGTCCTTCAGGTCGCGCTCGAGGTCGGCTTCGGGTCAATCGCGCCGTTCAACCGAGCGTTCAAGGAAGCGACCGGCGAAACGCCGACGGAGTTTCGCCGCCGCGCGCTCGGCCAAGGCTGAGCGTTTCCGTAAATCTTTGATCGATTTTGAAAACGCGCAAGGATTTCAGAGTTTAGCGGAGAATTTGAGGGCGCTGCAGACCGATATTGGAAGGGCCGCAGCCGTGGAGCCCTCCGTTGGATCATGCCCGCCTTTCCGCCGCTCCCTTCAGCCTCGACTGGTTCTTGTCGTGGTTCATCCACATCTTTCAGTTCGAGCTGTCGCGTTACGCCCTTGCCGCGGTCGGCGTCTTTGCGATCGTCAACGTGCTGCTCGCGCGCGCGCTCGCCGAGCGGAAGATCCGCGCCGGCTCCCCGCCGCGCCGGCAGCTTGCCGTCGAGCTCGCGGCGTCCATACGCGCCTGCGCCGTCTTCGCCAGCGTCGCGCTCTTCTCGATCGCCGGGACCGAGACGGGGGTCCTCAAAAGTTACGACGACCCGGCCGCGCTCGGCTGGCCGTGGTTCTGGGTGTCGGTCGCCGTTCTAATCGTCCTTCATGACGCGTTTTTCTACTGGACGCACCGGCTCATGCATCACCGGCGCCTCTTCCGCCGCGTCCACCGGCTGCACCACAAATCCCACAACCCGTCGCCGTTCACGGCCTATTCCTTCAACACGCTGGAGGCGGCGGTGCATGGCGCGTTTGTGACGCTGGTTTTGATCTTCATTCCCGTCTCACAGCCGGCGATCTTCCTTTTTCTCGCCCATATGATCCTCCGGAATGTCATCGGCCATTGCGGCTATGAACTTTTCCCCGCGCGCCGCGACGGACGCCCGCTCTTCGACTGGATGACGACGGTCACGCATCACGATCTCCATCACGCGCAGGCCGGCTGGAATTACGGACTCTATTTCACCTGGTGGGATCGCCTCATGAAAACAGAGCACCCGCTCTATCATGAGAAATTCGCAGCGGCGGTGCGCCGTCCGCTCGACGGCTCCGCGGTGAAGGCGCTGGCGTTACGGCCGGAGGTATCGGCGGAGACCCTGAGCGGCTAGGGTGTCGCCCTCGGTTGATTGGAGAGGACCATGCCCGACGGCGCGCAGCGAAAATCCTGGTGGCTTTCCGGCAATTTTGCGCCGGTCGAAAAAGAGGTCGAGGCGTTCGACCTTCCGATCGACGGCGCGCTGCCGCCGGAGCTTTCCGGCGTCTTCATGCGCACCGGGCCGAACCCGGCGCGCGGGGCGACGGGGCACTGGTTTCTCGGCGACGGCATGATTCATGGCGTCAGGGTCGAAAACGGCCGCGCGCGCTGGTACCGGAATCGGTACGTCGACACCGCGTTCCGCCGCGCGAACCATCCGCCGGGCGACATGTCCTACATCATGGACAAGACGCTCTCGACCGCGAACACCAACATCGTCCGTCATGCCGGGCGCATTCTCGCTGTCGAGGAAGCGCATTTCCCCTATGAGATCACGCCTGAGCTGGAAACGACGGGCTGGACCGATTTCGGCGGCAAGCTGGCGACGGCGCTGACGGCGCATCCGAAAGTCTGCCCCGAAACCGGCGAGATGCTCGGCTTCGGCTATTCCTTCATGCCGCCTTATCTCGTCTATCACCGCTTCGATCGGTCGGGCGCGCTTGTTCAGTCCACGGAGATTCCGGTCGGCGGGCCGACGATGATCCATGATTTCGGCGTGACGCGCCGCCATGTCATTTTCATGGACCTCCCCATCGTCTTCGACATGGAAGGCGCGATGCGGGGCACGATGCCCTATAAGTGGAGTGAGGAGTACCCCGCGCGCCTCGGCGTCATGCCGCGCGACGGGGCGGCGACGGACCTCAAATGGTTCGACATTCCGAGCTGTTATGTCTTCCACCCGCTCAACGCCTTCGATGACGGCGACGCCGTCGTGCTCGACGTCGCGCGCTATGAGAAAATGTGGGTGAAGGGATTTGACGCCCCCGCGCATCTCCACCGCTTCCGGCTTGACCTCAAGACCGGCGCCGCGAAAGGCGAAACGCTTGACGATCATCCGATCGAGTTTCCGCGCGTCGCCGACCATCGCGCCGGGCTCCCCTATCGTTACGGCTATGCGGTGACGACGCATGGCGGCGACGACGCGGGCTTCAATCTCGGGACTGAGATCGTGAAGTTCGACCTCAATGGCGGACGAACAAACGTCTGCAAGCTCGGCAAGGGGCGTTTCCCCAGCGAAGCGGCGTTCGCCGCCGCAGGCGCCGGCGAAGACGAAGGCTATCTTCTGGCGATTGTCTATGACGCCGCGAAAGACGGCTCCGAGTTTATCGTCCTCGATGCGAAGGACATCGCCCGCGGCCCTGTCGCCCGGGTCGCGCTGCCGCAACGTGTGCCGTTCGGATTTCATGCGGCGTGGTTTGGGGATTGAAGCAAGCTTCTTGAAGTGTTGACTTCCCCTCAATTTGCCAGATAACAATTTGGTTAACTTAGAACGAGGGGATCATCATGAAGCCAAATGTTTCACTATTGGCTATTTTGTTTCTTTCGGTAGCGGCCGGCGGTTGTTCTGTAGCGATGGCGGCTCGGACAGGCGGCGTGAAATTGGAGCAGGTTCAAGCGTGCCAAACGCGTGATTGCTTTTTGAACCAAGACAGCGTGCAGATCATTCAAGTCGCCAAGCTTGCTAATGGTGAAACGATGGAAAGCTACCGATATCAACTAAAGCGTGGATCAGCTGGCCGTGCTGCCATGCATGGTCTGCTGGATGTTGCGACCTTGGGAGTATGGGAAGTTGCCGGTACGCCAATCGAAGCCACAAAAGACAAGAAATATGTGACGGTAACCGCTACGTATAAGGCAGATGGCGGCCTGTCGCACACATATCTTGGCGTGCCGACCCTTCCCGAGGGCGCAGAATTGATGTCGGTCCCAAGCGTCGCTCCTGACGCTAATGTGGATTCTTGATCGGCGCTCTTCCGGAGACGTTGCGTTCAAAGCGTATCCATAGAATTCTGACAGAAGCAGAGATCTCGCTCCTGCCCCCGCCGCTTGCGGCGGGGGTTGATTTTTCGGCTGTCCGCATTCTGGATCGCGCGCACAATCCCTATGCGGCGATGATGCGGATCAGCGTCGTGCGCGGGGGGCGCATCTTCTGGCCCGGCGCGCCGGCGGAGGCGCGCTCGCTCGCAGAGCGCGCGCATCTCGCGCATGAGCTTGTTCATGTCTGGCAGTATCAGGCGCTGCGGCGAAGCGGCATCGAAATTTTGTTGTCGCGCGTCTATCGCTACCGGCTCGATCCGGCGCGCGCGTTTCTCGATTACGGCTATGAACAGCAGGCGGCGATCGTCGAAGATTATGTGCGCCTGTGCGACGGAGCCGAATGCCGCTGGACGCATGACGCGCCGCCGCGCGCCGACTATGAACGCGTCATCGCGACGGCGTCGAGCCGCTCCGTGATGAGCCGGTAGGCGAAGGCCGTGTCTTCGAGATCGCCGAAATGGCCGACATGTTCGATCTCGACGACGCGGACATGATCGCCCAGCGTCTTTGCGTTCGCCGGCGCGTCGGGGCCGTGGCTTCTGTCCGCCTTGCCCCAGAGAACGAGGATCGGCTGCGTCGGCCTGCCGATGGGGGAGGGGCCGGGCGCGAGAAAGCGCTGATAGGCGCTGGCGAGCGTCCAGCCGGCGCCGTGCGACATCGTTTCCGCCGTACACTGACAAAAGGGCTCGACCATCGCCCGGTTCCCGGTCGCCAGCCTGAACCAGTCGGGCGCGCGCCGCTCGCCCATCTTGCGCATGGCGATCTGGCCGAGGAACGGCTTTGCGAGGATCTTCTTCGGATCGCGCGCGGCGCGCCAGCGCTGAAAACCCTCCCAGCCGGTCGTCTGGATGAGCGCGAGCGCCGAGACGAGGGCAGGGTGACGCGCAGCGATATCGACGGCGGCCATGCCCGCCGCACAGGAAAAGGCGAGAATCGCGCCTTCGCCCGCGACGCTTTTCAGAAATGCGGCGATATCGTCAGCGGACTCCCGGAAACCGAAACCATAGCTTGCGCGCGCGGCCGAGAACCCCATCGCCGGCAGCTCGACGACGATGACGCGAAACCGCTGCGCAAACGTCGCGATCAACGTGTCGTACATTTCAAGCGTGACCGGCGGATCGGCTGCGAAAACGATCGTCCGCCCGCTCCCCCGCTCACGATAGCGGTATTGCGTGACGCCGGTGTCGAAGAATCGGATGTCATCGCGCGTCTTCGCCGGCCAGCCTTCCCGAAAGGCGCGTATTTTCTTTTCCGCGCCCGACGTGTCGAGGCGCGCGGCGAGCCGCGTCAGCATGATGATCCGTCCTCAAAGTATCCAATGGATACATTGGGCGGCGCGGCGGCGAAGTCAAGCCTTGCCGGTTACGCCTTCAGCCCCGCGATCAGGCGTTCGGCCACCACCTCGACGAAGGCCGCTCTCTCGGCGGCCTTCAGCTTCAACCGGCCGAGCGCCGCTTGCGTGAGGACGCCGACAAGACCGCCCCAGAAGATCGCCGCCGCCGCGCGCTTGTCGGCGAGCGTGAAGAGACCCGCGTCGACGCCCTCGCCGATCGGCCCTGCGATGTAGCGCCAGGCGCGCGCAAGCGCTGCTTCAAGTTCCTTGTGCTCGCCTGACTGGTTGACGCGCGGACCCGTCATCGCGAGGAAGAGCTGCGGGGATTGTGCGGCGAAGTCAGCGTAGGCGCGCGCCGCCGCCAGCAGCCGCGCTTCGACGGTATCTGCATCGGCCGTCGCCGCAGCGCACCGCTCCGCGAGCGCCGCATAGGCGTCGGTCAATACGGCGGCGATCAGACCGTCCTTGTCGGGAAAATGCTGATAGGCGGCGCGATGCGCGACGCCGGCGTCTTTCGCGAGCGCGCGCACGCTTAAGGTCTCGACGCCTTCGCGCGCGATGTGCGCGGTCGCCAGCGCGATGAGAGTCGCGCGGAGATCGCCATGGTGATAGGCTCGCCTCGCCATGACGCTCCATCGCCCGGAAGCGCCCGCCAAGGCAACCTCGACCTTGAAGACAAAAAGGAACAGTGCAGATGACCGTGCTTGCATCCGCCAAACCCGTCGTCATCATCGCCACGCGCGACCGCGCGAAGAGCCTTCCTTTCTATCGAGAGACGCTGGGACTGCCGTTGCTGGCGGAAGACCCCTATGCGGCGGTGCTGGGATTGAGCGGCGCGGTCATTCGCCTGTCGACGATAAACGACTGGACGCCGCACGCGCACACGGTGTTCGGGTTCGAAGTCGAGGATATCGCCGGAACGATGCGTATCCTGACGAAAAAGGGCGTCAAATTCATCGTCTACCCGGGCTTCGGTCAGTCGGACGACGGCGTCTGGACGGCGCCGGACGGCAACGCGAAGGTGGCGTGGTTCAACGACCCCGACGGCAACAATCTCAGCCTGACGGAATTCGCCGGTTAACGCGACGCCTGCGCCGGAACGGAGCCGGATTTGATCGCGTCCGCGCTGACACGCCGGGCCGGATCGGCGAGCGCGTCCGCCATCCGGTGATTGACGTCGCGGTGGCCGGCTTCATCGGCGCGCACGGCGACGACGACGTCGCGCAATGTCGCGGTCTCGGGAAGGTTCCAATAGTCGATCGCGATGCGCGGCGCAGGCGGGTTCGGATGGCGGCCGGCGTCGATCTCCTCAAGATACTGCGTGTAGCTGACGACGGCTTCTTCCTCGAAATAGCCGACGATGCGATGCGCGGTGCGCGGAAAGAACAGGTAAACCACAAAGTAAAGGTTGAAGAACACGCCTTGCGCCAGCAGGACGAGCAGCCGTTCGAACCAGGAGGGCTGGGCGATCTCGATGAAAGTCATGAGGTGCATCCGCTCATTATCGGCTTCTTCAAGCAGGGTCTTGATCCACCCCTCGTCGTCCTTCATGCGCCGCAGGGAGCGCAGATGCTGCGCCATGCCGCCGACCATGCCGGGCACCGCGGCGACAGTTTCGAGAACGACGGCCCTGTGGCCGTATCGTTTGGCGAAGAAGGTGTCCGCGATGAACCGCAGAGCCCGCGTCACGCCGAGCGCGAAGGCGTCGCGCGGGCCTTGCGGTCGCCGGCGATGGAAGAGGGTGTCAGCGTCGTCGGTCTGACTTGCGGCGGGGTCCGGAACCATCAGCATCGGACTTTCTCCCTAAGAGCGATTTCGGTCGCGGACGAGACGTCGGCGCGGATCGGCCTTTCGTCAACAGCCGGGGATAAAATGCCCCAGCGGCAAGTCGTCATTCAGGAGTCCGCAAAGCCCTGCGGGTGGGGCCGGCCAAAGGCGCGCAGCAGCAATCAGTCCGTGTCCTTGTGCGCGCCGTCGACCGGTGCGGAGAGGCGCGCGTCGGCGGCGAGCGTTTCGGCGACGACGGCGGCGACCGCTGGCCGCGCGCCGACGCGTCGGTACCATTCCATAAGGCGGGCGAAGGGCTTCATCGAGGGGCCGCCGAGGCGCTGCGCGTAGAAATACTGGAGGAAGGTCGCGATGTCGGCGGCGCTGAAAGTCCCGCAGAGATAATCGCCCCCGGCGAGATCGGCCTCGGTTTTGGCAAAGTGAGTCGGCAGCACCGCGATGCTTTGCGCCGCCGTCGCCTCGCGCGCCGCCCAATCGGCGCGCTCCCGCGCCCCTGGCTCGGTCCGATGCATCAGCGGACGGATCGACGCGAGGATGACCTCGTCCGCGTATAATTCGAGGAGACGGCATCGCGCGCGTGCAGCTGGGGCCGCCGGAAACAGCGGCGGCGCCGGATAGGCGTCCTCGAGATATTCGATGATGACCGTCGAATCATAGAGCGAGAGGTCGCCGTCGAAGAGCACCGGCACCTGGCCCTTCGGGTTGTGCGCGACGACGCGCGGATGGCGCGGCGCGTAGCCTTGGGTCTGCGTGAAGGGCGCAAGCACGCGCTCGAACGGGATGCCCTTTTCGGCGAGCGCGATTTCGACCTTCTTCCCGAAGAGGCTCAGCGGTCCCGAGATCAGTTCCATCGTCAATTCTGCGCCTGCAGGATGTCCGCGACGCGCCGCTGCGCGATCGGGTGATAGAGCGGCCGCGCTTTTTCAAAGATGCGCTCGGCCCCCGCTAGATTCCCGTTTTCCTTCATCGCGCGGTAAAGCGGATAGAGGAATTTTCCGCGCCCGACCCGCGTGAGGAAGTTCCCGGCGGCGGGCAGGGCGGGCGCATAGCCGGCGGGTATCGCCTTCATGTACCAGGCGAAGGCGATCTCGGCGTTTGCGCTGTTCGTCAGGTCGAAGGCGAGATCGAGCTCTTGCAGGCGCCCGGCGGGAACATCTGCGGGCAGACCATTGATGAAACGCAGCCATTCCTGAACGGTCCAGCCGGCGTTCGCCATAGAGGAAGCCTGGGCGGTGCTTTGAAGCCAGTCCGCGCGTGCGGCGTCGACCTTTTCGAAGGCTTCCGCCTTCGGCGCCGTCAGCGTCGCGGGGATCCCTTCGCCGTCTATCCATTCGTCGATCTCGTCGAGGCTCGCCGCATTCGGATCAGCCGATACGAGCGTGTCGACGAGAAAGGCGCGAAAATCGTCCGTCGTCGCCGCCTTGAACGCCTGCGTCTCGAACCATCTTTTGAGGAAGGCGTCGAACGCGCCGCGCCCGTAGCGTTGTTCCAGGAAGTGCAGGAAGAACTGGCCCTTCACATAGGCGACGTCGCTGAAAGCGTCGTCCGGATGATCGAGCGCCATCGGCAGGCGAAGCCTCGTCAGCGCGGGTTCTTCGATGTCGGCGATCTCCGCCTTCAGGTCCTCGAGCGAGAGCGCTTGTTCCATCAGCGCGCGGTCGCGGCCGTAAACCGCTTCCATCAGCCGGTTCTCGACATAGGACGTGACGCCTTCATTGAGCCAGGCGTCGCTCCAGGTCGCATTGGTCACGAGATTGCCCGACCAAGAATGGGCGAGTTCATGCGCGACGACGCCGGTGAGGCTCTTGTCGCCGGCGATCAGCGTCGGCGTCATGAACGACAGGCGCGGGTTTTCCATGCCGCCGAACGGAAAGGAGGGCGGCAGGATAAGGAGGTCGTACCGGCCCCACTGATAAGGTCCGTAAAGGGACGAGGCGACGCGCTCCATCGCGGGCGTGTCCGCGAATTCGGCGGCGGCGGCGTCAACGACGGACGGCTCGGCGTAAACGCCGATCGTCTCGCTGAGCGGCTTGAAGACGATGTCGCCGGCGGCGATCGCCAGAAGATAGGCCGGCACGGGCTGCGGCATGCGGAAAGCGTATTCCCCGTCAGTCGGTCCGACATCGTTCTCAGCGCTCATCACGGCGCGAAGATCCGTTGGGGTACGGATGATCGCCGACCATGTCATGCGCACGGCGGGCGTGTCCTGCACCGGCGCCATCGAGCGCGCGTTGATCGACTGGTTCTGGCTGTACATGAAGGGCCGCTTCTTGCCGCTCGTCTGCTCCGGCGTGAGCCATTGCAGCGCTTCGGCGCCCTGTGAGGTGCGATAGGCGATCCGCACCTTCGTTGCGCCCTCGGGGAGTTCGATCGTCAGCTTCGATCCAAGGACCGGATCGTCCGACCCGAGCGTGTGCGCGGCGGGGGCGAAAGTCTCGCCGTCGCCCGCTTCAACAAGCGCGATGTCGAGATCGTTCGTGTCGAGAACAAGCGTTGCGGCGGCGGCGTCCACCCGGTCGATCGTCAGCGTTGCGACGGCGTCGAGAACCTTTTCATCGAAAAGCACGCTCGCCTCAAGCGCGAGGTCGCTGACGCGCACGGCGTCGTAATTCGCATAGGTGAAAGGATCGCGCCGGCGGTTCTCGACCGGCTCCGCTGCGACGGCCTCAATCGGGTCGGCGGGCGAGGGCGTGGGCGCAGTCGCGGCCTCTCTTTTTCCACAAGCGGACGCCGCAAGCACGAAGAGGACGAGGGCCGGGCGCAGCGAAGCGCGATCGTTTCGTTTCATCTCGGAGGGGTCCTGTTGCGGTCGCCGCCATTAAGGCGATCCAGCAGTCGATTTCCAGCGGGGTCGCCGAATGCACGCACTGGTTGCAGGATAATCGTTGCGGCCCCAAAACGGGGAATTTAGTATCTTTTTCGCACTAGCAGCATCGCGATTTCGAGCGTCACCCTAAATTTTGTCTTAAAAGTCTTGTGTGGCCGTTAACTTGCAGTAGGGAACTGCAGGGCCGATGCGATCGGCTGTGGGATATCAGGGGAGTCACCCAATGCGTTTCGTAGGACTAGTCGCTGCCGCTGCGGCGCTTTCTTTCGCAGCCGTAACGTCGGCCAGCGCCAATGTCATCACTGTTGACGGCACGGCGACCGTGACCTGCACGCCCTCGTGCCAGGCTATCGTCGGCGGCACAATCACGGACATGGTGGGTCCTGGCCTCACCGGTACGCCCGGCATGCTCTCGAACATGACGGCCGATCGTTATTCATTCAATCCGGACAATCCGGAAGAGACCGCCCTCGCGCTTAACGCGCTCGCGGGCACCAGCTTCATGACGGGCGCTCGCACGAACGTCGATGATGATGACGACTCGTTGTTCTCGTTCACGACCTCGGCTCTCTGGATCGCGTTAAAGTTGGCGAACACGCAAATCTTCCTCTTCAACAACAGCGGCGGCGAGCTGACGATCGAGTGGGATCGTAATGGCCTTCGTGCCGCCGGCCTCAGCAACTTCACCGAATTCGGCGAGACGGTCATCCCGGTGCCGGGCGCGATCTGGCTGATGGGCGCTGGCCTTGCCGGCCTCGGCTTCACCCGCCGTCGCAAGACCGCCTGATCGGGGTTGAAATGCTTCTGGAAAGGCCCGGCCGACGCCGGGCTTTTTCGTTTCCAGCGGTTTGACAGGGCAGGGCCCCGCCGCTAGAGACGCCGGCTTCATGACGGGTGGCGCGCCGCCGCCGTTGGAATCGCGGGGAAAATTAATTCCCTGCCGGAGCGCGCCGATGAGAGAACGACAATGACGAAGCGCCTTAATGCGAAATACAAGATCGACCGCCGGATGGGCGAGAACATCTGGGGCCGCCCGAAATCCCCGGTCAACAAGCGCGAAACCGGCCCCGGCATGCACGGCGCCGCGCGCAAGCAGAAGACCTCTGACTATGGCCTGCAGCTCAAGGCGAAGCAGAAGCTCAAGGGCTATTACGGCAACATCACCGAAAAGCACTTCGAGAAAATCTATAACGACGCCATCCGTCAGCGCGGCAACTCGGCCGAAAACCTGATCGGCCTTCTGGAGAGCCGGCTCGACGCCATCGTCTATCGCGCGAAGTTCGTGCCGACGGTGTTCGCCGCGCGCCAGTTCGTCAATCACGGCCACGTCAAGGTCAACGGCCGCCGCACCAACATTCCGTCCTATCGCTGCAAGCCCGGCGACGTCATCGAAATCCAGGACAAGGCCAAGAACATGGCGCTCGTTCTGGAAGCGCTGCAGTCGGCTGAACGCGACATCCCCGATTACATCGACGTCGATCCGAAGAAAATGACGGCGACTTACGTCCGCGTTCCTGAACTCGCTGAAGTTCCCTACGCGGCGAAGATGGAACCGAACCTCGTCGTCGAATTCTATTCTTCGTAGTCAATTCTCCTAATTGAGCAGAAAGCCGCCCGCATTCCGGGCGGCTTTTTGTCGGCCATTTCGCATTTGCGGCATAATTGCCACGATGGGCTGTTGTTTCAGCGTTTTCATCCAGTTGGACAGTCAAGATTAGAAGGAATCGCTGGCCGGTCTGCAATTCTCATAGTTAACTGTTCTGTGACGGCCGGCGCTCACCCGGCTGCAGATTTCAACTTCGACGTCTCTGGAGGGCTCAATGTCGACATTGTTTGCGACCCGTCGCGGGTCGCCTGCCGCCTTTATGGGCGCATCATTGCTTGCAATCGCCGTCGCCGCGCCGGCCTTTGCCCAATCCGAATCCGCCGCCGGCGATGAAGTCGTCGTCACCGGCACCAGGATCGCGCGTGATCCAAACCTTGAAGCGCCGAACCCGATCACCAGCCTTGGCGCGGAGACTGTGACGTTGTCGGGCGACATCAACCTCGTCGATGTCGTCAACGACGTGCCGGCGCTGATCGGTTCGCTTACGACGGCGGACAACACAGGCACGAACGCCGCTGGGGGCTCGATCCTCGACCTCCGCAATCTCGGCGTCGATCGGACGCTCGTCCTCGTCAACGGCCGCCGCCACGTCGCCGGTCTCGCCGGCACGGCCGCGGTCGACGTCAACACGATACCGGCGGCGCTCGTCGAGCGCGTCGATGTTCTGACCGGGGGCGCGTCGGCGATTTACGGCTCCGACGCGGTCACCGGCGTCGTCAACTTCATCCTGAAGGACGACTTCGAGGGCTTTGAAACCCGCGTGCAGGCTTCCGCGGATGAAGAGTTCGACGCGCCGATCTATTTCGTCTCGACGACATGGGGCAAAAACTTTGCGGACGGGCGCGGCAACGTCGCCGGCAACTTCACCTATGAGCGCGCATCGCTGTTGCGTCAGGGCGAACGCGACCATACCCGCGGCGACCGCATCGCGACCGACGGCGCCAATCCGGCGCTGCGGATTCAGGCTGACGATGTCTCCCGGTTCGGCCTTGACCCGCTCCTTCTCGGCGATCAGCTCAGCTTCTATTGCAGCCCCGGCGACCCGACGCTCGGCGCAGGGTTCTCTTCGCTGTGCGACCGCGCTGCGAACGCAAGACCGTTCATCGTCGCCGACAATTTCCGGTTCGGCGTTTCAAATTACGGCAGCATCATCGGCGTCGATTTCTTCGGCGACGGGTTCCTAAGCTATTATCCGGGCGATCCGTTCACGGACATTTTCGGCAGCGACCTTTCGGGCATCAATCTCGGCGCCGACGGCGTCGTGTTCGACTTCGACAACAACGGCGTTGAGGACTGCGTCCAGACCTCGAACGGCACGATCAACCAGCGCTTCGCCGGCTTTGCGGGCTGCCATGTCGTCGACACGCCAGGCGGCGCCGCGAGGCCTTTCGTGGACGGCCTCATCTCTTCGGACATCGATCAGTTCGGCGGCGACGGCACGTTCACCGGCCTCGACAATCAGTCGATCCTGCCGCAGGACCAGCGCTTCAACTTCAACGTCCTCGGCAAGTACGAGTTCAGCCCGGCGGCTGTCTGGTTCGGCGAAGCGAAATATGTCCGTTCAAAGACCTTTACGGAAGGCGGCTCCGTCAACAGCTTCTACGACTCATTGCCGATCGCGATCGACAATCCCTATATTCCGACCAACCTGCGCACCGCCATCGAGACTTTCGTCGGCGACAATCCCGGCTTCTTCGATCTTGACGACGTGATCGTCTTCCTCGGGCGCGACCTCGTCGATTTCGGCAACAACCGCGACGACGCCAAGCGCGAGTCGATGCGCTTCGTCAGCGGCTTCCGCGGCGATCTCAACGATAACCTCCGTTATGAGATTTCGGGCAATTACGGCCGCACGGAGTTCGAATCGATCAATCGCAACGCCATCCTCGTCGACCGGCTCTACGCCGCCGCGGACGCCGTCGATGACGGCTCGGGCAATATCGTCTGCCGGTCGGAGCTTGATCCGACAGCGGAGCCCGGCGCCGCGTTCCTGCCGAACGGCGCGGTTTTCCCGGGCTTCAACACCTTCACGCCGGGAACGGGCGCGTGCGCGCCGGTGAACCTCTTTGGCGTCGGCGCGCCAAGCCAGGCGGCTGTCGACTTCATCACGACGACGCTGCGCCAGACCGCGCAGCTTGAACAATATGTCGTTT
>CAZOEB010000004.1:0-72857 GCA_964578685.1 uncultured Caulobacterales bacterium
GCGCTTCGTTCTGGTTCACCTCATCGCCGAAGGCCGCGAGCTTCGGATAGACGACAAGCTCGATCTCCGGCACTTCCCCGGTGTTGAGGTTGCCGGAATAGACGCCGAAGAGATTGACGAGGCGCGTCAGCTCGGCGCCGCCTTTCTCCATCGCGATCATCGTGTTCTCAAAGGTCGGTTTTTTCGGGTTCGCCGTGATGGCGGCGATCTCGGCGCGCGCGGCTTCGATCGCGTGGTCGAAGGCGGGAACAAAATCGGCGACGGCGATCTTGTCCCACGGAGGCACGCCGCCATAGGGCCCGGTCCAGTCGGCGATCATCGGGCTGTCGGGCGCGATCGTCGCCGGAGCGGCTTCAGCGGAGGACGTTTCCTGCGCATAGGCGAAATCGGTCATCAAAGGCGCGCCTCCGAGCGCGATGGCGATGGCGGCCGCAGAGGCGGCGAGATGTTTCTTCAAGATGATGTCTCCTTACCCGTTTCGGGCGCGTTTCTCGCGCCCTCGTGATTCGGCGGCGGAGAATGCCGCCCGCCCCCGCGCCGGGCAACTGACGGAGCCGCAATTCGGCGCCAAGCGAGGCGATAGCGCGACGAAGCGGTCAGGGGCCAAGCGAAATCGCCGGAAGCTCCACAAAGAGCGGATTTTCGAGCGTTTCCTGCTGGAGCGCCGCAAGCTCGTCCGCGAAATAGCGGTCCTGCGTCCACGGCGCGGCCTTGGCCCTTACCGCGCTCCTGACGCGTTCGAGCGGCGCCGACGTCTTTAACGGCGCGTGAAATTCAAGGCCCTGCGCGGCGGCGAGCAGCTCGATGCCGATGACGCCTGCGGCGTTGACGGCGATCTTCCCCGCTTTGCGCGCCGCGCCCGTCGCCATCGAAACATGGTCTTCCTGATTGGCGGAGGTCGGAATTGAATCGACGCTGCCGGGAAAGGCCATCGACTTGTTCTCGCTGACGAGCGCCGCCGCCGTCACCTGCGCGATCATGAAACCCGAATTGACGCCGCCGTCCTCGACCAGAAAAGCAGGTAAACCGCTCATCTTCGGATCGACAAGAATGGCGACGCGCCGTTCGCTGAGGGACCCCGTTTCACAAAGCGCCATGGCGATCATGTCGCTCGCGAAGGCGACAGGTTCGGCGTGGAAATTGCCCCCCGAAATCGCTTCGTCCGTATCCGGAAAGATCAGCGGATTGTCGGTGACGGCGTTCGCCTCGATGGTCAGCGTCTTCGCCGCGTGCCGAAGAAGGTCGAGCGCCGCGCCCATCACCTGCGGCTGGCAGCGGAAGGAATAGGGGTCCTGCACGCGGTCGCAGTCGATGTGGCTGAGGTTGATCGCGCTGCCTTCGAGCAGCGCGCGGATCGCGCGCGCGACGTCGATCTGGCCGGGCTGGCCGCGAAGCGCGTGAATGCGCGGATCGAAGGGCGCCATTGAGCCTTTCAGCGCGTCGACCGACAAGGCGCCGGCGCAGAGCGCTGCGCCGAACACGTGCTCCGCCTTGAAGAGGGCGTCGAGCGCGATGGCGGTCGAGACCTGCGTGCCGTTAAGAAGGGCGAGACCTTCCTTCGGCCCGAGCTCCAGCGGCTCAAGTCCTGCTACGCGGAGCGCTTGTGCGGCCGGCATCGTCTCGCCTTTGAAGCGCGCGGCGCCGACGCCCATCATCGCTGCCGTCATATGGGCGAGGGGGGCGAGATCGCCTGAGGCGCCGACAGAGCCTTGCTCCGGAATGACGGGGAGGAGATCACGCTTCGGAAACTCCAGCAGCCGCTCGACGACGACGCGCCTGACGCCCGACGCGCCGCGCGCAAGGCCGACGACCTTCAGCGCAAGGATCATCCGCGTGATGCGATCGTCCAGCGAAGCGCCGAGACCGCAGGCGTGGCTCAGGACGATCTTTTTCTGCAGTTCGACAAGCCGGTCGTTTGGAATGCGCGTGTGTGCGAGGAGCCCGAAGCCGGTGTTGAGCCCGTAAACGGTTTCATTCGACGCGACGATGCGCGCGACGCTCGCAGCGGCTTTCTCCACGGCCGCGAAGCCTTCCGCGGAAAGCGAAACGCCCGCGCCGTTCCAGATCGCGCGGAGATCGGCGAGGGTGACAGCGCCGGGGGAAAGGGCGATCGTTTTCATCATTAAACGCCTTTCAGGCGAGTCATTCCGGCGCGATCAGTCGCACCGTCGGGAAATATTTGCGGTAGCGGCGCTGGTCGCGGCTGATGAGCGGCATCTCCGCCACCGCAGCGTGAGCGCCGATGAAGAAATCGGGCAGGACCCCGGTTCGCGTTCCTCCGTCGCGACGATAGTTCTGGAACGCCTTCCCGGCGAGAAACAGCGCGGCGCGGGGAATCTCGACAAGCTTCACTTCCGTCGCCGCCAAAAGCCGATCGACTTCTTCAATTCTTTCATAACCAATCGACAGCTCGGCATAGATCGGCGCGTTGATGACGACAGCGCCCTCCATCGAAGCCTTGTCCAGCGCCTTTATCGACCAGTCCGCCCAGCGCGGATCGTCCGTCGCAACATCAAGAAGGACGTTCGTGTCGGCGAGCGTCGCCATTTGCGCTCAGCGGCGTCCGCGCGTCAGCGCCATGATCGCTTCGGTGGAAAGCCCGGCGGTGGCCGTGCCGCGCATTTTCTCGAAGCGGCTGGCGGCGGTTTTCACCGGCTTAGCAGGTTTCAAGTAAGCTCGTCCCGTTTCATCCAGACTGAATACGACTTTAGCCCCGGCGCGCAGGCCCAAGCGGTCACGGAGCGCCCGTGGAATGGTCACTTGACCCTTGCTGGTGACTGTCGTTTCGGTCATCGGTAATACCTCTTCCCTGCCATGTAATACTTTCGCGGTGAAATGTCCAGCAGGCGGAGAGCGCTTCGAACGGCGTCACCTAATCATCGGCAAATCCAATCGCTGTTCTCGCGCGCAATCCTCCGCAATCTCATATCCCGCATCGGCATGGCGCATCACGCCGGTGCCGGGATCGTTCCAGAGGACGCGCTTCAGCCGCCGCGCGGCGTCCTCGGTGCCGTCGGCGACGATCACCATGCCGGCATGCTGCGAATAGCCCATGCCGACGCCGCCGCCGTGGTGCAGCGAGACCCATGTGGCGCCGCTCGCCGTGTTCAAAAGGGCATTGAGAAGCGGCCAGTCGGATACGGCGTCGCTGCCGTCCTTCATCGCTTCCGTTTCGCGGTTGGGCGAGGCGACGGAGCCTGAGTCGAGGTGATCGCGGCCGATGACGATCGGCGCCTTCACCTCGCCGCGTGCGACCATCTCGTTGAAAGCGAGGCCGAGGCGGTGCCTCTGCCCAAGGCCGACCCAGCAGATGCGCGCGGGCAGGCCCTGAAACTTGATGCGCTCCCGCGCCATGTCGAGCCAGCGGTGAAGATGCGTGTCGTCGGGGATGAGCTCCTTCACGCGCGCGTCGGTGCGATAGATGTCTTCGGGGTCGCCGGAGAGCGCGGCCCAGCGGAACGGTCCGACGCCCTTGCAGAAAAGCGGGCGCACATAGGCCGGCACGAAGCCCGGAAAGTCGAAGGCGTGCGTCACGCCTTCATCGCGCGCAACCTGGCGGATGTTGTTGCCATAGTCGAAGACGGGAACGCCCATCGCGCGAAAGGCGAGCATCGCCTCGACATGTTTCGCCATCGAGGCGCGTGCGGCTTTCTCAACGGCTTTCGGATCGCGTTCGCGCGCGGCTAGCCATTGATCGACGCTCCAGCCGATCGGCAGGTAGCCGTTGACGGGATCATGCGCGGAGGTCTGGTCGGTGACGGCGTCGGGCCTGACGCCGCGCCTGATGAGTTCCGGGAGGACCTCCGCCGCATTGCCGAGAAGGCCGATGGAGATCGCGCGCTTCTCCTTCGTGTAGCGCTGAAGGCGCGCGAGCGCGTCGTCGAGATCGTCCGCCTGCTCGTCGAGATAGCGCGTCTCCAGCCGCTTTTCGATGCGCGAGGGCTGGCACTCGATCGCGAGGCAGGAAGCGCCCGCCATGACGGCGGCGAGCGGCTGCGCGCCGCCCATGCCGCCGAGGCCCGCGGTCAGGATCCAGCGCCCGCCGAGATCGCCGCCATAATGCTGGCGGCCCATCTCGACGAAGGTTTCATAGGTGCCCTGAACGATGCCTTGCGTGCCGATGTAAATCCACGAGCCGGCCGTCATCTGGCCGTACATCATGAGGCCCTTTTTATCGAGTTCGTTGAAGTGCTCCCAGGTCGCCCATTTCGGCACGAGATTGGAATTCGCGATGAGGACGCGCGGCGCGTCCTTGTGGGTCGGAAAGACGCCGACCGGCTTTCCTGACTGGACGAGCAGCGTCTCGTCCTCGTTGAGGCGCTCTAGCGTTTCGACGATCTTGTCGAAACATTCCCAGTCGCGCGCCGCGCGGCCGATGCCGCCATAGACGACGAGCCCGTGCGGATCCTCTGCGACCTCGGGGTCGAGATTGTTCATCAGCATCCGGACAGCGGCCTCCGTCGTCCAGTGCTTCGCCTTCTTCTCCAATCCGCGGCGGGCGCGGACCGTTCGAGCATTGCGCCTTGCGCCTGTCATGAATTGATCAACCTTTGCCTGAGGCGGCGGGGTTCGATGATTGAAATCGCAGACTGGAATTCGACGCCGGGCGTCGAAAGCGCTTTGGGGAGGCGCTCCGCACGCTGCGCCGGACTGAGCTGCGGCAGAAACATGATTATAGCCCCGCAGGAAGCGTGCTTGTCGCGCAGCAGCAGCTCGCCGAAGTCAAAGTCCTCTGTCACGATGACTCGCTGTTCAGCCGTCGCCATCTGGAGAAGGTCCCGGTCGCTGACGCTTGGGTTCGTCTCGGCCGCATAGCGCACGTCATAACCCGCCTTCCGCAGTGCTGAAACTACAGCTCTGGGGCAGCACTCGTCAGCGAGGAACCGCATCTACTCGGCGGCGACAGTGATTTCGGCGGCCAGATAATCCGCCGCAAAGCGCAGGGCCGCCGCGACATCCTCCGCCTGGAGCCGGGGATATTGTTCTGCGACCTCCGCCGGCGATAAACCGCGCGCGCATTCTCGCACGATTTGCTCAATCGTGACGCGCGTTCCCTTGATGACGGGCTTGCCGCCCATCACCGTCGGGTCGATGCTGACACGCTCATGGCTCATCTGTGAAAAATACCCGATCGCGATCAAGAATTGAAGTCATTTCCAGCCTTTTTTGATGAACCGGTCGATCGCCTGCATGATCCGCTCGTGGGCGATTATCAGCGTTCCCCATTCGCCGACGCTCGCCGTCTTGCCGGGTTCGAGGTCTTTGTAGTGCTTGAAGAAGTGCTCGATCTGCTGGACGAGCAGCGGCGGCAGGTCCTTGTGCGTTTTGACGTCCTTGTAGAAAGGATTGAGCGCATCAACCGGGACGGCGAGAATTTTCTCGTCGACGCCCTTTTCATCTTCCATCAGCAGCACGCCGACCGGACGCGACCGGATGACGGCGCCCGCGACGACCGGCATCGGCGTCACGACGAGGATGTCGAGGGTGTCGCCGTCATCGCCCAGCGTGCCCGGGATGAAGCCGTAGTTGGACGGATAGATCATCGACGTATGTAGGAACCGGTCGACGAAGAGCGCGCCAGACTTGCTGTCCAGCTCGTACTTCACCGGCTGGCCGCCCTGCGGGATTTCGATGAAGGCGTTGACTTCGTTCGGAGGCTTTCGGCCCGGCGGTATTTGCGTGATGTCCATCAGTGCTCCTCAACGGCGGCGCCGGCGATGTAAAGAATGTCCGGTCCGGGGTGGCCGATCCAGTAGCTGAGTTCGGCCGGGTGATCGACCGGCCAGACGGCGATATCGGCCGCAAGACCCGCTTTCAGAACGCCGCATTCGCGCACAAGGCCCAAGGCGCGCGCCGCATGGCGCGTCATGCCGGCGAGGCATTCTTCGGGCGTCATCCCGAAGAGCGTCGCGCCCATGCTCATGGCGAGCGTCGGCGACAGCATCGGCGAGGTGCCGGGATTAAGGTCGGTCGCCAGCGCCATGGCGACGCCGTATTTTCGGAAGAGCGCGACCGGAGGCTTTGTCGTTTCTTTCAGCGCATAAAAGGCGCCGGGCAACAGCACCGCCGCTGTCTTCGCTTTCGCCAGAGCCGCCACGCCCGCCTCGTCGATGTATTCGAGATGGTCGGCGGAAAGCGCTCCATAGGATGCGGCGAGCGTCGCCCCCTTCATGTCGGACAATTGCTCCGCGTGGAGTTTGACGTTGAGACCGTGCTTTGCAGCGGCGTCGAAAGCGGCGCGCGTTTCCTCATGCGCGAAACCGACGCTCTCGCAAAAAACATCGACCGCATCGGCAAGGCCGGCGCGCGCGACGCGCGGGATCATGTCTTCGCAGACGAGCCGCACATAGGCGTCGCGATCCGATTTGTATTCAGGCGGCAAAGCGTGGAGCGCCAGCAGCGTTCGCTTCACCCGCATCCTCACCGCGCGCGCGGCTTCGCCCGCGGCGATCAGCATCTTCTCTTCATCGCCGGAAGTGAGACCGTAGCCCGACTTGATCTCCACCGTCGCAACGCCGCCGCGCCGCAACGCTTCAAGGCGCGCGATCGCGCTTTCAACAAGGTCCTCAAGCGACGCCGCGCGGGTCGCACGCACGGTCGATAAGATGCCGCCGCCGGCGCGCGCGATCTCTTCATAGGTTGCGCCGTTCTGACGCGCGTCGAACTCCGCGGCGCGGTTTCCGGCGAAGACGAGATGCGTGTGACAATCGATGAGCGCGGGCGTGGCCCATCGCCCGCCCAGGAACTCGACATGCTTCGCCGGCGGCGCGGATGCGGCCGGTCCGACATAGGCGATGCGTGCGCCTCGGACACCCACTGCGCCCGCCTCGATCGCGCCATAGGGGCCGGCGACGGCCGGGTCCATGGTCGCCACACGCGCATCCGTCAGAAGAAGATCGAGCATCGGGTCTTTTCCGCTGGCGAGAACCCCGGTCTATAAAGGCATTCCGGCTGCGCCGCCATTTGGGAGACCGCCATGAAAGAAGCCGCCCAATCCGAATGTCGCGGGTGGCGGTCGATCGCCGACTTGCTGACCGGCGATCAGTCGGCGCCGGTTGCGCTGCTCGGCGCTCCGCTCAATGAAAAATCCCTGACGCCGGGGCGCTGCGATCTCGCCCCCAAAGTTCTACGCGAGACGTTGAAGCGCTTCTCGGTCTTCGACCTCGAGTCGGAAACGGACCTTGCGGACCTGCGCATCCATGACGCGGGCGATGTCTTCCTCAAGACGCTGACGCCGGAGGAGTCGTTTGCGCCGCTGCGCGACCGTGTCGCCGGCCTCAAGCAGAAGCTCATCGTTATCGCCGGCGGCAACAACGCCGTCACCCGTCCTGGCGTTCATGGACTGGGGGCGCTTGCGAAGACCGGCCTCATCACGCTCGACGCGCATTTCGACCTTCGCGACACGGATTGCGGGCTCACGAACGGCAATCCGGTCCGTGCGCTGATTGAAGACGGCCTTCCCGGCGCCAATATCGTGCAGATCGGACTGGCGCCCTTCGCCAACACCCGTCGCGCGTTCGACTTCGCGGCAGCGCAGGGGATCACCGTGCGAACGATCGCCGCCGTCAAAGCGTGCGGCGCCGTCGCTTTGCTGGAAGAAGCGATCGAGGCGTTGTCCGCGCGCTGTGAGCGCCTCTATGTCGATTTCGATATCGATGTGATCGACCGCGCCCAGTGCCCCGGCGCGCCGGGCGCGCGGCCTGGCGGCATGCCGGTCGACGAATTCTTCGCCGCTGCGCGCATGATCGGCGCCTCACCAAGGGTCGCAGCGGTCGATCTCACCGAATTTGATCCGTCGCTCGACCACGCTGACATTACGGCGCTGACGGCGGGCCGCTGGTTCGCCGAAGTGCTCGCCGGGTTTGCGGAGCGGACATGACCCCGGCGCGGGCGCCAGTTGAAGCGAGCGCGCGCGTTCGCGTCAAAGCGCGCGAGGCGCGTCCGCTCTTCGACCTCGCCGCGGCGCGCGGCGCCGATATGTCCCGATTGCTGAAGGCGCTTCATATCGATCCCGGCGTGTTCGACGCTGACGGCGACATCGCGCTCGCCGACTATTTTCGCGCGCAGGACCTCATCGCCGCCGCGCTTCAGGATGAGACCCTGCGCATGTCCGCGCGTCAGCTTCTCCCCGGGACGACGGACTTCGTGCTGGCGCAACTTGTCGGCGCAAACAGCCTGATGGATGCCATGAAGACGCTTGCGCAGTCCTTCAACCTCTTGCACGGCGGCGAGTTCAACACCGTGCGGCGCCGCGGCGACATCATCGCCTTCATCATCGACGACCGGCTTTTTCCGTATACGATGAAAGATAATCCCGCGTTCCTGCGGTTCTCGCTCGAATGCATCCAGATCTTTCTTCATTGCATTCTCGCAACCGTCTCCCGCCCGCATGCGAACGCCGGCCTTCGGCGCGTGTCGGTGACCCGTCAGCAGAGGTCTTCCGATGCGATCCATCTCGATTTCTGGGGCGCCCCGGTGCGCTTCGGGGCCAGCGTTTATTCGCTCGATTACAGCTATGACGCCGTCGCTGCGGCGATCGCGCCGCCGGACGCGCAATCGCTGAAAGCCTCCGCCGTGCTCGCTGAAATCGCGCAGGCGGCCGCTACCGCCCACGTCGCCGGCCATGGGCCGGAGACCGCGGCCCTTGTCCGGTGGGCGCTCCTGCGGGGCGTCATCGATCAGACTCGCATCGCCGCGCTCGCCGGCGTCAGCGCGGCAACCCTTCGCCGCAGGCTCGAAGATGAGGGCGTGTCGTTCAGGGACCTTCGCAAGGAGGTCCTTAACGACGCGGCGAAAACTCTATTGCTGCGCCGGAAAAGCGTTGCAGAAGTCGCGGACGAACTTGGCTTTTCGGACTTTCGCGCCTTCAACCGCGCCTTCAAGTCCTGGAACGGCGAGACCCCAAAAGCCTTTGCGGAAAGGGCCCGCTCAACTGCCGTTTGAGCGAAAATGTCCACTGCGGGCGATCGGTCTTGTCATGGGACCGCCCCGTCTCTCCTCCTACCATTTCGTCCAACGCGCCGACTTCAACGCGCAATGACGGGAGGGATTCATGCGAGCCAAAACGATGACGACGACAGCATTGCGCCGGGTGGCGCTTGGCGTCGTGTCTGCAAGCGCAATCAGCATCGGCGTCGGACCGGCCTTTGCGCAGGAGCCGGTCGCTGATGCGGGGCAAGATGAAATCATCGTCTCGGCGCGCCGCCGCGATGAATCGCTCAAAGATGTTCCGATCGCGGTTTCCGCTTTCAGCGGCGCGTCGCTCGAGTCCATCGGCGCTGCGGACCTGACGGATATCGGCGACATCACGCCGAACGTCACGCTTGAAGTGTCGCGCGGCACCAACTCAACGCTGTCGGCGTTCATTCGCGGCGTCGGCCAGCAGGACCCTGTCGCCGGCTTCGAGGCCGGCGTCGGCCTTTACATCGACGACGTCTACCTCAATCGTCCGCAGGCGGCGGTGCTCGATATTTACGATGTCGAACGCATTGAAGTGCTGCGCGGGCCGCAAGGCACGCTATACGGCCGCAACACGATCGGCGGCGCCGTCAAGTATGTGACGCGCCGGCTGTCGGACAATCCGTCCGCGACGCTCCGCCTGACCGGCGGCAATTACGGGCAGTTCGACGCCGTCGGTTCCTTCAGCCTGCCAGTGCTGAATGACAGCTTCATCGGCGACCTCAAGGTCGGCGGCGGCGTCGCCTATCTCACGCGCAACGGCTTTGGCGACAACCTCAATCTCACCGAACTTGAGAATTACAACAAGGACGTGCTCGCCTTCCGCGCCAGCATCGAATGGGATCCGTCCGACCGGCTGTCAATCCGCTTTGCGGGCGACTGGACGGAGGATGATTCAGACCCCCGCCAGGGCCACCGCCTGCTACCCTTTGACTTTCCGGCGGGGGGCGCCGTGGAGTTTCCGGTCCTCGAAAACGTCTTCGACACCCGCGCGGGTCTGAACACTCCGGAGCAGGGCGTCGAAGCGCGCGGCCTTTCCAATGTCGTCGAATTCCGAGCGACGGACAGACTGACGTTCAAGAACATCGTTTCCTACCGCGACAGCGACACGACGACGCCGATCGACTTCGATTCCTTGCCGCTCATCGACCTCGACGTCGCGACCGAGTATCGCGACCACCAGTTCAGCGAGGAATTCCAGGCGCTTTATGAGGGCGAACGGCTCTCCGGCGTTCTCGGATTTTACTACCTTTCGGCGAACGCTCGAAACGACTTTGACGTGCTGCTCGGCGGCGGGGCGACCAACGTCTTCACATCGAGCGACGTCGATACGCGCACCTGGTCGATCTTCGGCGATTTCTCGTTCGACGTGACTGACCGGCTCTCGGTCGCAGTCGGAGGCCGCTATACGCAGGATGAACGGTCGATCTTCCTGCGCCGGCAGATCTTCGTGAATAACGGAGTCAATTTCGCGCTCGGCACGCTGTCGCCTTCGCTCGGCGGTCCGCTGCGCCCGCCGCTTCTCACGCAAACGAACCTCGACGCCGAGGCGGACTTTGAAGACTTCAGCCCGCGCGCAAGCATTTCCTATGCGTTCAGCGACGAACACACCGGCTATGTGTCCTACGCCAAAGGCTTCAAAGGCGGATCGTTCGACCCGCGCTGCGTCGCGTCTTCCGCGCCCAATATTGACGGCGACGCCACGCCCGGCGCGCTCGATCCGGATGACCAGCGCAGTTTCTGCCTGTTCCAGCCGGAAGAGATCGACACCTTTGAGACGGGCCTCAAGAGCCAGTTCGGCGATGTCGCCACGTCCAATTTCGCGGTCTTCTACAGCGATTATCAAGATGTGCAGATCCCGGGCTCCTTCGGCGTCGACACCAACGGCGACGGCGTCGCGGACACCTTCGCGGGCGTCACGACGAACGCCGCGGCGGCGACGCTCTGGGGTATCGAATGGGAAGGCGACGTCCGTCTCGCCCAGGACTGGCTGTCTGCGGGCGACAGCATCAACGTCCAGTTCGCCCTCGGCTACATCAACGCCGAGTTCGACGAATATCTCGGCCGCGGATCGCCGCCGCCGGACCTGACCAATGTCGCCGTCTTCCAGAACACGCCGAAGATCACGTCCTTCGCGCAGCTGAATTACAATCGGCCCCTGTCGATGTTCGGCAAAGACGGCGGCGTCAATCTTTATACGTCCTTCTCATTCAGAAGTTTGACGCACCAGTTCAACTTCCGGTCGCCGATCGACCAGCCGGCTTATGCGCTGCTCAACGCCGGGTTTTCCTGGACGACCGACGACGGCCGCCTCAGCGCAGGCGTTCACGGCACGAACCTCACCGACAAGCGCTATGTCGTCGCCGGCTACGACTTCGTGACGGCGCTGCCGCAGTTCGGAAACTCGCCGCTTGGCGCGTCAGGCGTCCTCACGACCTTCTATGGCAATCCGCGCCAGGTCTTCGGCACGGTCAGGGTCGCTTTCTAGCGCGCATTGGTTCCTCCCTGGCGGCGCGAATCGTTCTGAGTATCGGACGGTTCGCGCCGTTCTTCCGACCGCCTTGCGGAGGCTTCATTCCGGTGTTCAAGAAAACAGCCTTCGCGCTAGGGGCGCTGCTGATCGCAGCCGGCGCCGCAGCGGGCGTCGTGTTCTGGCGCGCCCAGCCGTCTCTGACCCCGGCTGTGTCGCTTCAGGGCGCAAGCGACCGCATGATGATGATCGCGGGCGCCAAAGTCCGCGTCAGGATAGAGGGGCCCGAAAACGCGCCGCCGATCATTCTGCTGCACGGCTTCATCTACAGCCTCGAATCCTTTGACGCTTGGGCGAGCGGGCTCGCCGGCGACTATCGCGTCATCCGCTTCGACCTTCTTGGACACGGTCTCTCCGGACCGGACCCGCAAAAGCGCTACTCGCCGCAGGAACGCGCCGAGTTCATCGGTGAGGTCATGGATGCGCTCCATATTGATCGGGCGGTCATCGGCGGCAATTCGCTTGGCGGTCTCGCCGCCTGGCGCTTTGCGGCGACAAGTCCGGAGCGCGTTTCGGCGCTCATTCTTGTCTCGCCCGGCGGCTATCCGGGCAATGGCGTCGCCGACACGCCGCTCTCGCCGCCGGCGCCGTTCGCCTTCTTTCTCCGCAATCCGACGGAAGCGGGCGTCGCCCTGACGCTTCAGGGGGTGTACGCGGACAAATCGCAGATCACGCCGGAGCGCATCTCACGCGTTACGGCGATGATGCGCCAGCCGGGCAATGGCGACGCCTATGTCGAGTCGATCGAGGAATTTTCGCTGCCTGATCCCGAACCCATGCTGCGATCGATCACGGCGCCGACGCTCATTTTGTGGGGCGCAGACGACAAGGTGATCCCCGTCGACCATGGCCGCCGCATGGCGGAAGCGATCTCGGGCGCGGAACTCATCGTCTATGACGGCGTCGGACACGTCGCGCAGGAGGAAGCGCCGGAGCGTTCATTAGGCGACGTGCGCAAGTTCCTCGATCGTATTGAAGGCGGCGCTCTTTGATCGGCGGGCGCGAAACGACTCCGGGCTATCGCGCCTGGGTGCTGTTCATTCTTGTCGTCGTTTACACCTTCAATTTCATCGACCGCCAGATCGTCGGCATTCTGGCGGTGCCGATCAAGGCCGATCTCGGACTTTCCGATACGCAGCTGTCGTTGATGGGCGGTCTCGCTTTCGCGCTTTTTTACACTTTTCTCGGCGTCCCGATCGCCGTTCTCGCCGATCGCAAGAGCCGGGTGTGGATCATGTCGATCGCGCTCGCGGTTTGGAGCGCGATGACGGCGTTGTGCGGGCTGGCGCAGAACTTCACGCAGCTCTTCCTCGCGCGGCTCGGCGTCGGCGTAGGGGAAGCAGGCGGCGTCGCGCCCGCCTATTCGCTGATCGCCGACTATTTTCCGTCGGAGAAACGCGCGCGCGCCCTGTCGATCTATTCTTTCGGCATTCCGATCGGGTCTGCGCTGGGCATTCTGCTGGGCGGGGTCTTGACGAGTTACCTCGACTGGCGCTCGGCGTTCATCGTCGTTGGGCTCGCCGGCCTTCTGCTCGCGCCGGTGCTGCGGCTGACGGTCAAGGACCCCGATCGCGGCGCCTTTGACGCCGGCCCGCCGCCGACGCCGGCGCCGTTAGCCCACGTGGTCCGCACAATCGCGCGGAAGAAGAGCTTCTGGAGCCTTTCTCTCGGGGCGGCGGCGTCTTCGATGATGGGCTACGGCGTCATCTTCTGGCTCCCTTCGTTCTTTGTACGAAGCTTTGGCGACGCGCTGCCGGCCTTCTTTTCCTTCCTGCCTGACTGGATGGTCCCCGTTGACGCCAAGCCTGTGCTGTTCGCCTCCTATTTTTACGGATCGCTTCTTCTTTTCGGCGGCGTCGCCGGCATCTGGCTCGGGGGCGTTCTCGCCGATCGCTTCGGCAAGGCGAACAAGGCGGCCTATGCGGTGGTGCCGGCTGTCGCGTTCCTGCTGACGATCCCGTTCTACGTTTTCGGCATGCTGTCTTCTTCCCTGGCGGCGACATTTGTGCTTTTTCTTGTTCCGACGGCGCTCAGCCTTGTGTGGCTGGGGCCGGTCATCGCAGCCTTCCAGCATCTCGCGCCGCCCAACATGCGCGCGACGGCGTCGGCGGTCTTCCTGTTCGTCAACAATCTCATCGGCATCGGGCTTGGCAATCTGGCGATCGGCGCGCTCTCCGATGCGATGACAGTCCGATTTGGCGACGAGGCGTTGCGGTATGCGATCCTTTCCGGCGCAGGCTTCTACGTGATCGCCGCAGGGTTGATGTTGCTCGCGGCACGCTGGCTTGAAAAAGACTGGGAGGCATGACGCTGGCGCTCCCGGCGCAGGTACGAGTATGCTCGCCGGAGCGCATCTGGGGGATCCGCCGATGAGAAGAGCGATCCTTGGCGCGTTCGCGCTGTCGGCCTGTGCGACGGACGCGCCGCCGCTTTCGCCGCAAGCGGCCTTTTTCGAGGCCGTCTCCGCCCATTGCGGGAAGGCCTATGAAGGGCGCCTCGTCACGAACGACGCCGCTGACTCCGACATGGCCGCGGCGCGTCTGGTGATGGAGGTGCGTGCGTGCGCCGCCGACGAGATACGCATTCCTTTTCATGTGGGGGAAGATCGGTCGCGCACCTGGCTGTTGACGCGCACGGGCGTGGGGCTGCGCCTCAAGCACGATCATCGTCATAAAGACGGAAGCGAAGACGCGCTCACCCAGTATGGCGGCGACACCGCAGCGCCGGGGACCGCTTCGCGTCAGGAATTCCCGGCCGACATGTATTCGAAGGATCTTTTCCTGCGGGAGGGGCGGCCGGTTTCGGTAGACAATGTCTGGGCGATGGAGATCGGTCCGACGCGATTTGCTTACGAACTAAGGCGCCCCGATCGTCATTTCCGCGTGGAGTTCGATCTGACGACGCCGGTTGCGCCGCCGCCGCCGCCATGGGGTGCGGAGTGAGGCTGCCTTAGGCGCTTGCGGCGGACGCGTCCGCGCGCCAGAAACGCGGTATGACCGCACAGCCGACTTCCCGCCGTTTCGTGTCGCAGCGCCTGAAGCTGCACTACGCCGACTGGGGCAACGAGTCGGCCCCGCCGCTTGTTCTGATGCATGGCGGTCGCGACCACTGTCGCAGCCTTGACGCCGTCGCCCGAGCGCTCTGCGACCGCTATCACGTTGTCGCGCCGGACCTGCGCGGGCACGGCGACAGCGACTGGTCGCCTGACGGCGACTACTCGATGCAGGCGCTCGTCTACGACCTCGCCCAGCTCATTCATCAGCTCGGCCGTACGCCGGTGACGCTTGTCGCGCATTCGCTCGGCGGCAATATCGCCATCCGTTATTCGGGGCTCTATCCCGCCAATGTCGCCAAGCTCGTCGCGATCGAGGGGCTCGGGCTTTCGCCGTCAATGCTGGCGGAACGGGAAAAAGTTCCGATGGCGGAGCGTTTCCGGAAATGGATCGAAGACAAACGCGCGGCCTCGGCGCGGACGCCGCGGCGCTATCCGACGCTCGATGCGGCGCTCGAGCGCATGAAAGAGGAAAACAAATTCCTGACCGACGCCATGGCGCGCCACCTTACCGAGCATGGCGCGACGATGAATGAGGACGGAACCTGGAGCTGGAAGTTTGACAACTACGTGAACGTCTGGCCGCCCTTTGACCTTCCGCAGGCGGAGATTCACGCGCTCTGGAGTTCGATCGAATGCCCGACGCTGCTGGTATACGGCGCCGAGAGTTGGGCCTCGAACCCCGAGAAAGACGGACGGGCCACGCACTTCAGGAACGCGCGGGTCGTCTCCCTCGCCAAGGCCGGCCATTGGGTCCATCATGATCAATTTGAGGCCTTCATGGCGGCGCTGACCGATTTTCTCGCTTAGAGCGTCCAGTTTCCCCAATTTCCCCTGTTGAAAACGGAGGCTTTACATGAGAACAAAAAGGGAATAAAGAACAAAGGATGAACGAAATCGATCAACCGATGGAGCCGTCCGATGCGCAAGGCTGTTACTCTTGGGAATTCTGGGGAAACCGGCGTGTTGAAGGACGCCGCAGGACTCGGCGTATTGCTGGTGTTGATCGCGTCTGTGCAGCTCTTGAGTTTCCTTGCGGGCGTCTAAGGCGGGTTGGCTAAAGGAGATCGGACGCCATGGGCGATCCCGTTCGGGAGGCAGCGCTCAAAGCGTCTTCGGGACAGCGTCCCGCGGCGGACTTCGTCCATCTGCACGTCCACTCGGCCTATTCGCTTTCCGAAGGCGCGATAAAGATCGGGAAGCTAAAGGACCTTTGTCTCGCCGCCGGCATGGCCGCGGTGGCGGTGACAGACACCAACAATCTGTTCGGCGCGCTTGAGGCTTCGGAAACGCTTTCGGGCGCCGGTCTGCAGCCGATCGCCGGGCTTCAGCTTTCGCTCGCCGGCGACACCGGTCTCGATATCAAGGGCGGACGGCCGCCGGCGATCGTGCTGCTCGCCCAGTCGGAAGCAGGGTTTCAGCGGCTGATGCGACTTTCCAGCCGCGCCTACCTTTCCTCCGCGTCGGCCGATCACACCGCTGCCGCTATCGGCTGGTTGGAGGAGGAGGGGACCGAGGGTCTCCTTTGCCTTTCGGGCGGTTTTGACGGCCTGCTCGATGCGGCGCTGCGCCTTGAGCGCAGCGATGACGCCGTCGCTCTGGCGAAACGGCTCTGTTCTCTCTTTCCCGATCGGCTGTATGTCGAATTGCAGCGCCACCCCTCGCGCCGGTCGCGCAGCGTCGAGGGCGCGCTCATAGACCTGGCGGACGATCTCGGCCTGCCGGTCGTCGCTACGAACGAACCTTTTTTTCCGAAGGCGGATGATTACGAGGCGCATGACGCGCTTTTGTGCATCGCCGAGGGCGCCTATGTGCATCAGGTAGATCGCCGCACGGTGACGCGCGATCATTATTTCAAATCGGCGTCAGAGATGCGGGCGCTGTTCGCCGACCTTCCGGAGGCGATCGATGCGACCATCGAGATCGCGCGCCGCTGCGCCTTTCGCCCGCGCACCCGCCAGCCGATCCTTCCGCGGTTCACAAAGGAAGCGGCGAGCGCAGGCGCCGGAGCGGCGGCGGTCGCCGCAGAAGCGCGCGAACTCGAGTCGCAAGCGCGCGAAGGCCTGAAGGAACGGCTCGCCCGCGTCGAGCTGGCGGCGCCCGAGGCCGACTATTGGGATCGTCTCAAATTCGAGATCGACGTCATCTGCAAGATGGGTTTCCCGGGGTATTTCCTGATCGTCGCCGACTTCATCAAATGGGCGAAGAAGGAAGGGATTCCGGTCGGTCCCGGCCGGGGCTCGGGCGCCGGGTCGCTGGTCGCTTGGGCGTTGACGATCACCGATCTCGATCCTCTCCGTTTCGGGTTGCTTTTCGAGCGTTTTCTCAATCCCGAACGCGTGTCGATGCCCGACTTCGACATCGATTTCTGTCAGGACCGGCGCGACGAGGTCATCCGTTACGTTCAGCAGAAATACGGCGCCGATCGCGTCGCGCAGATCATCACCTTTGGAAAATTGCAGGCGCGGGCGGTGCTGCGCGACGTCGGCCGCGTCATCGGCATGCCGTTTCCGCAGGTCGACCGGCTCTGCAAGCTGGTTCCGAACAATCCTGCGAATCCGGTGACGCTCGCGGAGGCGATCGAGAGCGAGTCGCGGCTGCGCGAGGAGCGCGCACGCGATGAAGGCGTCGCGGCGCTGCTTGAAAAGGCGTTGAAGCTTGAGGGGCTTTACCGCCACGCATCGACTCACGCAGCGGGGGTCGTCATCGGCGACCGGGCGCTCGACGAGCTGACGCCGCTCTACCGCGATCCGCGTTCGGACCTTCCCGCCACTCAATACAATATGAAGTGGGTGGAGCCTGCGGGCCTCGTCAAATTCGACTTTCTCGGACTCAAGACGCTGACGGTCATCGACAGGGCCGCACGGCTTGTCCGCGATGCCGGCGGCGACGTCGACCCGCACAACCTGCCGCTTGATGACAAAAAGACTTTTGCGATGCTCGGCGAAGGCGCGGCCGTCGGCGTTTTCCAGCTGGAATCGACCGGCATGCGCCAGACTTTGCGCGCCATGAAGCCGGATTGTCTTGAGGACATCATCGCGCTCGTGTCCCTCTATCGGCCGGGCCCGATGGAGAACATCCCGACCTATATCGAGCGCAAGCAGGGCCTGTCGCCCCCCGACTATCTCCATCCGTCGCTCGAGGCCGTGCTGAAGGAGACCTACGGCGTCATCATCTACCAGGAACAGGTGATGCAGATCGCGCAGATCCTCTCCGGTTACTCGCTCGGCGAGGCGGATCTTCTGCGCCGCGCGATGGGCAAGAAGCAGAAGGAGGAGATGGACCGCCAGCGCGCGCGATTCGTCGAGGGCGCCAAGGAAAAGGGCGTTGATCCCAGGAAGGCGTCGTCGATCTTCGAGCTTGTCGAGAAGTTCGCCGGCTACGGCTTCAACAAGAGTCACGCGGCCTGTTACGCATTCATCGCGTACCAGACCGCTTACCTGAAGGCCAATCATCCGGCTGAATTTCTCGCCGCGTCGATGTCGCTCGACCTGTCGAACACGGACAAGCTGGCGGTGTTCTTACGCGAGGCGCGTCGCTCCGGCGTTTCGGTGCGCCCGCCGCACGTCAATCTGTCGGAAGCGGATTTTTCGGTAAAGGACGGCGCCGTCATTTACGCGCTTGGCGCCGTCAAGAATGTCGGAGCTGCGGCGATGCAGTTGATTGCGGATGAGCGACGCGCGCACGGCGCCTTTCGCGACGTTTATGATCTTGCGGAGCGCGTCGATCTGAAGACCGTCGGCAAGCGCGCGATTGAAAATCTCGCGCGGGCCGGCGCGTTTGACGGACTTGCGCGCTCGCGCGCCGCGATCCTTGCCGGCGCCGATCTCATCATCCGTTATTCGGCGCAGGTTTTTGAGGATCGCGGCAGCGCGCAAGTCGGTCTCTTTGACAACGGGCTTGCGACTGCGCTTGAGCGTCCCCGTTTGCCGGCGGTTGATGAATGGCCGCCTATCGAACGCCTCAATGAGGAGCGCGCCTCGCTCGGGTTCTATTTCAGCGGGCATCCGCTCGATGATTATGCGACCGAGCTCCGTCGTCTGAAGGCGGTGACCGCCGCCGATGCGATCGAGGGCGCGAAATCAGGCGCGCGCTTTTCGGGGCAGATCGCCGCCGTCGTGCGTGCGGTTCGGATGCGCCGCTCGCGGGCGGGCAAGCCCTTCGCCTTTGTCGAATGTTCAGACGCGACCACCGATTTTGAGATCGCGGTCTTTAACGACGTGCTCGAAGCGGCGCGCGATCTTTTTGAGCCGGGCGCCTTGCTGCTCCTGACCGCCAACGCCGAGGAGCGGGAAGGGGAGGTCAGGTTCGCCTGCGACGGCGCGCGCCGGCTCGACGCGGCGGCCGCCCAGACGACCTCTCAACTCCGGATCGCCGTCGCCGGGCCGGAGGCGATCGAGGCCGTCCGCCGCCGGCTTTCGGCCGTCAAGCCGGCCGGTGCGGGAGAGGCGGGGGAGGTCATTCTGTCGCTGACCCTTTCTGACCAGGGCGGCCGTCAAGTTGACTTCTTGCTCAAGGACCGGGCCGCCTGCACGCCAGCAGTTCGCGGGGCCTTGAAGGCGGTTGAGGGCGTGATCGACGTCGAACTGGTCTAGGCGTCGAAACAAAGCTGCCCGACGGTTGATTCCGCGACTGCGAACCCCTATAGCGCGCGCCATCACACACGCGGGGCATTTCCTCGGTGGGCGGTCTTGAATCCGCCTTTCGACGCGCCGCGGCGGACAAACCTTGAGGAGACTTTAAATGGCGCTGCCAGAATTCAGCATGCGCCAGCTTTTGGAAGCTGGCGTTCACTTCGGTCACCAGACGCATCGCTGGGACCCGAAAATGAAGCCTTACATTTTCGGCGAGCGGAACGGCATTCATATCGTCGATCTGTCCCAGACGGTGCCGCTGCTTCACCAGGCGCTCGTCAAGATCCGCGACACCGTCGCACGCGGCGGCCGCATCCTGATGGTCGGCACCAAGCGCCAGGCGCAAGGACCGATCGCCGAACATGCGCGGCGGTGCGCGCAATACTACATGAACGTGCGCTGGCTCGGCGGCACGCTGACGAATTGGGAAACCATTTCAAATTCCATCCGCAAGTTGAAGGAAATGGAAGAGTTGCTCGCCGGCGGCGGCAAGGGCCTGACGAAGAAAGAACAGCTCCAGCTTTCGCGCGAACGCGACAAGCTCGAAGCATCGCTCGGCGGCATCCGCGAGTTGGGCGGCCTTCCCGACCTTCTGTTCGTCATCGACGTGAAGAAGGAAGCGATCGCCGTCAAGGAAGCCAAGAAGCTCGGCATTCCGGTCGTCGCCGTCGTGGACACCAATTGTTCGCCGGACGACATCGACTTCGTCATCCCGGGGAATGACGACGCTAGCCGCGCGATCGCGCTTTACTGCAGCCTCGTCGCTGACGCCGTGATCGACGGCATCTCGGCGAGCCAGGTGTCGCTTGGCGTCGACATCGGCGCGCTCGCAAATGCGCCAGCCGAGCCTGCCGTGGCGAGCGCAGCGGCCGCTGAAGCGACCGCCTGAAATAATCGCCGGCGCCCCCCGGGCCCGCAGTTTGGAACTTCCTGCGGCGGAACGGCCATCCGGCCGATCGCTGCGTTTAGAACGCACACATCTGAATTTGACTGAAGGAGCAATGACAATGGCGGCGATCACTGCGCAAATGGTGAAGGACCTCCGCGAGGCGACCGGCGCAGGCATGATGGACTGCAAGGCTGCGCTGCAGGCGACGGACGGCGATATGGACGCAGCGGTCGACTGGCTTCGCAAGAAGGGTCTTGCAAAGGCGGCGAAAAAGGCCGGACGCGCCGCGGCCGAGGGCTTGGTCGTAGCGGCGACGAAGCCGGGCGTCGGCGTGCTGGTCGAGGTCAATTCCGAAACCGACTTCGTCGCGCGCAACGAAACCTTCCAGAAAATGGCGCGCGAAATCGCGTCGGTCGCTCTCGGCACCAATGGCGACGTCGAAGCGATCAAGGCCGCGGCCTATCCGGGCGCCGGCATGTCGGTCGCCGACAAGGTGGCGGAAATGGTCGGCCAGATCGGGGAAAACATGAATGTCCGTCGGTCCGCCATGGTCAAGGCGGATGGCGGCGTCGTGGCCTTCTACATCCACAACCAAACGGTCGAAGCCGCCGGCAAGATCGGCGTGCTGGTGGGGCTGAAGTCGTCCGGCGACCCTGCGAAGGTCGGGGCGCTCGGGCGGCAGATCGCCATGCATGTCGCCGCGGCGCGCCCGCTCGCCGGGACCATCGCGGACCTCGATCCGGCGGTGGTCGCGCGGGAGAAGGCGGTGCTTTCCGAACAGGCGCGTGCGTCCGGCAAGCCGGAAGAGGTCATCGCGAAGATGGTCGAGGGCCGGCTGCGGAAGTTCTATGAAGAGTCCGTTCTCCTTGAGCAGGTCTTCGTCGTCGACGGCGAAACGAAGGTCGCCAAGGTCATCGAAAACGCCGCCAAGCAGATCGGTGCTCCGGTCGAGTTCACGGGCTTTGCCCGCCTCGAACTCGGCGACGGCGTCGAGAAGTCGGCGGAGGAATAACGGCGAGGTCAGATCGGCGTCCCCGCCGGCGACTTCCATCAGCTCGGCGAGGCCGGTTAAGCCCTTCCAATGGCTTGCAAATCGGCCTTCCCTTTCTATGGTGCGGCCGGCGGTGACGGAGACAATCGATGACGCGAGACCTCAGATACAAGCGCGTCCTTCTGAAAATCTCCGGCGAAGCGCTGATGGGACCGAGACAATTCGGCATCGATTACGACACCGTCGAAAGAATCGCAGAGGAAGTGAAGGACGCTCAGGCGCTCGGCGCCGAGATGTGCCTTGTCGTCGGCGGCGGAAACATTTTCCGCGGCATGTCTCAGGCCGCCCAAGGCATGGAACGCGCAAGCGCCGACTACATGGGCATGCTGGCGACGGTCATGAACGCGTTGGCGCTGCAAAACGCGCTTGAGAAGATCGGCCTCTATACGCGCGTCGTCTCGGCCATCGAAATGACGGCGATCTGCGAACCCTACATTCGCCGCCGGGCGATGCGCCACATGGAGAAAGGCCGGATCGTCATCTTCGCCGCCGGCACAGGCAATCCGTTCTTCACGACCGATACGGCGGCGGCGCTTCGAGCGGCCGAAATGGGATGCGACGCGCTTTTCAAGGGGACGAGCGTCGACGGCGTCTACACGGCTGATCCGAAGAAAGATAAGTCGGCGACGCGCTTTGAAACGCTTTCCTATCACGAGGTGATGGTGCGCGATCTCAAGGTGATGGACCAGGCGGCGATTGCGTTGACGCGAGAGAACCATATCCCGATCGTCGTTTTCTCGATCGCTGAACGTGGCGGCGTCGTCGGCGCCCTGACTGGCGCAGGGCGATTTACGACAATCGTGGACGCTTGAGCGATCGCGCCGGAAAAGAACGAAAGATCGCCTCAATCCGGCGACGATCTGCGACTAGAGGAGAGGAAGATGGCTGCTGGCGGCGCAAATATGAAAGACCTCGAAAAACGCATGGAAGGCGCTTTGGCGGCGCTGAAGGGCGAATTTTCCGGCCTTCGATCGGGCAGGGCGTCGGCGAGCCTATTGGAACCGATCATGGTCGACGCCTATGGCGCGATGATGCCGCTCAATCAGGTCGGCTCGATCAACGTTCCAGAGCCCCGAATGATCTCGGTGTCCGTCTGGGACAAGGCGCTGGTCAGCGCTGTCGATCGCGCCATCCGCGACGCCGGCATCGGCCTTAACCCGGTCGTTGACGGAACGAACGTGCGCGTGCCGATTCCGCCGCTGACCGAAGAGCGGCGCAAGGAACTGACGAAAGTGGCGCACAAATACGCAGAACAAGCGAAGGTCGCGATCCGCAATGTCCGCCGCGAAGGCATGGAAGCGATCAAGAAAGCCGAAGGCGTCGGCGAAGACGACCAGAAACGCCAGTCCGATCAGGTGCAGAGGCTGACCGACCTGATGATCAAGAAGGTCGATGAGGCGCTCTCCGCGAAAGAAGCGGAAATCATGCAGGTCTGAGACCTGTCGAATTAAGGCCCATCCCCGTGGCGACACCGCTCCCAACCGAGGCCAAGCCCGCAGCGCCGGCGGGCGCGCGCGTCGCCCACGTCGCGATCATCATGGACGGAAACGGCCGCTGGGCGGCGGCGCGCGGCTTGCCGAGAAGCGCCGGGCACAAGGAAGGCGCCGCAGCGGCGCGGCGCGCGGTGGAGGCGGCGCGCGATCTTGGGCTCTCCTATCTCACGCTCTACAGCTTCTCGACCGAGAACTGGCGCAGGCCGGCGACCGAGATCCGCGATCTGATGGGCCTTTTGCGCCAATTCATCGGCGACGAACTGCCGACGCTGAAAAAGGAAGGCGTCAAAATTACGATCATAGGCGACAAGAAGAATCTCGACGCCGAGATCAAGCTGCTGGTCGGCCGCGCCGAAGCGGAGACGGCGAGAAACAACCGGTTCTTCCTGCAGATCGCCTTCAACTACGGCGGCCGGGACGAAATCGTGCGCGCCGCGAGAAGACTGGCGGCCGACGCCGTTGCGGGCAGGCTCAAGCCGGAGGCGATCAACGAGCATCTATTCTCGAACACGCTCGACACGGCGGAATTCCCCGATCCTGATTTCGTCATCCGGACCAGCGGCGAAAAACGCATCAGCAACTTCCTGCTGTGGCAGGCCGCTTATTCAGAATATGTGTTTCTCGACATTCACTGGCCGGAGTTCGATGCGGCGCATTTCGCCGTCGCCGTCGCCGAGTTTCAAGCGCGCGAACGCCGCTTCGGCGGACTGTCAACTTCTTCCTGACCAGGAATGGCGGACGTTCAAACAGAAAATGGGTTGAAGACTGAGTCGCCGCGCGGGCGCGATGCGCTGATGTTGCGGATCGCCTCCGCCGCTGTTCTCGCGCCGCTCACGCTTCTGGCGTCATGGGCCGGAGGACCCGTCTTCGCGGCTCTCGTCGCGTTCTTGTGCGTTCTCATGTCATTCGAATGGGCGCGTATGGTCGAAGGGACCGAGACCTCCGCCGTGTTCTATGCGCTCGGCGCCGCGAGCGCGGCGGCGCTTACGCTTGCCGCCGCCGGTTATTATCAATTCGCCTTTCTGGCCGCGGCCGCCGGCGCCGCCGGATCGTATTTCGGCGCTGCAAAGCATCGCGGCTGGGCGGCGTTCGGCGCCGCTTTCTTTCTGGGACCGGCGATCGCGCTTCTGTGGCTGCGCGAAGAACATGAACTCGGCGGCGGATTGACGCTTCTCCTTTTCGCCATTGTCTGGGCCGCCGACACCGGCGGTTATACGGGCGGGCGCCTCGTCGGCGGCCCGAAGCTTAGTCCGGCGATTTCTCCGGCGAAGACATGGGCGGGCGCCGCGGGCGGGCTGATTTTTGGGGCGATCGCAGCGCTGGTCCTTGCGCCTGCGCTTCTTGGCTGGGACGAAGCGGGGTTGGCTCTCGCGGTGGGCGGCGGCCTTGGGCTGGCCTCAATCGTCGGCGACATGGCGGAATCGGCGATCAAGAGGCGTTTCGGGATCAAGGATATGTCCGGGTTCATCCCGGGCCACGGCGGAGTGCTCGACCGCCTTGACGGGATGATTTTCGCCACTTCGGCGATGACGGCGGCGCTTTATGCGCTTAGGATTCTTTCGGGGTCGTAGCGTTGGGGCAGGGGCAGGGCGTGGCAGGCAAAGAAGAACGCCGAAAGATCATTCGTCGCCGGGCGACCGTGTTGGGTTCGACGGGCTCGGTGGGCGTCAACACACTTGATGTGATCGACTTCGCGATGCGGCGTGGCGACGCCGAGGTCGAATTCGAAGCTCTTACCGCCAACAGCAATGTCGCCTTGCTGGCGGAGCAGGCGCGGAAATACCGGCCGCGTTTTGTCGCGATCGCCGACCAAAAACTGAAGGGCGAGCTTGAAGACGCGCTGCGCGGCGAAGGGATCGAAGTCGGCGCAGGACCGGCTGCCATCGAGGAAGCCGGCGCCCGTGATGCCGACTGGGTGATGGCGGCGATCGTCGGCGCCGCCGGGTTGAAGCCGACTCTCAACGCCGCGCGCCGCGGCGCCGCGATTGCGCTCGCCAACAAGGAGTGTCTCGTTTGCGCGGGCGACGTATTGATGGACGCCGTACGCGACTCCGGCGGCGCGCTGTTGCCGGTCGACTCCGAACACAATGCGATTTTTCAGGTCTTCGACTTTGAGCGCCCTCATCGGGTGGCGAGACTCATTCTGACGGCTTCCGGCGGACCCTTCCGGACGTGGTCGCGCGCCGAGATGACCGCGGTCACGCCGGCGCAGGCGATCGCGCATCCCAACTGGTCGATGGGCGCGAAGATTTCCGTCGATTCCGCGACGATGATGAACAAGGGGCTGGAGCTGATCGAGGCCTCGCACATCTTTCCGATTCCGGCGGAGAAAATTGACATCCTCGTTCATCCTCAGTCGGTCATTCATTCGATGGTCGAATATGTCGATGCGTCGGTGCTCGCCCAGCTCGGGACGCCGGACATGCGAACGCCGATCGCGTCGACCTTCGCCTGGCCCGATCGCAGCCCCAGCCCGTCGGCGCGCCTGGATTTCACCGCCTTGAAACATCTGACCTTTGAGGAGCCGGATCCGGAACGGTTTCCGGCCTTGCGCCTTGCGCGCGAAGCCGTGGAACGCGGCGGCGTGACGCCGGCCGTGCTGAACGCCGCCAATGAAGCGGCCGTCGCAGCTTTTCTTTCGGGTCGTCTCAAATTTCTGGACATCGCCGGCGTGACCGAGCACGTTCTGAACGAAGTCGGCCGGCAAAATGGACCGTTCAGGCTTTCGAGCCTTGAGGAAGCGATGGCCGCCGATAACGAAGCGCGCAGGTTGGCTGAGCGGACGATTTTGGCGCGCGCAGCCGCCTAGATTTCCGGAGCGATCGTGACGAAGAGACGCTGTTCATGAACTGGGCTTTGTTCGCGCCGGAAAATCTTGTTCTGCTTCCGGTTTTCGTCATTTCCTTCATCCTGCTTCTCAGCCTGATCGTGTTCGTGCACGAGTTCGGACACTTTGCGGCGGCGCGCATGCTGGGGGTCAGGGTCGATGTGTTTTCGATCGGGATGGGCAAGGTGCTGGCGCGCTGGACAGATCGGCACGGCACCGAATGGCGCCTATCGCTCCTGCCGATCGGCGGATACGTGAAATTTTTTGGCGACGCGGGGCCCGCGTCGAATCCGAACGAGGACGTCACCGCCGAGCAGGATGGTCCAGCGACCACTCAGTTTCCGAAGCCCGGCAGCGAAAAGGACATCGCGCGCCGCCTGACGCCTGAAGAGAAGAAAGTCTGCTTCCACTTCAAACCTCTCTGGGCGCGGGCGCTGATCGTCGCCGCCGGGCCGATCTCGAATTTCGTGCTCGCGATCGCGATCTTCTGGGGCCTGATCATGGCTTACGGCGAGGTCGTCGTTGAGCCCCGCATCGGTGCGGTCTCGCCGGACTCGGCTGCCGAGGAGGCCGGCTTCCTGCCCGGCGATGTCATCGTCGCCGCCGATGGACGGCGGATTTCGTCCTTTGACGATCTGATGGTCGTCACCCGCCTCGGGTCCGGCGAAGAGATCGCCTTCACGGTCGAGCGCGGCGGGGAGACGATTGTCATTCTGGCGACGCCGCGACGGCAGGTCGTCGAGGATGTTTTCGGCAATAAGTCTCGCGGCGGACTCTTGGGGCTGACCCCTGAAACGGACGCGTACAAGGTCGTGAAACGGTCGCCGCTCGAAGCGCTCGGCGTGGCGGCGGAACGCTGCTGGGGCGTCATCGCCTCGACAACGAAATTCCTGGGCCGTCTGATCGCCGGCAAGGAGGACGCGGAAAACCTCGGCGGGCCTTTGAAGATGGCCCAGTACGCCGGCCAAGCCATGACTTCCGGATTCAACGAGGACGCTAAGACGCTGGAATCGCGCAGCCTTTTGGAGAAACTCCGTGTCAGCCTCGCGACCTTCATCAACCTCGCGGCGTTCGTGTCCGTGTCGATCGGGTTTCTCAATTTGTTTCCGATTCCCGTTCTGGACGGCGGTCATCTGATGTACTACGCCTACGAAGCCGCTGCCGGGAAACCCTTGGGGGCCAGGGCCCAGGCGATTGGCTTTCGGGTGGGACTCTTACTACTGGGATCGTTCATGTTGTTCGTGACGTGGAACGACATCACCAGTTTCTTCGCGATAAAGAGCTAAGGTCGGCGGCATGCGTATCATACGGTCGGGGGTAGGCGCCGCAGGCGCAATCCTGTTGTCGCTTGTCGCCCTGAACGCTGCGGCGCAGCCGGCGACCGATGCTCCGCCCCCGCCGGCCGGCGATCAGCTCCAGATCGCTCCAGGCGCGCCAGCCCCGATCATTCAGGCGATCCGAGTCTCGGGCAATCAGCGCATCGAGCCGGAAACGATCGCTTCCTATCTCGTTGTGAACGCCGGCGACCGCGCCGATCCGCAACTTCTGGATGTCGGCCTCAAGACGCTGTTCAACACCGGGCTGTTCGCCGACGTCTCGCTTGAAATGCAGCCGGACAACACGCTGCTCATCACCGTGCAGGAAAACCCGATCGTCAACCGGGTCATCTTGGAGGGTAACCGGCGGGTCAAGGCGGACAAGATCAACGAAGAAGTGAAACTCGCCGCGCGCGCCGTGTTCACGCGCGCCAAGGCGCAAGCCGACGTCCAGCGCATCATCGAAGTTTATCGCCGCGGCGGGCGGTTCGCAGCGACGGTGACGCCGAAGATCGTGCCGCTCGAACAGAATCGCGTCGATGTCATCTACGAGATCGACGAAGGTCCGAAAACCGGCGTCGCCAAGATCAATTTTGTCGGCAACAAGAACTTCTCAAGCGGCGAACTTCGAGGCGCCTTGTTGACAAAGGAAAGCCGCTGGTGGCGGTTTTTCTCATCCAACAGCAATTACGATCCGGACCGCCTCGAATATGAGCGCGATCTCTTGCGCCAGTTTTACGCCAAGAACGGCTACGCCGATTTCCAGGTCATTTCCGCCGTCGCCGAATTGACGCCGGATCGGAAGGACTTCTTCATAACCTTCACCGTCGAGGAGGGAGAGAAATATACGATCGGCGAAGTGAAGGTTAAGACGAGCCTCGCCAAGCTCGACGAGAACGCGCTTGAGAACTTCGTGCCGATCAAGCCAGGCGAAACGTACAACGGCGAGCGCATCGAGAAAGCGACGGAGTCGATCACTTTCGCGACCGGCGCCAGCGGCTACGCTTTCGTCGACGTTCAGCCGCGGCTCGAGCGTAATCCTGAAACGCGCACCATCGACGTCACCTTTCAGGTCAACGAGGGCCCGCGCGTCTATGTCGAACGCATCAATATCAAGGGCAACACGCGCACGCTTGACAAGGTCATCCGCCGCGAAATCCGCGTCGCCGAAGGCGATCCCTACAACAAGGTTCTGATCGACCGGTCTAAATCCCGAGTGCGGGCGCTCGATTATTTCACCGAGGTCGAGATCGAAGAACGCCCGGGATCGGCGCCTGACCGGACCGAGCTCGACGTCTCCGTTGAGGAGAAGGCGACCGGTTCGTTCTCGGTCGGCGTCGGCGTGTCGTCGACGGAAAATTTCATCATCGACTTTTCGATCGAAGAACGGAACCTGATGGGCCGCGGACAATTCCTGCGGTTCCGGGTGCAGAGTTCGTCGCGGACAAGACTGGTCGATCTGCGCTTCACGCAGCCCTATTTTCTTGATCGCAACCTCGCGGCGGGGGTCTCGCTGACAAACCAGCGAACCAATTTCCGGGAATCGGGCTTCATCCGCGACCGCTATGGCTTCGGCCTCAGCGCCGGCTTCCAGATATCGGAATTCTGGCGCGGCAATCTTCAATATCAGCTGGCGCGAGACAAAGTGAGTTTCGATCGCGACAATTTCGCCTTCCAGACGGGCGGGCAGGTGCCTGACGGCGCCGATATCTCAAACCTCTTCATTCCGGGCGCCGCCGTGCCGACGCTGATGCCGCTCTTCACGGGAGTGAACAACGGCTTGCCTTTTGTTACGACGGACCCCAATGCGCCGGGCGTGACGGGCCGGTTCCTTGATCCCGTGACGATGGTTCCGCAAAGCCAGTACGTCGCGTTCACTTGCGATTTGCTCGTTCAGGCGTTTTCGCCGACCTGCGAGTCGCAGGGCACCTTTGTGTCGTCGATCTTCGGCTACTCGATCGGCATGGACAGCCGCGACGATCCTATCGATCCGACTCGCGGGCTTCGCCTCAACCTCGGCCAGTCGGTCGCCGGCCTCGGCGGGGACGTGAAATACCTCCGTACGGAGGCGTCTGGAGCCATCTACCGGCCGTTGTTTGCGGGCTTCGTCGGCAAGCTCCAGATGCGAGCCGGTTACGTCGATGGCTTCGGCGGCGACCCTGTCCGACTTCAGGACCGCTTTTACGAAGGCGCCGACAGTTTCCGCGGCTTCGAAGTCGCTGGCGTCGGCCCAAGGTACTTCCAGCCGGGCACGCAATTCGCCGGCAACAACACTTTTGGCCAGTCGATCGGCTCCAAGATCTATGCGATTGGGACGGTCGAGGTGAAGCTGCCGCTGCCGCTCCCGAAGCAATATGGCATCCGGGCCTCGCTGTTTTCGGACTTCGGCACCGTCGGTCTCGTCGACGACAGCAGCAAATTCCTGAACACGATCGCCTTTGATGACACCAATATGGACGGCATACCGGACTTCGCCGTCGATATCGACCCGACCAACGGCCAGCTGTTCGTTGAACCGGTGCAGGACGACCTCTCGATCAGGATTTCTGCGGGGGCCTCGGTGAGCTGGGACTCGCCCTTCGGTCCTGTCCGCTTTGATTTCGCCAAAGTTTTGCGCAAAGAGTTTTATGATCGGACCGAGGGCTTCCGGTTCAGCGCGGGCACGTCCTTCTGACCCGTCTTCCACAAGCAAAGCATGACATGAGTGAGGTAGAGACTATGAAATCGAAACTGTTGGGGCTTGCCGGGGCCGCGGTCCTTCTGGCGGCGGGCGCCGGCGCCGGCGCGTTGATATCAGGCGCGGAGGCGCAATCGGCGGCCAAGCCGCCGGTCATCCTGGTCGTGAATACCGAAATGCTGATCGCCCAGTCGGAAGCCGGCAAGACCATTCCGACGCAGGCGAACACGATCAAATCTGCGATCGAGAAGGAGCTCCAGGCCGAGGCCGACAAGCTCAAGAAGGACATTGAAAACTATCAGAAGGGCGCGTCCCTGATGTCCGAAGAAGTGCGGAAGAAGACCGAGCAGGACCTCGCCGTCCGCCAGCAGGTCTCGCTGCCGCAGCAAGCCCAGATCATGGAGCAGGTCTTCGCCGGCGCGGTACAGAACGCGCAGAACAAGATCCTGCAGGAATCGCAGCCGATCATGAAGGCGATCCTCGACAAGCGCGGCGGCACCATTCTCCTCGACCGGCAGGCGGTCATGTACGCGGCCCCGGAGACCGACATCACGCAGGAAGTGATGGCGGAGCTGAACAAGAAGATTAAGACGGCCCCGGTTCAAAAGGTGACTCTCGCCGACGTCAAGAAAAAGCTTCAGGAAGTCCAGGCCGCGCAAACCAAGCCGGCCGAAAAGCCGAAGAAATAAGACGGTCCGGTCAACCTAGATGACGGCCGGCCGCAATTTGCGCCGGCCGTTTTCGTTTCTGGAAAGCCGCCAATGCCTGACAGCCGCTTCTTCTTGACGCTTGGGCCCTTGCCGTTCAGCGAGGCGTTGGCGATCGCCGGAGTCGCCGGAGACATGGCGTCAGGTCCTCCCATCGAGCGCGCCGCCGGCGCCGAAGAGGAAAACCTCAGCGGCGCGGTGACTTTCGTCGAAAGCGCGGACCGGATCGGAGATGTTCTGTCGCGCCGTCCGGCGCTCGTGTTCGCCAATGCTGCAACGGCGACCCCGGTTGTCGGCGTCAGCAATCCGAGGGCGGCTTTCGCAGCGATCGCGCGTGCGCTCCACCGGGAGCGAACAGCCGCGGATGTCGGGCCGGCGACGCGGATTGGAAACGGCGCCGACATTCATCCGACGGCGGTCATTTCTCCTGGTGCGGACGTTGGGGTCGGCGCGCGCATTGGCGCGTTCGCCGTGATTGGGCCCGGCGTCGTCATCGGCGAGCGGACCGTCGTCGAGGAGAACGCCTGCGTGCGATGCGCGCTCATCGGCGCTTCGGCGCGCATTGGTCCCGGCGCCGTCATCGGCGCGCCTGGGTTCGGGTTCGCCCCGGAATCCGGCGGCGTCGTCCGGGTGCCGCAGCTGGGCCGCGTCATCCTCGGCGACCGGGTCGAAATCGGCGCCAACACGACCGTCGACCGCGGGGCGATCGGCGACACGGTGATTGGAGCTGGCACGAAGATCGATAATCTTGTCCAGATCGCGCATAATGTCCGTATCGGGCGGGATTGCCTTATCGCCTCGCAAGTCGGCATCGCCGGATCGACCGTCGTCGGCGACCGTGTGATGTTCGGCGGTCAGGCGGGGATTGCCGATCACCTGACAATCGGCGATGACGCGCGGATCGCCGCCCGGGCCGGCCTGATGCGGGACGTGCCGCCCGGCGAGACTTGGGGCGGGGCGCCCGCCCAGCCGATCCGACTGTGGCTCAAGGAAACAGCCATGCTCGCCCGGATAGTTCGCGGGGATAAAAAGCCGGGCGAGAGAAAGAAAGACTGATGCCGATCGAGCCTGGAAAGACCGTCCTTGATGTCGACGACCTGATGAAGGTTCTCCCGCATCGCTATCCGATGCTGATGATCGATCGGCTTGTGGACATCAAGCCGGGCGAGAGCGCGGTCGCCATCAAGAACGTGTCCATCAACGAACCTTACTTCGAAGGCCACTTTCCGCAGAAGCCCGTCATGCCGGGCGTCTTGATGATCGAGGCGATGGCCCAGGCGGCCGCCGCCTTTACATCGTACACGGAAAATCTTGATACCGACGGCAAGATCGTGCTGTTCATGGGCGTCGACAAGGCGCGCTTTCGAAAGCCTGTGACGCCGGGCGACCAGGTGCTCATCGCAGTAAAGACGATCCAGCGCCGGCCGCCGGTGTGGCGGTTCGAAGGCGAAGCGACGGTGAACGGCAAGGTCGTCGCCGAGGCCACATTTGCGGCGATGCTCGCAACCATGGCGTGACGAAGATCCATGCCGATACATCCGACTGCGATCGTCGAAAGTGGGGCGCAAATCGCGCCCGGCGCCGTCATCGGCCCATGGTGCCGCGTCTCCGCGAAGGCGGCGATCGGCGAGGGGGCGGAGCTCCGGGCGAATGTCGTCATCGAGGGGCGCACCGAGATCGGCGCCCGCACGATCATTCATCCGTTCGCCGTGCTTGGCGGCCCGCCGCAGCATTTAGGATACAAGGGTGAAGACACAGCGCTGAAAATCGGCGCCGACTGCGTCATTCGCGAACATTCGACCGCCAATCTCGGAACGGCGCAAGGCCGCGGCGTCACGGTGATCGGCGACAAATGCTTCCTCATGACGGGCGCGCATGTGGCCCATGATTGCGTTGTCGGATCAAACGTCATTTTTGCGAATAACGCGACGCTCGGCGGCCACGTCGTGGTTGAGGATTTCGTATTTCTCGGAGGTCTTTGCGCCATTCACCAGTTCAGCCGCATCGGCGCTTACGCGTTCATCGGCGGCTGCGCGGCGGTGACGGCGGATGTGATCCCCTACGGCTCGGCGGTCGGGAATCACGCCGAGCTTGTCAGCCTAAATCTCGTCGGGCTGAAGCGGCGCGGAATGTCGCGCGCCGCCATTCACGATCTGCGCGGCGCCTACAAGGCGCTGTTCGCGAATGAAGGCACTTTTGAGGAACGCATCGACGACGTCGAAAGGCGATACGCGGCCAGCAGCGAAGTCATGCGGGTCATCAAATTCATCAGGGAAGACACGCGGCGCCCTTTGATGGCGCCGCCGCGGCGGTCATGGCGCGCTGGCGAAAACTTGGAGTGATCGCCGGCGCCGGCGCGCTCCCGCGCCTGCTCGCCGAAGCGGCGGGGAACGCGTTTGTCGTGCGCCTTGCCGGCGTCACGGACGAGACTTACCCGCCGCACGCCTCCGCAGAGTGCGGCATCGCCGAGGCGGGCAAAATCCTCCGGGTGCTCCAGGAAGCCGGGTGCGACGCCGTCACGCTCGCCGGCGTCGTTCGCCGTCCTGACTTCTCGAAACTGAAGCCCGACTGGCGCGGCGCCGCCTTGCTGCCGCGCGTCATCGCAGCGGCGGCTAAAGGCGACGGCGCGCTTCTCAATGTGCTCGTCGAAACGCTTGAGGCCGAAGGTTTTCTGGTGGTCGGCGCGGAGGAGGTGCTGGCGGCGCTCGCTGCGCCGGCAGGTCCCTTGGGAATGATCGCGCCGGCGTCCGGCTGCTGGCCTGACATCAAGAAGGCCGCAGCCATCGTCGCAGCGCTTGGTCCATTCGACGTCGGTCAGGCGGCCGTCGTCGCATCCGGGTTCACGCTTGCGATCGAAGCGGCCGAAGGCACGGACGGCGTGCTCGCCCGATGCGCGGCGCTCCCAGCATCCGCACGCGGCGGAGAAGGCCCAAACGGCGTGCTCGTCAAGCGCCCGAAGCCGGGCCAGGAGCGCCGCGTCGATCTGCCGACCATCGGCGTTGAGACGCTGAGGGGCGTTCATGCCGCAGGTCTTGCGGGCGTCGCCGTCGAGGCGGCGGCGACGCTCGTCATCGACATCGACGCCGTCCGACGCGAAGCGGACCGTCTCGGTCTCTTCGTTTACGGCTTCACGCCCGCTGAACTGAAATGAACCCGCCGAAGATTCTTCTGACCGCCGTGGAGCCGTCCGGCGACTCGATCGGCGCGGGTCTCATGGCGTCAATAAGGGCGCGCAAGCCGGAGACAGAATTCATCGGCTGCGGCGGCGCAGCGATGACGAGCGCAGGGCTCGAAAGCCTCTTCGATATCGCTCCGCTGTCCGTCATCGGTCTCGGCGACGTGCTGCGCGCAGCGCCAGCCGCCTTCAAGTGCGCTGACATGCTCGCCGAGGCGGTGGTGCGTGAGAAACCTGACGTTGCGGTTCTGATCGATGGCTGGGCTTTCGCCCGGCTGGTCGCCATGCGGCTGAAGAAAATCGCTCCGGAGACGATGCTGCTGAAACTCGCCGCGCCGCAGGTCTGGGCGTCCCGGCCCGGCCGCGTGAAGTTCGTCAAATCTCATTTCGACGCTGTGCTGTGCCTGCTGCCGTTTGAGCCGCCCTATTTCCATGCCGCCGGCGTCAGGGCCGAGTTCATCGGCAACCCGAATTTTCAAGCGGCCTGGCGCGCGCGCGGCGACGGAGCCGCGTTCCGCGCGCGTCACCGGTTGGGCGATGCGCCGCTTCTCGCCGTGATGCTCGGCAGCCGCAAGACGGAGGTGCGGCGGCTGTCAGGACCGTTCGGGGAGGCCGTCGAAATGCTCGCCGATCGCATTCCGGGCTTGCGCGTCGTTTCCGCCGTTGCGCCGAGCGTCGATCGTCTGGCGCGCGCAAGACTTTCTACATTCGCCGGCGATCCGGTCATCGTCGGCGCCGAAGAGAAGAACGACGCCATGGCCGCGGCCAATGTGGGGCTGACGGCGTCGGGCACGGCGTCGACCGAGCTTGCGATCAACCGCACGCCGATGGTCGTCGGGTACCGGCTCGACCCGGTCACGGCCATCTGGGCGCGGGCGGTGCTGAAAACGCCTTATGTGTCGATCATCAACGTCGCCGGCGGCCGCTTCGTCATTCCGGAGCTGCTGCAGGAAGACTGCAACGGTCCGAGCCTTGCGGGCGCGTTGCTGCAACTCTTCAATAATCCTGAGATTTATGTCGAGCAGGCCTCCGCCTTCGACACGATCCTGAAATCGCTGGCGGTCGACGCCGCCCCCGCTGCTGACATTGCGGCCGACAAGATTCTCGAATGGTCGGCCCTCGGCAAGGAGCGCCTCAGGGCGTCTTCTCGCCGTCTTTCCAGCGGCCCTGCTTTTTGAGGGCGTCGGCGACTTCCCTCGGCATGTAGTTTTCGTCGTGCTTGGCGAGCACTTCGCTGGCGACGACGACGCCCTCAGGGTTGAGCCGGCCCTGCACGACGACGCCTTGTCCTTCTCTGAACAGGTCGGGAAGCACGCCGCGATAGGTCACCGGCGTCGTCGCGAATTCATCGCTGATCGTGAAGTTGACCGTCGCATCGCCGCCCTCCGCAAACTTGACGCTTCCTGTCGCGACAAGCCCGCCAAGCCGCAGGAGGCCCGCCGGTTTTTTCGCGAGTTTGGCGAGATCGGACGGCGTATAGAAATAGGCGACGCTTTGCTTCAGCGCCGTGAGGACCAGCAGCGTCGCGATCGACGTGACGCCGAGCAGCGCTCCGATCAGCAAGATGCGCCGGCTTCGCTTCGTCATGCGACCTTGACCTCGGACGGAGCGCGCGCCGCCGCCTCAAGCCGGGCGATGCGGCGTTCGGCGAGTTCTGCGCGCATAGAGATGAAAAGTAGAGCAGTGAAGATCAGCGTATAAGCGAGGCCCATCAGCAGGAGCGGCGTCAGCATGGAGGAGTGTATGCTGGGCCCGTCGGCGCGGAAGACGCTCGCCGGCTGATGGAGGCTGTTCCACCAGTCGACGGAAAACTTGATGATCGGGACGTTGATGAAGCCGACGATGCAGATGATGGCGGCGATACGCGCGGCGCGACTTTTGTCCTCAAAAGCCGACCATGCCGCCATGTAACCGAGATACATGAAGAAGAGGATGAGGACGGACGTCAGCCGCGCATCCCACGCCCACCACGTGCCCCACATCGGCTTGCCCCAGAGCGAACCGGTGACGAGGGCGAGAAAGGTGAAAGAGGCGCCGATCGGCGCAGTCGCTTTCGCCGCGACGTCGGCCAGCGGGTGCTTCCAGATGAAACCGACGACGGAGGCGACCGCCATGGACGAGTAGCACATCAACGCCATCCACGCCGCCGGCACATGGACATACATGATGCGGACGCTCTCCCCCTGCTGATAGTCCGCAGGCGAACCAAACAGCGCGAGATAAAGACCCGCAACCAGCAGCAGGAGCGCGCCCGCGGCTGCGATCGGCGTCGCGGCGCGGGCGAAGCGGTCGAACCGGTCGGGATTGGCGAGATCGTACATGGTTCAATCTGGGCTCAATCGGTGTTGAACCGGATCGCCGCCGCGGCGGCAAGGGGCGCAAAGACGCAGGCGAAGAGGCTGATCGCCGCGAGAATCATGAGCGCGGGCGTAAATTGCGGATCGCCTTCCGCTCCCGCCTGCGCGGCGCCGACGCCGAAGATGACGACCGGCGTCATCAGGGGAACAGTCAGAACGACCATCAGGATCGAGGCGCGGCGAAGCGCCAGCGTCAGCGCTGAGGCGAGCGCCCCCAGCATCGATAGCGCCGGCGTCCCGACCAGCAGGGAAAGCACAAGGGGCCCGTAGGCTTCACCGGGGAGGTTGAGAAGAAGCGCGAGGACCGGCGCAGCCGCCGCCAGCGGCAAAAGGGTCGAAAGCCAGTGGGCGAGCGCCTTGGCGATGACGGTCAGCGCCAGAGGGTCGGCGGACTCGATCAGCACGTCAAGGGAACCGTCTTCGTAATCGTCCTGGAACAGGCGATCGAAGGAGAGCATCGCCGCGAGCGACGCGGCGGTCCAGAGCACGGGCGACGCGATCTTCGCGAGCTGTTCGCGGTCGGGGCCGCTGGCGAGCGCGAAGATCACGATCGTCAGGGCAAAGAACATCACCGCCTGAACTGCGCCGCCGCCTGCGCGAAAAGCGAGCGTCACGTCGCGCGCGACGATGGCGCCAAAACCCCTCACGCCGCCTCCGACAGGGTGATGACGCGCGCGCCATTGAGGGGCAGCGGCTCATGCGTCGCGATCACGGCGGCGCCGCCGGCGGCGGCATGGGCCTCAATGAGCGCGAGAATGCGCAAGACGCTCGCCGCATCCATGCCCGCGGAAGGTTCGTCAAAGAGCCAGAGCCGGCGCCCCGACACGAGCGGTCTGCACAGCGCGACGCGCCGCCGTTGTCCCTGCGAGAGGGTTGAGGCCCGCTGCCGGAGGAAGGCGCCGATTTCCAGCGCCGCGACAGCACGCGCGCAGCGCGCTTCGTCGGCCCCATAGAGATCTCGCCAGAAACGAAGATTCTCTTCGGCGGTAAGGTTGCCCTTCACCGCGTCGGCATGGCTGACGAGCGTTGAAGCCTCGGCCAGATCGCCGCCTGCTCCTTCAAGAACGATCGTCCCGCTTTCGGGTTTCAGCCGCCCGGCGAGCGCCCGCAAAAGCGTCGACTTGCCGGCGCCGTTCGGACCGCGGAGCAGGAAGACGTCGCCGGGGCCGACGGTGATCGAAGCCCCCGCAAAAACGGTCCGGCCGCCGCGCCGCGCGGCGAGGCCGACAGCGTTCAGCCGAAAGGATGATCTATCCCCGTCGGTCATGACGCTTTTCGAGGTCGGCAAGACGGCGCCGGGCCCGCCGCAACCGAACGATGATGCAGCCCGTCAACGCAGCGAGCGTGACCGCCGAGATGGCGTAGGCGGGCCAGACATAGGCCCCGTAGCCGCCGAGGGAAATCAGGTCCGCCATATCTCGCCTACGCCGGCGACGCCCCTTGCCCCGCCGGGTCTGGAAAGACCACAGGTCGGGCGCTCCGGGAAGGGGACCCGGATGGGGCGATTGGGCCTATCGCGCGACCGCCCGATCCTCCCTAAAAGCCCTGCCATGACTGCTGAAATCGGCCAGATCCTCCTCGTTCTCGCCCTCGTCGCGGCGGCCTATCAGGGCCTGTTTCCCCTTGCGGGGGCTGAGACCGGCGACCGGGCGCTGATGCGGACCGGGCGCACGGCCGCGCTGGTGCAGCTCCTGCTCGTCGCCGCGGCCTTCGCCGCGCTGACCGTTGCGCACGCCAATTCCGATTTCTCCGTGCGCAACGTCGTTGAAAACTCCCATACGGCGAAGCCCTTCATCTACAAGCTGACCGGGGTCTGGGGAAACCATGAGGGCTCGATGCTGCTCTGGTCCCTGATTCTTGCCGGCTATGGCGGGGCGCTCGCTATTTTCGGCCGGGTGGGCGCTCTGACATCGCGCGCGCTCGCCGTGCAGGGGCTGATCGCCGCCGCGTTTCTGGGTTTCATCATTTTCACGTCGAACCCTTTCGCGCGGGTCTTTCCGGCGCCGCCGGACGGACAGGATCTCAATCCGCTGCTGCAGGACCCCGGGCTCATCATCCACCCGCCGTTTCTCTACCTCGGCTATGTCGGCTTTTCGATCGCCTTCGCGTTCGCCGTCGCCGGACTGATCAGTGGGCGGATCGATGAAGAATGGGCGCGCGCGACGCGGCCGTGGGCGCTCGCAGCTTGGACTTTCCTGACGATCGGCATCGCGCTCGGCAGCTGGTGGGCCTATTACGAACTCGGCTGGGGCGGCTTCTGGGCGTGGGACCCGGTCGAGAACGCCTCCTTCATGCCGTGGCTCGCCGGGACGGCGCTCATCCATTCGATCCGCGTTCTTGAGGTGCGCGGCGCCTTCAAGGCGTGGACGGTGCTGCTTGCGGTTCTCGCCTTTTCGCTCAGCCTTGTCGGCACCTTCCTTGTGCGGTCGGGGATTTTGACCTCGGTGCACGCGTTCGCGACCGATCCCGCGCGCGGCATGTTCATCCTGTTGATTCTCGTCGTGTTCATCGGCGGGGCGCTGGCGCTGTTCGCCTTGCGCGGTCCGGCGCTCACATCCGACGCGGCGTTCGGCGCCGTCAGCCGCGAAGGCGGCCTCCTCGTCAACAACGTCATCATGACGGCGGCGACGGCGACGGTCTTCGTCGGCACCTTCTATCCGCTTTTCGTCGACGTTCTGTCCGGCGAAAAGCTTTCGGTCGGCGCGCCGTACTTCAACCTCGTCTTCCTGCCGTTCATGGCGGTCGCGCTGCTCATCATCGCGCCCGCGTCCGCGCTTGCGTGGAAGCGCGGCTCCATCGGCGCAGCGCTCCGGCGCGTGGCGCCCGCCGCGCTCGCGGGGGCGGGGGCCGTCATCGTCGCGCTGTGGCTCGCCGCGCCGCGAAACCTCGCCGCGGCGGCAGGCGCAGGTCTCGCCGTTTGGGCCGGCGCCGGTTCCATCATTGAATTTGCAAAGCGCATCCGCCTCTTTGAAAAACACGCCGCCGCGCGCGCAGCCGCGCTGCCGAAGAGCTATATCGCCATGACGATCGCCCATATCGGGTTCGCCGTCGTAGCGATCGGCGTTCTCGGGGCCGGCGTCTGGAAGAGCGAGACGATCGTCTATGCGCGCGAAGGCGACATCGTCAGCGTCGGCGGATTTCAGGCGCGCCTTGACTCCGTCCGGGAAGTCGAAGGCCCCAATTATATCGCGGAACGTGCGACATTTTCGGTGACGAGAAACGGCGCCGCCCTTCCGGCCATGACAGCGGAGCGCCGGCTCTATCCCGTGCGCGGCATGCAGACGACGGAAGCGGCGATCGCAACAGACCTCGCCGGCGATCTCTATCTGACGGTCGGCGAGTTCAACCCGGAACGCGGCTGGGTCGTGCGCGCCTGGCGCCACCCCCTGACGATCTGGATGTGGATCGGCGCTGGCCTCATTGCGCTCGGCGGCGTCGCGGGACTCGGCGTATTTGAGCGGCGGCGACAGCGCGCGCAGCTCGCGGCAACGGAAGCTGCGCCCGCATGATGCGTTACGTCTTCCTTCTGCCCGTCGCTGCGTTTGCAGCGTTGGCGCTGTGGTTTGCCGCAGGGCTCGGCCGCGATCCGGGTTACATTCCCTCGATGCTGATCGACCGCCCGGCGCCGCAGTTCTCGCTGCCGCCGATCGCCGGCCGCGATCGCGGGTTTTCATCGCAAGACCTCAAGGGCGAGGTGTCGATGGTCAATATTTTCGGCTCCTGGTGCGCGACCTGCGAGATCGAGCATCCTGTCCTCATGGAAATCGCGCGCGAGGGCGTTGCGCCGATTTACGGGCTCAACTGGAAGGACAAGCCGGGCGCCGGCGGTGCTTGGCTTGCCGAGCGCGGCGATCCCTTCAAGGCGATCGGGGATGACGCCGACGGGCGTGTCGCCGTCGATTTCGGCGTCACCGGCGCCCCGGAAACCTTCATCATCGACGCCGAGGGCAGGGTGCGTCACAAGCATGTCGGCGAGATCACGCGCGATGACTGGCGCCGGGTGCTGAAGCCCATGATCGAGGATCTGAAGACCAATGCGCCGCCTGCTGATTAGCGCGGCCGCGCTCTTTTCAAGCGCCGCCGCGATCGAGCCGGACGAAGTGCTGGCCGATCCGGCGCTTGAAGCGCGGGCGCGGGCCTTGAGCCGCGAGATCCGGTGCGTCGTCTGCCAGAGCGAGAGCATTGACGATTCGAACGCTCCCCTGGCGCGCGATCTGCGCCTTATCATCCGTGAGCGGATCAGCGCCGGCGACAGCGATCGTGAAGTGACCGACTATCTCGTCGAACGCTATGGCGACTACGTCCTCCTGAAGCCGAGAGTGCAAAGCAATACGATCGCGCTCTGGCTCGCGCCGCTGACGGCGGGGCTGATCGGCGGGGGGGCCGCGTTTTTCTTCCTGCGGGGCGCAAGGCGCCGCTCCCGTCCGGCGCCGCTGACGCCGGAAGAGGCCGCGGCGATCGAAAAGCTCGAAGGATGAGTTTCGCGATCTTTCTCGTCGCCGCCGCCGCGATCGCCATTTCGGCGCTCGTCTTCATCGCCGCGCCTCTGTTCCGCAAGGATACGGCGATGGAAGAACCAGACGACGCCGCAGCGAAACTGCGCGAGCGCCTTGCTTCGATTGCGCGCGACCGCGAGGCGGGTCTCATCTCCCCCGAGGCCGCCGCCGACGCCGAAATAGAAGCAAAGCGCAGCGCGCTTTCCGCTTCGGCGCCGAAAGCGGCGCCGGCGCAGCCTGCCCGCCGATGGCGTCTCGCCGCTGCCGCTTTTCTTGGCGCGGCCCCGCTGGCGGCGGCAGGCGTTTATCTCGCGGTCGGTGCGCCTGCGCTCATCGATCCTCCTCCGGCGCCGCCAGCCCCCTCGGCGGAAGCGATCGCCGCGCTGCCGGAAGAAGAACGTCAGGCGATGATTGCGGCGATGGTCGACGGGCTGGCCGCCCGACTCGAAGCCGAGCCCGGCGACGCCGAAGGCTGGCGGATGCTCGCTCGGTCGCAATTGGTGCTGAAGCGGCCCGCCGACAGCGCGGCCAGCTACGGAAAGCTCCTCGGAATGGTGGAGGGGGACCTCGACGACTGGCGGAATTACGCAACCGCGCTTGCCGCCGCTTCGCCGGCGGACCAGTTTCCGACCGCGCCCGAGTTCCTGCGCGCGCTCGACGAAATTGAGAAACGGGCGCCGGGGGACATGATGGCGCTGTTCTATCGCGGCGGGGCGGCGCGCGAGGCCGGCGATCCCGCCGGCGCCGCGGCGATCTGGCGGCGGCTTCTCGCCGCGATGCCCGAAGACGCGCCGGTGCGCGGCACGCTCGAAACGCTGATCGCCGAGGCGGACGCCGCCGCCCTCTCCAACGGCGTCCCAAAGTGATACCGTAGGGCGGCGCGGGGCTTGCTCCCAAACGCCGGAAACGATGTTGTCCAAAGGTGCCTTATGCGTAGATTTAGTGCGGGCCTTGCTATTCTTGCGATGCTCAGCGCCGATCCCGCCCTCGCGGCGCGTTACAAAGCTGCGAAAGTTTCATTTCAGGACATCACCGGCGCCGTCACCGTGACGACGACCGGCGGCGAAGATGTCGACCTCAAGATCACGCAAGGGAAAATCTACCGCCCGCTGACGGTGAAGCTCGAAGGCGACACGCTCATCATCGCCGGGGAGCCGCCGGCCGAGCTTCTTGAACGCGACTGCTGCAATGATCGCATTCGGCGCACCGAAAGCCTCGCGCGCGACCGCGCTGCGGGCGCCCCGGAGCTTCCGCCCGATGCGCTCTTTGCCGATTACCCCGTCATCGAGATTTCCGTGCCGCGCAAGAACGACATCTCGTTTGAAGATGCGCGCATCCGCCTGAAGATGGGCGCCCTCGACGGCCGCCTGATGCTCGACGCCTGCTACGTGTACGGAGAAACCGAGACGCTGGGGGCCGCGACGATCGGCGTTCTTTCGGGCAGCCGGCTGGCGCTCGGCGACGTGAAGTCGGCGCTCGAACTTGACGTCTCGGGCGATGCGGAAGTCTTCGGCGGCGCCGCCGCGACGGCCGACATCGATATCGCCGGCCCCGGCGCCGTCACCATCGGCGCCGTCGACGGCATGCTCGACATTTCAATCGCCGGCTCCGGCGTCGCGCGCACCGGCCGCGTCGACGGGCCGATGACGGTGCGGATCGCCGGCTCCGGCGTCGCCGTCGCGCAAGGAGGCCGCATCGACCGTTTCGTCGCCACCATCGACGGATCAGGCGAAGCCGTCGCCGAAGGAACGGCGGTGAACCCGGAACTTCGCCTCTACGGATCGCCGATCGTGCGCTTCGGCGCCGTCGAAGGACGCATCACGCGCCATGGCGGCGGGGACGTCTATGTCGGGGGCGAACTGGTCAAGCGACCCTGAGGGGGGGACCCGAACCGCTCTGGCGGGCGACCCGGATCCGGCGCTCTCTTGCGAATAATGCGAGAAATGGCTCCCCGAGCTGGACTCGAACCAGCGACCATTCGATTAACAGTCGAATGCTCTACCAACTGAGCTATCGGGGATCAGCCGTAAGGCGGCGGCTATAGCAAAGGGTATTCGCCGAATCCACCCTCAAAATGCGGCGGCCGCCTGTCCGAGGCCTGGCCCGGAAAAAAACTCGCTAAAAGCGAGACGGCCGCGCCTTGGGGGGTGCGCGGCCGGTACTCACTATCGTGGGGTATGGTGGGGTGTCTTCGATGAAGAAGACTGCACGAAGGTGCGCCCAACTGATTAACGAAGGGTTAACGCGCCGCGAATAATTGCGGCGATCACTCGGCCGGGCGGAGCACTGGCGGCGGCCCCTTTTTCGGCCGGCGCGGGCCTGCGTCGTAGTCGGTCTCCAGCGACTTCCCGAAGCCGACGGGCGCCTGCTTCTCTCCGGTCCACGCCCATTTGTAGAAGCGCGTGATGTCCGCGCCGACGCAGTACATCGCCGGCACGAAGAAAAGCGTCACGAACAGGGCGAAGAACACGCCCCAGGCGAGCGCGACGACTGTCGGCATCAGGAACTGCGCGTCGGTCGAGCGCTCGAACATGATCGGCATCAGACCGAAGAAGGTCGTGACGGAGGTGAGAAGGATCGGACGGAACCGCTCGACGCTCGCCTTGGTCAGCGCGGCGACGGCGCCCATCCCTTGCGCCCTGAGCCGGTTCACATAGTCGATGAGAACAAGGTTGTCGTTGATGACGACGCCCGCGGCCGCGCCGACGCCGAAGAAGGAGAAGATGCCGAACTCTAGCCCCAACAGGAAGTGCCCGAACATGGCGCCCATGAAGCCGAACGGAATGGCCGTCATGATCAGCAGCGGCTGGAACACCGAACTGAAGGCGATCGACAGCAGCATGTAAACGGCGATGAGCACGGCGATGTACATCCAGCCGATGTCGCCGAGGAATTCCGCTTGTCCTTCCGCGTCGCCGCGCTGGGCGAGATTGACGCCCGGATGACGTTCGCGCCATTTCGGCACGAAGTCTTCCTGGATCGACTTCATGATCGCGGCGCGGTCGGCGCCTTCCGGCATCTCCGCCGTCACCTGCGCGGAACGCTTGCGGTCGCGACGGTCGATTCGCTTGTAGCTCGGGGCGAAGGTCGCGTCCGCGACGGCGGTCAAAGGCACCTCCCGGCCGTCCGCAGTCCTTACACGCATCGTTTCGATGGACGTGAGAGATTGGCGCGCAAGCGCAGGGTAGCGGATCATGACGCGCACGTCCTCGCCCTCGCGCGGCAGGCGCTGGGCTTCCTCGCCGTAGAACGCCTGGCGGACCTGGCGCGTCACTTCAGAAAGCGTCAGGCCGAAGCGCTCGGCGCCGGGTTTGAGGCTGATCTGAAGCTCCGGCGTTTCCGACTGCAGGCTGTTGCGCACGTCATAAAGGCCCGGCAGCGAACGCATGTAGTTCTGAAGGTCGATGGTCGCCAGCCGCAATTCTTCGAGATTGTTCGACTCGATGCCGAAAGCGAAGTCCGGTCCGCCGTCATTGATCGTGTAGCCGACATTGATCTCCTCGGCGTCGGGGATCTCGCCTAGCCGCGCGCGGAAAAGTTCCGCGATTTCCTTTGTCGACTGCTTGCGTTTATCGCCGTCGATGATGGTGAGGTACGACGTGACGGTCCCTTCCTGCGCGCTGATGTAGATCGCCTTGACGAAATCTTCGCCCTCGATCTGGCCGAGCTCTTTCTTCAGCGCTTCGCCAGCGCGCTCGACATCCTCAAAGATCTCAAGGCTGCGCGAATAGGGCGACCCCTCGGGCATCCGCACCGTCATGGAGACGAAGGTGCCCTGCACTTCGGGCTCGAACTTGAACGCGACCCACCCTTGCGCGATCAGCGCGACCGAAAGAGCGAAGGCGACAAGGAAGATGGCGACGGTGAAATAGCGAAACTGCAAGGCGAGCTTGATCAGCGGGCGCACGGTGCTGTTGGCGAAGCCGAGGAGCCCGTCGGCGAAGAAGCTCTGGAGGCGGTGCAGATGACCGGTCTTGTCCTCCTTCTTGAGGTGCGACAGGTGCGCCGGAAGAATGAAGAACGCCTCGACCAGCGAAAACGTCAATGCGAAGATGACCGTCCAAGCGATATGCTTGGTGAAGTCCGCCGCGCCGCCTGCGATGAAAAGCCACGGCATGAAGGCGATGATCGTCGTCATCACCGAGAAGAAAACGGGTTTGGCGACGAGCTGTGTGCCAAGAATCGCCCCGTCGATGCCGCCGCGGCCTTCCTCCGCCTCGGAGTGGATGCTTTCCCCGACGACGATGGCGTCATCGACGACGATGCCGATGACGAGCAGGAAGCCGAACAGCGACAGGATGTTGATGGAGACGCCGACGGCCGGCATGAAGATGAAGGCGCCGATCAGCGCGACAGGCATGCCGACCGTCGCCCAGAACGCCACAGCTGGTCGCAGGAACAGCACGAGGACGAAGAGGACCAGCAGGAACCCTTGAATCGCGTTCCCGCCGACGAGGTTCATCCGGCTGTAATAGATGTCCGCCGTGTTGAACCACACGAACAGCTCGGCCCGGCCTTCCAGCTCCTGGTTCTTTTTGTCGATATAGCTGAGCACCGCGTCCGAAAGCGTGACGATGTTCATCGTCTCGGGCGCTTGCACGGCGATCGAAATCGTCGGCGCGCCGTTCATCTGGCGCTTCTGTTTGATGTCCTCGAATCCGTCCTGAACAGTCGCGACGTCGCGAACGCGGATGACGCCGCCGTCGGCGAGCTGCCGCACGACGATCTCGCCGAACTCGTCGGAGGAGTCGGCGAGCGATCGCGCCGCGACCGAAATGTTGCCGGTGTCGGTGCGAACCTGGCCCGCCGAAAGATTGAGCGAAGAGCCTCGAACCGCACGTGCGACGTCGTCAAAGGTGAGGCCGTAGCGACGGAGCGCTTCCTCTGAAACCTCGATCGAGACCTCTTCCTTGCGCGCGCCCCAGAGATTGACGAGGGGAGACCCGTTCGGAAGCTGCGAGAGCTCGTCTTTGATTTGACGGGCGAGACGCGTCAGGTCGCGCTCCGGCATGTCGCCGTAAAGCGCTATGAACATCGCGCCGTTTTCGTTGCGCCACTGGGAAATGACCGGCGGAAAGGCGTCGGCGGGAAGCGTCGAGATGCCGTCGACGCGGCTCTTGATGTCGTTGAGGAGGCGCGTGGCGTCGCCGGTGTCGACGCCCTCGATATTGATGACCGCGAGATTCTCCTGCGCGCGGCTGTCGATATGCTTGATGCCGTCGACGCCGGAGATCGCTTCCTCGATCCTGAGGATGATCTGTTCCTCGATCTCCTGCGGCGCGGCGCCCGGCCATGTGACGGACACGCTCGCGCCGTTGAAGTCGGCGGATGGAAAGACCTCGCGCTCGATTTGCCGGAAGGAGAAAAGGCCGGCGATGACGATCGCCACCATCAGCATGTTGGCGGCGATGGGGTTTCGCGCCCACCAGGCGATCAGGCCGTTCATTCGGCGACGCTCCTGCGAACGGCTTCAGCGACGGTCTCTTCTTCCTCGTCGCCGCGGCTCGCGCCGGGGATCGCGGTTGAATCGGTCGGCGTGACCTTGTCGCCGCCTTTGGCGCCTCGGAGCGGCGAGGTGACGACGCGCTCGCCGGCTTCAAGGCCGCCGGAAATCGTAATTGTGTCGCGGTCTGCAGCGAGCACGATGACCTCGCGCGCGCTGATCCGGTCTTCTGCGCCGATGACGTAAACCGTGCTCCGGCCGAAGAGCGAGGTTCTCGGCAGCACGACGCCGCGCTCCAGCGCCTTGCCTTCAATGACGGCGTCGACGAAAAGCCCTGCCGCGAGGGGGACGCCGCTCGAAGCGCCGGCGCCGTAAGGATCGTCGACGACGGCGATCGCGCCGACCTGACGGGTGCCCGGATCAAAGGCCCCGTCGGTTCGTGCGATGCGGGCGGGCCATTCATGATATTGTCCGCCGATGGTCGCGGAGAGAGTCGCTTTCGGGCCCGGATTTCCTTCAGTTTCATTGAAGGCGAGCGAGATGCCGAGCTTGGCGAGGTCCCCGTCGGCGAGCGGCAGGCGCACTTCCGCGACGTCGGTCGAAAAGATGCGCCCGATCGCTGCGCCGGGCGCGATGAATTGGCCTTCGCCCGCCAGCCGCTCGCGCACGCGTCCGTCGAAGGGCGCGCGCAGCTCCGTGCGCTGAAGATTGAGAAGCGCGCCGTTATAGTCGGCTTTCGCCGCATCGAAGGCCGCGCGCGCCTGCGCGAGCTGCGGCTTCCTGAGCGTGAGGTCGCTCGCTTCGCCTTTGCGGCCGAGCGCCTCATAGTCCCGTTTGGCGAGTTCCGCCTCGGCCTCTTCGCGGCGAAGCAGCTCTTCGGATTGCGCCATGCGCGCCTTCGCCGCCGCGACCGCAACGCGATAGTCCGCGTCTTCGATCTTGACGAGCAGATCGCCCTTCTTGAACGCCCCGCCGGCGACGAACTCCTCTGACGTCCGCACGATCCGGCCCGACACTTCGGCGGTCAAGTTGATGTCCGTGCGCGGACGCACTTCGCCCTGCGCATAGACGTTGAGCGTCACGGGCTTCGGATCGACGACCGCGTAGAACACGGCCGGCGGCGCCAGCGCCACTTCCTTCGGCTCGATCTTGGGCCGCAAGGAGCCCATGACGCCGATCAGCAGAAAGCCGCCGGCGAAGATGCCGACGGTGCCGAGAACGGTGAAAAGCTTTCTGAACATACCCTTTACTTACGCCCCCCGCGGGATGCGCCTCCTGGCGTCCCGTTAACTTGATGACGCTTCAGCGACTTTTGGACCTGCGTCGGTGATGAAGTCGCCGCCGATCGCGAGATAGAGCGCCACGCGATTGGCGACGCGCTGCTGCTGCGCCTGAATGTAGGAACTCTCCGCCGAAATGCGACGCGTCTGCGCATTGAGGAGATCAAAGATCGTCGCTGTGCCGCTTGTGTAACGCCGTTCGGTGAGGTCTTCCGCCGCCGCCGCCTCTTCATAAGCAAGCTTCAGCGCCGCTTCGCTGGCGGCGAGGAATGTCTCCGCCGCGATTGCATTTTCCGCTTCTTCATACGCGCGAAGCGCCGTCTGCGCGTAGGTGAGCAGCGAGGCTTCCGCGATCGCTTTCTGGCGTTTGGCGTTGGCGCGGATGCGCCCGCCCTGGAACAGCGGCTGGAAAAGTCCCGCCGCGATGTTGCCGGCGAGACGCTCGGGATCGATGATGTCGGAAAGGTCCGGACCGCTGGTGTTGATGTTCGCCGACAAGGTGAGGCGCGGCAGAAGCTGCTTGCGCGCGGCGCGCGCGCGAAGTCCGTTCGCCGTCATGCGCGCTTCCGCGGCGATGAGGTCCGGACGCCGGGCGAGAATGTCGCCGGGCGCCCCGGCGCCGGCGAGCGCGGGAAGCTCGGGAAGCGCCGCCGCGGCTTCAAGCTCGGCCGCCGGATAGCGACCCAGCAACACCTCAACGCGCCGCGCCGCTTCTTTTTCCAGGCGTTGGCGAAGCGCGAGGTTCGCCTGGCTGGAGCCGAGCGCAGAGCGCGACAGCCGCACGTCGAGGCTTGAGGCGACGCCGCGCTCGTAGCGCCGTTCGGTCACGTCGAGATTGCGCTCGCGCGCCGTGACGTCGCGCTGCGCGAGCTCGCGCTGCTGGCGGGCTTCGATCAGGCCGAACCAGCTTTGCGTGACGGCGCCGGCGACCGACAATTGCGCCGCGTGGAAATCGGCAAAGCTCGCGGCGGCGTCCTTATAGGCGGCGCGCGTTTCATCCGTCAGCCGGCCCCAGAGGTCGATCTCCCACTGGATCTGCGCGCCGATCGCGTAGTTGTTGATGTAGAAACGCCGGTTCGGCAGCGGGCTGTCCGCAACGCCGTCCTGGCCGGGCGTGCCGCCGGCCGGTCCGATAAACAGATCAAGACCGTCCAGGCGGCCGTCGCCGTTGGAATCGACGCCGAACTGGCGCTCAATATCCCGCGCACGGGTTCCGCGCTCGACGCCGGCGCCGCCCGCCTGCGCGGCCAGCGAAGGGTCGGAGACGATCGCGTTGCGGCTGGCGTTGCCCGAGGCGTTAAGCGTCGGCAAGAGATCAGCGCGTTCGATCTTCGCCAGCTGACGGGCGGCGTCGAGATTGGCGGCGGCGGCGCGCAGATCATTGTTGTGATCCATCGCTTCGTTGACGAGCGCGTAGAGCGACTGGTCCTGAAACGGCGCCAGCCAATCGCCGACCGGCGGATCGGCGACATCGTCCGCGGCCGCCCATTGCGCCGGCGGCTCGGGGAGCTGCGCGTCAAGGAGTTCCTTGTCGACGCTTGCGCATCCGGCAGCGAGGAGAGCGATAAGCGATACGCCGGTTCTCAACATGTATTCTTCTCCAGGACTTATGGAGTCCCGTGGCTGTTCAACGGCGCTTCAACCGCTTTCCGGCGCCGCGCTCAACGTCGAAGCGATGGAGCGGCGCAGGCTTGCGACGAGCCGGTCGGGCCTCATTCCGGGTCATCGCAGCGTCTTATAACGGCACAGTTAACGATTTCCGGCAGGTTTACGCCCGAAATTCGGTTTTGGACCCCGACTGCCGCCGCCGGAGCACACATTGTTGAAATGTTGCATAAAAGAAATGGAGGCCACGCCCGGAATTGAACCGGGGTACGAGGTTTTGCAGACCTCTGCGTCACCACTCCGCCACGTGGCCTCTAAGACGCCCCCGGACCGGCCGGGGGAGGGGTCCTTTAGCGCGAGGCCTTCAAGGCGTCAAAAGCCTTCTTGGAGCGGTTGCCCCAAGGGTCGGCTGGGGTTAATCGCGTCCTCGCATTTTCAAGCGTGACGACGATGGATTTCGAGGCTGCGCGCAAGCACATGGTGGACAGCCAGGTGCGCACCAATGACGTAACCGACCTTCGCATTCAGCGGGCGTTTGAGTCTGTTCCGCGCGAGCTGTTTCTGCCGGCCGAACTCAGGGCGCTCGCTTATGTCGATCGCGAGGTCGTCTATGCGGACGGGCGGTCTCTGCCGACGCCCCGTGATTTTTCGAAACTGCTCGCCGCGTCGCACATCAGGCCCGGCGACCTCGTGCTGGATGTCGGCTGCGGCGTCGGTTATTCAACGGCCGTTCTGGCCGCCCTGTGCGACATGGTTGTCGCTGTCGAGAAGGACAAGACCCTCGCAAAATCCGCGGAGGACGCGCTTTACCGCGTCGGCGCCGTCAACACGGCGGTTGTGCAGGGCGATCCGGCGTCGGGCGCCGCGCAGCAGGGACCATTTGACGTCATCGTCATCGCCCAGGCGATCGAAGTCGAGCCGGCGGCGTTGCTCAGCCAGCTGAAAGACGGCGGACGTCTCGGCGCCTTCTTCCGCCGCTGCGGCGTGACAAAAGGCTCGGTCTGGCGCCGGTCGGGACCGGCGTTCTCCAGGATCGACATGTTCGACGCGTCAGTGCGGACCGTGCTGCAAGGTTTTACCCGGCCTAAAACCTTCGTATTCTAGGAAGGCGCAGGGCGTCAGCGCGTCGTGCCTTGTCAGGCGTTCGCAGGGAGTATGAGATGAAGCGGTTTCTGACGACGGCCTGCGCGTGGTTTTCGGCGATGTCAGCGCCCGCAGCCTTCGCCCAAACGCTCGAAGAGGCGCTGTCCGCGGCCTACAATTCGAACCCGACGATCGCCGCCGAGCGCGCGCGTCAGCGCGCGACGAGAGAGTTGACGCCGCAGGCGATCGCGGGCGCCTTGCCTCAGATCACCGGGGGCGCAAGCTACGTGAAAACCGACGGCTCGCAGACGCTCAATGCGGCGATCTTCGACCCGACGGCGACGGGCACCACCAAACAGGAATTCAATCTCGCGACGACAAGTTTTCAGGTTTCGGGCGAGCAGCAGATTTTCACCGGCTTTCGGAATTTCAACGCCATTCGCGCCGCGCGCGCGCGCGTCAAGGCCGGCGCCGCCGAGCTTGCGCTCATTGAACAGGACGTGCTTTCGCGCGCCGCCGGCGCCTATTTCGACGTCGTTCGCGACATGGAAGTGTTCGGCGCCAACACCAACAACGTCGAGGTGCTGACGCGCCAGAAGCGCGAAGCGGACCTGCGCTTTGAAGTCGGCGAGGTGACCAAGACCGATGTCGCGCAGGCCGAAGCGCGCCTCGCCCAGGCGCGCGCGAATCTCACGACGGCGCAGGCAAGGCTCGCCGTCAGCCGAGCAAGCTTTGTCGAGATCATCGGGGCGACGCCGGGAACGCTCGACGAAGATCCGGTGTTGCCCGCCGTCCCGGGGACGCTCGAAGAGGCGCTGGCGATTTCGCGCGAAGGCGCGCCGTCGATCGTCCGCGCCCGGATGGCCGAACGCGCGCAGAAGCGGAATCTGCAGGTCGCAAAGGGGCAATTTTCGCCGACGGTGTCGCTGACGGCGAGCTATCAGTTCGCCGATGAGCCCTCGCTCTTCGCGCTTGAAGACGAGCAGTTCGCCTACGGAGCGCGCGCTTCGGTGCCGATTTTCCTCGGCGGCCTCAACATCTCGCGCGTTCGCGAAGCCAAGGCGCTGCATGAGCAGAGCCGTCGTCAGGTCGAGGAAGCCGAGCGTCGCGCCGATGCGGCCGTCATCGGCGCCTTCGAGCAGTTGCAGGCCTCGCGCGCGAACATCCTTTCGGCGAACGCGCAGGTCGCCGCGAGCGAACTCGCGCTCGACGGCGTCCGGCGCGAGGCCCAGCTCGGCGTGCGCACGACGCTCGACGTGCTCGACGCCGAGCAGGAGTTCCTGAACGCCCGCGTATCGCTCGCAAATGCAGAACGCGACGCACGCCTTGCGACATTCCAGCTTCTCGCCGCCATGGGGGCGCTGGGGCCCGATGTCGAAGCGGGTGAATAGCCGCCCGCGCCTTGATTCGCCGCCGTCAAACAAAGGGTTGCGTGTGCCGGCGAAGCGGCTGAAAGATGCTGCGATCCGCGCCCCGACGGGCGCCAACCCATTTGGACGAGGACATCCGGTCCCATGAGCAACGCCCAGCCTGAACCGAGCATGGAAGAGATCCTCGCCTCGATCCGCAGGATCATTTCCGAGGACGAGGAGGAGCCGGCCCCGAAGCCGACCCCCCGCGTCGAGCCTCAACGGGCCGCCGCCGAGCCTGCGCGCCAAGAACCGCTGCGGCCGCCGCCCCGGCCCGCCCCCGTTCAGACGACCCCGCAGCCTGAACCCACCTTTGCAACGGAAGATGTTGAAATGATTAGGAAAAATGTGGCGGAAGCAATGGCGGACGATGACTCCATCATTGCCGAACAAACGGCGGCTGCAGCCTCGAAGGCGTTTATGAACCTCTCTCAGACAGTTCAGGTGTCGGACGGGCGCGGCCGGACGCTTGAAGACATGGTCATCGAAATGCTGAAGCCGATGATCAAGGACTGGCTCGACGCCAATCTCCCGCAGATCGTCGAGGAGAAGGTCGAAGAGGAAGTCCAGCGCCTCGCCCGCCGCCGCCGCTAGGCAGGCCCCCGCAGGCAGCGCGTCAAGAAGCCGGCGGGCGACCGCCGGTTTTGTTTTGCCAGCTTCCGACGCTCGGCTAGGTAATCCTCAGAGCGGAGGCGGAAACCATGACATCCTTGCAGCGTGCATTGATGACTGCGGCGGCGGTCGGTCTTGTCGTGTCATGCGGAAAGAAAACGGAGGCGCCCACATCCATGGTTGAGAGCCCGACGCCCGAACTCGTTTATCCGCAAACCGCGACCGTCGCGCAGACGGACGAATTCCAGTCTGCGGCCGCCGGGACGGTCTCGATTGAAGACCCTTATCGCTGGCTGGAAGACGACGTGCGCGTCAACGCGCAGGTCGCCAAATGGGTCGAGGACCAGAACAGGGTTTCGTCCGCCTATCTCGCCGCGCTTCCGGGACGGGCTGAGATTGAGCGCCGCCTGACGGAGCTTTTCGATTACGCCCGCTATTCGCTGCCGGAGAAGGAAGGCGCCCGCTATTTCTATTCGAAGAACGACGGGCTTCAGAACCAGTCCGTCTATTATGTGACCGATGATCCGCGCGCTGACGGGCGCGTGCTGCTCGACCCCAACACATGGTCTGACGACGGAACGGTCGCGCTCGCCGGAACGGCGCCCTCGCCCGACGGATCGAAAGTCGCCTATCTCGTGCAGGACGGCGGGTCCGACTGGCGAACGGTCGAAGTCATCGACACGGCGACCGGCGAAAAACTCGCCGACCGCGTCGAATGGGTGAAGTTCTCCGGCCTCTCCTGGGCGAAAGACGGTTCCGGATTTTATTACTCGCGTTATCCGGAGACGAGCGCGGAGGAGAAGTTCACCGCGCTCAACATGAACCAGAAGGTCTATTTCCATCGCCTCGGCGATCCGCAGGCGGAGGACCGCGTCATCATCGAGGATCCGGCGCGGCCCGATGTCGGCTGGGGCGCCGAGGTGACCGACGACGGGCGCTATCTCGTCGTGTCGTCCTGGCGCGGCACCGACGGCAACGGCCTTCGTTTCATCGACCTCGCCGCGAACAATAGGACGACGGTCGCGGTCGATGATTTCGCCAATAATCACATCGTCATCGGCAACGCCGGTTCGACCTTCTTCGTGCGGACCGATTTCGGCGCGCCGAATTATCGCATCGTCGCGGTCGACGCGGCGGACCCTTCGCCGGACAAGTGGCGCACGATCATCGTGGAAGGACGGTTTCCCATCGACGGCGCAAGCCATGTCGGCGGCAAGCTGATCGTCCAGTATCTTGAGGACGCAAAATCCGTCGTGCGCGTTCACGAGACGGACGGAACGCCGGTGCGTACGGTCGAGCTTCCCGGCATCGGCGCCGTTGCGGGCTTCGACGGGAGGGCGGACGATCCCGAGACCTTCTATCTCTTCACGTCGTTCAACCGGCCGACGACGATCTACCGCTACGATGTCGCGAGCGGCGAGAGCGCGATCGTCAAGGCGCCGGAGCTGAAATTCAACCCGGACGACTATGTCGTTGAGCAGGCGTTTTTCGACTCGACCGGCGGCGTAAAGGTTCCGATGTTCATCGTTCACCGCAAGGACGTGACGCCGAACGGGGCGCGGTCCGCGCTTCTCTACGGCTATGGCGGCTTCAATGTTTCGCTGCCCCCCGCGTTCTCCGCCGCGCGGCTCCAGTGGATGGAGATGGGCGGCGTGTTCGCGCTCGCCAATATCCGCGGCGGCGGCGAATACGGCCGCGACTGGCACGACGGCGGACGGCTGAAGAACAAGCAGAACGTTTTTGATGATTTCATCAACGCCGCCGAAGCGCTCGTGGACGCCGGCTGGACAAAGCCGGGACGCATCGCGATCCAGGGCGGCTCGAACGGCGGCCTCCTCGTCGGCGCCGTCGTCAATCAGCGCCCCGACCTTTTCGGCGCGGCCCTGCCGGCGGTCGGCGTAATGGACATGCTGCGGTTCAACCAGTTTACGGCGGGCCGGTTCTGGGTCGACGATTACGGCGATCCTGCGGACCCTGAAATGTTCGACGTGCTGAGGGCCTATTCGCCCTATCACAACATCAAGAGCGGCGCGGCCTATCCGGCGATCCTCGTCACCACGGCGGATACGGACGATCGCGTCGTGCCGGGACACTCGTTCAAATATGCAGCGGCGCTGCAGGCCGCCGACACCGGACCGCAGCCCAAGCTCATCCGCATCGAAACCCGGGCCGGCCACGGCGCCGGCACGCCGATCTCGAAGATCATCGAGGAGACGGCGGACGAATGGGCTTTCGCCGCGAAGCATACGGGGCTCGACCCGGCGATATCGGCGCCGTCCAGATAGCTCTCCAGCGGCGCCGGGCATTGCTGCAAACCGGTCCTCCGCTATAACGCGTCGTTTCCCTCCGAAACGACGTGCAACACGGCGGACCGCGCATTCATGCTTGAAAAATCCTTCGATCCGGCCAGCGCCGAACCGCGCCTTTATGAAGCGTGGGAGAAGTCCGGCGCCTTCCGGCCGTCCGGCGACGGCGAGCCCTTCACGATCGTCATTCCCCCGCCCAACGTGACGGGGTCGCTCCACATGGGGCACGCCCTCAACAACACGCTGCAGGACGTCCTCTGCCGCTTTCACCGGATGCGAGGGGCGTCCGTGCTGTGGCAGCCGGGAACGGACCATGCCGGCATTGCGACGCAAATGGTCGTCGAGCGCCAGATGATGGAGCGCCAGGAGCCGAAACGCACCGAGATCGGCCGCGAGAAATTCCTTGAAAAAGTCTGGAAGTGGAAAGCCGAGTCCGGAGGGACGATCATCGCGCAATTAAAGCGCCTCGGCGCCTCCTGCGACTGGAGCCGCGAGCGCTTCACGATGGATGAGGGCCTTTCCGAGGCGGTGAAAAAGGTCTTCGTCGCGCTCTATCGCGAAGGGCTCATCTATCGCGACAAGCGCCTCGTCAACTGGGATCCGAAACTCCTGACCGCGATCTCGGACCTCGAGGTCGAGAACACCGAAGTCGCGGGCCATTTCTGGCACTTCAAATATCCGCTCGAAAACGGCGAGACCTATCAGTTTCCGGTCGCGCATGATGAGGACGGGAACCCGACCGAATGGGAGACGCGCGACTACATCTCGATCGCGACGACGCGGCCTGAAACGATGCTCGGCGACGGCGCCGTCGCCGTCCACCCGTCCGACGAACGCTACGCCCCGATCGTCGGCAAGCGCTGCCTCCTGCCGCTCGCCGACCGCTACATTCCGATCATCACGGATGATTATCCGGACCCGGACTTCGGGTCAGGCGCGGTCAAGATCACCGGCGCGCATGACTTCAACGACTACAAAGTCGCGATGCGGAACGACATTCCGCTCTATGTGCTGATGGATGAGCATGCGCGCATGCTCGACGCCGACTACATCCCGGCGAAATATCGCGGGCTCGACCGTTATGCGGCGCGCAAGGCGATCGTCGCCGACATCGAGGCGCGCGGCCTCCTCATCAAGGTCGAAGACAAGAAGATCATGCAGCCCTTCGGCGACCGCTCCGGCGTCGTCATCGAACCGATGCTGACCGATCAGTGGTATGTCGACGCCGAAGAGCTCGCCAAGCGCGCCATTGCGGCGGTCGAGAACGGCGAGACGCGTTTCGTCCCCGAAAACTGGGCGAAGACCTACTTCCAGTGGATGCGCAACATCGAACCCTGGTGCGTCTCGCGCCAGCTCTGGTGGGGCCATCAGATACCGGCATGGTACGGGCCGGACGGCCATGTCTACGTCGCCGAGACCGAAGAGGAAGCGACGAAGGAGGCGATCGTGAGGATGACGGCGGAGGGCTATTCGCTCGCCGACATCAACGCCATGCGGTCGGGGGAAGGCGAGGGGCCGCTGCTCGTGCGCGACGAAGACGTGCTCGACACCTGGTTTTCCTCCGCGCTGTGGCCGTTCTCGACCATGGGCTGGCCCGACCAGACTCCGGAGCTCGCCGCGCGTTATCCGAACAGCGTCCTCGTCACCGCGTTCGACATCATCTTCTTCTGGGTCGCCCGCATGATGATGATGGGCTGCCATGTGATGAAGGAAGTTCCGTTCAGGGACGTCTACATCCACGCCCTCGTTCTCGACGAGAAGGGGCAGAAAATGTCGAAGTCGAAGGGGAACGTGATCGATCCCCTGACGCTGATCGACAAATACGGCGCGGATGCGCTGCGCTTCACGCTGGCGGCGATGGCGGCGCAGGGGCGCAACATCCGTCTTTCGGAAGCGCGCGTCGAAGGCTATCGCAATTTCGGCACGAAGCTGTGGAACGCCGCCCGCTTTTGCGAAATGAACGAATGCCGCTTCGATCCGGCGTTCGATCCCAAGTCAGCAATGGAAACGCTCAACCAGTGGATCATCCACGAGGCGGGCCTCGCCGCGGCGGAGACGACGGCGGCGCTCGAAACCTACCGTTTCAACGACGCCGCCGGCGCGATGTACAAATTCGTCTGGAACGTCTTCTGCGACTGGCATCTCGAACTTTCGAAGCCGATCCTCATGGGACCGGACGGCGCGGCGAAAGAGGAGACGAGGCTGACGACGGCGTGGGTGCTCAGCGAGGCGCTGAAGCTTCTTCACCCGTTCATGCCCTTCATCACTGAAGAGTTGTGGCGGGAAACCGCATCGCAAGGGTCCCATCTCATTGTTGCAGAATGGCCGAAGGCGGCGGATTTCCCGCGCAATGACGCGGCGGCCGAAGAGATCAACTGGCTGATCGGGCTTATCAGCGCCATCCGCTCCGCGCGGCAGGAAATGAACGTGCCGGCCGGCGCGAAGGTTCCCATGATCGCGGTCGCCGCAGGTCCCGACATTTCGCTCCGTATCGACCGTTATCGCGACCTCATCGCGCGGCTTGCGCGGCTGGAGCCTGTCAGCATCGCGCCCGCCGCGCCGAGAGGCGCGGTCCAGGTCGTTCATGAGGGCGGCGTTTACGCGCTGCCGCTCGCCGGCATTATCGACATCGCAGCCGAGAAAGCGCGCCTCGCGAAAGAAATCGACAAATGCGTCAAGGAAATCGACGCGATCGACAAGAAAATGGCGAACCCGAACTTTGTCGAACGCGCGCCGGTTGAGATCGTCGAGGAAAACCGCGAGCGCCGGATCGCGTTCAGCGAACGGCGGGAAAAACTGGCGGCGGCGCTGAAGCAGATTTCGGAGGCTTAGTATTCGGCGTCCGGGGCGATCTTTGGAAGGCTTTTCATCATCAGCACAAGGAACTTCCGTCGTCCCGGGGCCGCGCGCAGCGCGGAACCCGGGGTCCAACTTCGGCGCCTGGCGGAGACGTGGACCCCGGATCGCCTTCGGCGTCCGGGGGCGGCGGTTGTATGGTTTGCATTATCAGTACAAGGAGTTTGCGTCACCCCGGGGCGTCGCGAAGCGACGAACCAGGGGTCCGAATTCGGCCGCATCGGAGCGGCGGACGCCGATCGCTTTCGGCGTCAGGGGTGACGACTTTCAGGCTTACTCGATCGGCGCCGACCCTACCACGGTTCGCTGCAATTCCTTCGCGCTCGTCGTGTGCTGGAACTTCAGTTTCTTGTCCGGAAAGACGTAGTGAAAGGCGCCGTGGCTCATCAGCGCCGCTTCATGGAATCCTGACAGGATGAGCTTCAGCTTGCCGGGATAGTTCGCCATGTCGCCGATGCAGAATATGCCGGGTACGGAGGTTTCGAACTTTTCGGTGTCGACGGCGATGCGGTCCTCGTCGAGTCTCAGGCCGAATTCGGCGATGGGCCCCAGCTTCATGGTGAGGCCGTAAAAGGCGAGCATGCGGTCGCAGGGGATGACGCCGTCGCTTGTGACGACGCCGGTGATCGCGCCGCCTGCGCCCTCAAGGCCCTTGATCTCGGCGATTTTCAGATCGATGCGGCCCGCTTCGGCGAGGGCGCGCATGCGTTCGACGCTTTCGGGCGCGGCGCGAAACTCGTTGCGGCGGTGGAGGAGGGTGATGCGCCGCGCGATCGGTTCGAGATTGAGCGTCCAGTCGAGCGCGGAATCGCCCCCGCCCGCGATGACGATCGTCTTGCCCGCAAACGCGTCGCGCTGACGCACCGCGTAAAAGACCGACTTGCCCTCGTAGGCGTCGATGCCGGGTATGGGCGGCCGCTTCGGCGTGAAGGAGCCGCCGCCGGCGGCGATGACGATCACCTTGGCGTTGATCGTCGTGCCCAAGTCAGTCTTCAAGCGCCAGCCGTCGCCGGCGCGCTCCAAAGCGTCCGCCATTTCGCCGAGGTGGAAGACGGGCTTGAACGGGGCGATCTGCTCCATCAGCCGCGCGACAAGGTCAGCGCCGGTGATCGCCGGAATGCCCGGTATGTCGAGGATCGGTTTTTCCGGATAGAGCTCGGCGCATTGGCCGCCCGGTTTGTCCTGGATATCGACGACATGCGCGCTGATGCCGAGCAAGCCGAGTTCGAAGACGGCGAAGAGGCCGCAAGGCCCTGCGCCGATGATGACGGCGCCGGCGTCATAGGAATTCCCGGCGTCAGCGCTGGCGATTGCCGAGGTCGCCATCGGCGCCTCCTTTATTATCCTCCGATGAAGATTACGTCATTTCGGGGCGAATGGTTAATCCGCTCTTCACCCCTCGCCGTAGGCCAAACGCCCGCAGTGCAAAACGGGCGGTAAACGGAGAGAGTAAGCATGAGAAATGGATTGATTGCGGCCGCCGTCGCGGCCGTGAGCCTTGCCGCGGCAGCCCCTGCCTCGGCGGCGACGGCGATCATCGGCGGCGACACGGTCGTTGAAGTGACTTTCGACCTCGCAGCCGCCGGACTGACGCCGACCCTCCTCGGTGATGCGACGGCGACGCCTATGGGCTTCCTCAATTTCCCGGTCACGGGCGGCGACCTCGGGGCGGGCCGCATCGAACACGAAAATTCAGGCGTTCGCCTGTCGGCCGGCACGGCGTCGATCGACCTACAGAACTTCATCATCGACATTTCCAATCCGGCGGCCGGCCAAATCCTCGCCGATGTGTCGGCGTCGAACGGAACCATGGCGGATGACGCGCCGATTTTTTCCTTCGACCTGACGGCGGTGACGGGCCCCTTTGATCTCGCTGATCCGTCGATCGAGCTCTTCTTCACGATGCTCGCCGCGGACGTCCTTGATTCGCTGTTCGCCGCGCCTGGACAGACCCTGGGTCTTGCCGGCGTCAAATTCGGCGAAGCCGCGACCGCGCCGGAAGTCCCGCTTCCCGCCGCTGCGTGGATGTTCCTCGCCGGCGCCGGCGTCTTTGCTGCGCAGCGCAAGCTTCGCAAGGCCGCCTGACGGCCGTCTTGCGCGCCGCCGGCGCGTATCTTCCCCCCAGCGCGCCGGCGGCTATTCCGCCGGCATCATTGCAGCACGATATTTCGGGCATTCAGCGCAGCGCCCGTCATGCGACCATTCGGGCGGCTTCCAGAGATAGGCGAGTTTGTCGCTGAGGCTCTCCGCCGATCGCACGCGCTCAATCAGCCACGCGATCCCTGAAACCTGAGTCTTCAGCGGATCATACTCGTAGAGCGGCTTTACGAGGCCGAAGCGCGGCGTCTCTTCTTCGCGCTGAAACGTGCCGAAAATCCGGTCCCAGATGATGAGGACTTGCGAATAATTCCTGTCGATATATTTCGGCGCCGTGCCGTGATGGACGCGGTGGTTGGCGGGGGTCGCGATGAAGTCCTCCAGCACGCCGAGCTTCGGCACGAAGCGGCTGTGGTTGAAGATGCCGAACATGTCCTTCGCGATGGAGACGCCGAAGAAGGCGACGGGCGGCACGCCGAGCAGCGCGGCGGGAAGATCGAACGGCGTGCGCAACAGGCCGTCAAGCCAGCACCCGCGCGCGGCGACCGTGTAATTGAACTCATTCGAAGAGTGATGCACCTGATGGAACGCCCACAGGACGCCGATCCGGTGCGAAAGCCGGTGCTCCCAGTAATAGGAAAGATCGTGAACGATGAAGGCGGCGAGAAGGCCGAGGGCGCCGGCGCCGATGTCGGCGATGCGGAAATTGTCGTAGACCCATATGTAGACGACAAAGGGAACGATCTTGCCTACGCCGATGTCGATCACGCTGTTCATCAGATTGAGCGCGATGTTGTTGAGCCCGTCCTTGCCGTCGTAAAGGCCCGGGCGGCGCAGCGCGTACCAGAGCCGTTCGCCGCCCGCCATCGCGAAGTAATAGCCGGCGATGATCCAGATGCCGCCGGCGCCGCCGAGGGTCATGATCGCGGCGTGAAACGCGCGCCATCCGTCAACAGGAATATCACTCATCACGCGCTACTCCATCATCAGGACGGCTTTGCCGCGCACGCCGCGGCTCTCGACGAGGTTCAGCGCCTCGCCGGCGTCTTTCAGCGCAAAGCGGGCCGTGATGCGGGGGCGGATCTTTCCTTCCTTGTACCAATTGAACAGTTCCGCGACGTGTTCGGCGTGCCGCTTCGGATCGCGCATCGTGAACGCGCCCCAGAACACGCCGACGATCTGGCAGCTCTTGAGAAGCGTCAGGTTGAGCGGCAGTTTCGGAATGCCGGCGGGAAACCCGACGACGAGGAACCGTCCCTCCCAGGCGAGTGCGCGCACCGCGGGCTCGGCGTAATCCCCGCCGACCGCGTCATAGACGACGTTCGCGCCGTCGCTTGAACCCTGATTGGCGCACGCCGCCTTGATCTGGTTTGAAAGAACCTTCTGTCCGTCCTTGTCGATCTCGCGCGGATAGATGACGAAATCATCCGCGCCGAGCTCGCGCGCGAAGGCCGCCTTTTCCGGCGACGAGACGCCGGCGATGACTTTGGCGCCCATCGCCTTGCCGATCTCGATCGCCGCCGCGCCGACGCCGCCGGCGGCCCCGAGGATAAAGAGCGACTCGCCCGGTTTCAGGCCCGCACGATCCTTCAGCGCGTAATGCGACGTGCCGTAGGTCATGAGGAAGCCCGCGGCCTCGTCGAACGGCATCGCGTCCGGCAATCGCGCCGCTGCGGGCGCGTCGACGACAAGATGCGTCGCGTAACCGCCATGCAGCGTCATTGCGAGCACGCGGTCGCCGACCTTGAAGCCTTTCACGCCGTCGCCGACGGCGTCGACGAGCCCTGCGACCTCGCCGCCGGGCGCGAAAGGACGCGGAGGGCGGAACTGATACATGTCTCTGATGATGAGGGTGTCGGGGAAATTCACCCCCGCCGCCTTGACCGCCACCCTGATCTGGCCGGGACCGGGTTCGGGCGTCGGCGCTTCGATCAGTTTGAGGCTGTCGGGCCCGCCCGGCTCGACGCTCATCATCGCTTTCATGGGAAATCCTTCAGAAACGCAGCTTGCGGAACCGGGCGATCTTACGCAAGCTCCGCGCGGGTGCAAAAGACCAAAGACAGCCCGAGTTCGGGGAGGAACTTCATGCGGATCCTATGCCTTGCCGCCGCCCTGCTGACGGTCGCCGCGTGCGCGACCGCTGCGCGCGCCACCTTGCGGGACCGGTTTGAGGCGATCGGCCTTTCGCCCCGCATGGCGGGCTGCATGGTCGATGATCTTGACGATCGGTTGTCGGATGAGGATCTCCGCGATCTCGCCCGCTATACGGTGGGGCTGTCGCGCGCCGACACGCCCCTTGAAGCGATCGACAGCTTGCTTGCGTTCGACAATCCGCGCGCCGTCGCCGCTATCGGCCGCGCCGCCTTCGCCTGCGTCACCGGGTTTGACCGTTGAGCGACATCGCAGCCGAGGAGCCGGCGCCGGCGGTCGCTGCGAAGACCGACAGCTATGCGTGGTACGTCCTCGTCGTCCTGACGATCGTCTACACCTTCAATTTCGTCGACCGGCAAATCATCGCCATTGTATCTCCGGCGATCAAGGCCGAGCTTGGCCTGTCGGACTCAGTGCTGGGGCTCCTCAAGGGGCTCGCCTTCGCCGTCCTCTATACGACGCTCGGCATTCCGATCGCGTGGCTCGCTGATCGCTTCAATCGCGTGTCGATCGTGACCGTGTCGCTGGCGGTGTGGTCGGCCTTTACGGCGCTTTCGGGCCTTGCGCAGAACGCGCTGCACCTCGCGCTCGCGCGCATCGGCGTCGGCATCGGCGAGGCGGGCGGGTCGCCGCCGTCGCATTCGATCATCGCGGATTATTTCCCGAAGGAGAAACGGTCGACCGCGCTCTCCATCTATTCGCTCGGCATACCTTTCGGCCAGATGTTCGCCTTTCTCGCCGGCGGATGGGTGGTGCAGAATCTCGGCTGGCGCAACGCGTTCTTCATCGTCGGCCTTCCCGGAATCCTTCTGGCGATCATCCTGAAGCTGACGGTGAAGGAACCGGTCCGCGGCGCGATCGACGGCGTCGGCGCCAAGGTCTCCTTCAGGCAAGGCGTCGCGGAGCTCGTGAAGATACCGACCTATTGGGGCATCGCCGTCGCGACCGCGCTCGCGTCCTTCACCGGCTACGGCGTCGGCCTCTGGGTGGTCGACTTCTACAAGCGGACCTACGAACTGTCGTATACGGAGATTACGGTCCCGCTCGGCATCCTCAACGGCGTCGTCTATGGAATCGGCACCTGGGCCGGCGGCTGGCTGACCGACCGTTTCGGGAAGGCCGACAAGCGCGCCTATCTCATCATTCCGGGGCTCGGCATGTTGCTGACGATCCCTGCAGGGCTGCTGTCGACATGGGCGGGAACGCCGTTCTGGGCGTTCTTCTGGTCGGCGCCGTTCCTGCTGGGACTCGGCATGTATCTCGGGCCGTCCTTCGCGCTCATCCAGACGCTGGCGCCGGTGCAGCTCCGGGCCTTTGCAATCGCGTTCCTGTTCCTGATCCTCAATTTGATTGCGCTCGGCTTCGCCCCGCTCTGGGTCGGCTGGACCTCCGACCTGTTCGCCGGCGCCTATGGCGAAGTGACGGGGCTTCGCCTTGCGCTGTCGACGCTGGGCGTCACCAGCCTCGCCGCCGCATTCGTGTTTTTCTGGACGTCGAAGCGGCTGCCGGCCGATTGGGCGGCGGCGGAAGCGCGCGGCCGCGAAACATCAGGGGAGAACTGAATGGCGCCGTCTAGGAAGAAGGCCTCCGCGACAAAAAAGGCGGCGGTGAAGAAGGCGCCCGCAAAGAAGAAAGTCGCCGTCAAATCGGCGAAGAAGGTCGAGGCCAAGACAAAACCGACCGGAGCGAGCGTCCGCGAATTCATCGCCAAGGTGGAGAATCCCGTGCGCCGCAAGGACGCGGAGACAGCGCTCTCAATCTATCAGGCGATCACCGGCGTCCAGCCGAAAATGTGGGGACCGTCGATTATCGGCTACGGCTCCTATCACTACAAATATGACTCAGGACGCGAGGGCGACATGTGTGCTGGCGGTTTCGCGCCGCGTTCATCCTCGATGGTCTTTTACATCATGGGCGGCGTGCCGGAGACGGACCCGCTGTTCAAACGTCTGGGCAAACACCGGATGGGCGGAAGCTGTCTTTATGTGAACAAGCTGACGGACGTCGATGTCGGCGTCCTCGGCCGGATCATCGCGAAATCCTGGGCCTACATGAAGAAGACCTATCCGGGCGCCGAATAACAAGGCGCTCGCGAAGAATACGCCTTCGCGAGCGCCTCGCCCCCTCCGCGCCCGATACGCAGGGCGCGTAACCGAAGTAAGCCGGCGAGTCCTCAAGAGGGACAGTCTTTCCCCGAAAAGAGATCGCCCAAACGCTGCGGGGATGGGGTTTTCAAGAACCCGGCCAACGCCGTCCGGGACACCTGTTGACGTTAAGGATGAAAGGGCTTTTGAGGGGGCCATGGCCCGCATCCTCGTCACCTCCGCGCTTCCCTACATCAACGGCATCAAGCATCTCGGCAATCTTGTCGGGTCGATGCTGCCGGCGGACGTTTATGCGAGGTTTCAGCGCGCGCGCGGGAATGACGTGCTGTTCCTGTGCGCGACGGACGAGCACGGCACGCCGGCCGAGCTCGCCGCGCGCGCCGCGAACCAGTCTGTCGAGGACTATTGCGCTGAGCAGCACGAAATCCAGAAACGCGCCTGCGCGGAGTTCGGGCTCTCCTTCGACCATTTCGGCCGCTCGTCGAACGTGCCGAACAAGCGCCTGACGCAGCATTTCGCCGCGGTGCTGGAAAAGAACGGCCTCATCGAGGAGCGCACCGACCGCCAGATCTATTCGATCGACGACGCCCGCTTTCTCCCCGACCGCTATGTCGAAGGCACGTGCCCCAATTGCGGCTATGAGAAAGCGCGCGGCGACCAGTGCGACAATTGCGGGACGCTGCTCGATCCGATCGAGCTGAAAGATCCCTACTCGTCGATCTCCGGCTCGCGCAATCTCGAAGTGCGCGAGACGAAACACCTTTACCTCCTGCAGTCGAAGATGCAGGACGCCATCGCCGACTGGATCGCCACGAAAGACGCATGGCCGCACCTGACGAAGGCGATCGCCGGCAAATGGATCAAGGAAGGCCTGCAGGACCGATCGATCACGCGCGATCTCTATTGGGGCGTTCCGGTCGCATATGAGGGACGCCCGCGCCCGGGCTTCGAGAACAAGGTCTTCTACGTCTGGTTCGACGCGCCGATCGAATATATCGGGTGTACGGAGGAATGGGCGGGCGCAGCGCCGGGGCGCAACTGGCGCAGCTGGTGGCGGCTCGACGAAGGCGCGAGCGACGTCCGCTATGTCCAGTTCATGGGCAAGGACAACGTCGCCTTCCACACGGTGTCTTTCCCGGTGACGATCCTCGGCTCGAAAGAGCCGTGGAAGCTCGTCGATACGCTGAAATCCTTGAACTGGCTGACCTGGTATGGCGGGAAATTCTCAACGAGCCAGAGCCGCGGGATCTTCATGGACCAGGCGCTGGAATTGCTGCCCGCCGACTATTGGCGCTGGCACCTGATGGCGAACGCGCCGGAATCGGACGACGCCTCCTTCACGCTCGAACATTTCGCGTCGGTCGTGAACAAGGACCTCGCCGACGTGCTCGGCAATTTCGTCAACCGCATCACGCGCTTTTGCGCGTCGAAATTCGGCGAGAAAGTTCCGGGCGAGGGCGCCTATGGCGAGGTTGAGGCGAAACTGATCGCCGATCTCGACGCGAAGATCGCCGCCTATACGGGCGCGCTCGAAGCGATGGAGTTCCGCCGCGCCTGTGCGGAGCTGCGCGGCGTCTGGGTCGCCGGCAACGAATATCTGCAGATCGCCGCGCCGTGGACGGCGTTCAAGACCGACCCCGCGCGCGCCGCGGCGGGCGTGCGCGCGGGGCTCAACCTCATCGCCCTCTTTGCGACGCTGTCATCGCCCTTCATCCCGCATAGCGCGGCGAAGATGGCGGCGGTGTTCGGGATCGACCTTGCGCGCGAGCGCTGGCCGACGTCCGCGAAAGCCGCTCTGGAGCGCGTGGCGCCAGGAACAGAGTTCACGCTGCCGGACGTGCTGTTCAAGAAGATTGAAGACGATCAGGTCGCGGCGTGGCGGGAGAAGTTTGGGGCGGAGTAGGGGCTGTTTTCTTCCTTGCTTTGGGCGAAATTGTGCCTTACACAAAGCCTTACTTAAAGTAAGGAGCAAGGCTCGATGGCTGCCGCCACGTTGACGTCGAAGGGTCAGCTCACTTTGCCGAAGGAGGTGCGGCAGGCGCTTGGCGTGGGGCCGGGCGATCAGGTGAACTTCGTTCGAATGGAAGACGGGAATTTCGCCGTCATGCCGGCGTCTCTGCCCGTCAAAAGGTTGAAGGGCATCGTTCCGAAGCCCCGCAAACCGGTTTCCCTTGAGGCCATGGACCGGGCGATTGCAGCGGGAGCCAAAGGCGCTTGATCGGTCTCGATACAAATGTCGTCGTGCGTTTTCTGGCGCAGGACGATGAGCTGCAGTCGCCGATCGCGACGCGGATATTTTCAAGGCTGACCCGTGAAAATCCGGGATTCATCAGCTCCGTCGTGCTCGCCGAAGTCAGTTGGGTGTTGACCCGCGCATATCGGCTTACAAGGAGCGCGCTCGCAGAGGCGATTGAAGGCTTGCTGCGGTCGGCCGAGATAAAAACGGAAAACGCGGAGGCGGCGTGGAGGGCTTTGGGCCAATTCCAGTCCGGACGATCGGTGGAGTTCGCAGACGCATTTATCGCCGCCATCGGCGCGCTTGCGGGCGCGACGGCGACGGTTACCTTTGATCGAGACGCCGCGTCTGAAGGCGGCATGAAGTTGGCGAGCTGATGTCGCCCGCGATCTGAAAATTGAAATTGAAAGGTGCAGCATGAAATCCCTCTTCTCCCTCGAAAACCGCACCGCGCTCATCACCGGGGGCTCGCGCGGCATCGGCAAGATGATCGCGCGCGGGTTTCTTGAACATGGCGCGCGCGTCTACATCTCCGCGCGCAAGGCCGAACAGTGCGAGGAGGCCGCAAGCGAGCTCTCAAAATACGGTCGCTGCATCGCCATCCCGCAGGACGTCTCGACGGTCGAGGGCTGCAAGATTCTTGAGCGCGCCTACGGTCATTACGAGCCCGCGCTCGACATTCTCGTCAACAACGCCGGCGCGGCCTGGGGCGCGGAGTTCAGCGAGTTCCCGGAGAGCGGCTGGGACAAGGTGATGGACCTCAACGTCAAGTCGCCGTTCTTCCTCACACAGACCTTTCATGAACGGATGAAAAAGGCGGCGACGAAGGAAAAGCCCGGCAAGGTGATCATGATCGCCTCGATCGACGGCATCCGCATCAATCCGTGGGAGACCTATTCCTATCAGGCGTCGAAGGCGGCGCTCATCCACCTGACGCGCCGCATGGCCGCGCGTCTCATCAAGGATGATATCTGCGTCGCCGGCGTCGCGCCGGGCGCCTTCGCGTCGGAGATGAACCGCGCCGCGCGCGATCACGCCGATGCGGTGGCCGGCATGGTGCCGGCGGGGCGCATCGGAACGGACGAAGACATGGCGGGCGTCGCCATCTTCCTCGCCAGCCGCGCCGGCGATTATGTGGTCGGGGAAACGATCGCCGTCGACGGCGGCGTCGCCTATTCCTCAATCGGTCATTTCGGAGGCTGACATGGCGGCGGCCGACCAGAAGCTCATCCATTCCGGCTTTTCGGCGAAGTCGACGGCGGCCGAAGTCGTCAAAGGCGTCGATCTCAGCGGCAAGAGTGCCATCGTCACCGGCGGCTATTCCGGCATCGGCGTCGAGACGGTGCGGGCGCTCGCCTCCGCGGGCGCCGAGGTGATGGTTCCCGCGCGCGATGTCGCCAAGGCGAAAGCGGCGCTCGCCGGCGTTACGGGAAAGATCGCGGTGGCGGCGATGGATCTCGGCGACCTCGCGAGCGTTCAAAAGTTCGCGCGCGATTACGCCAGCGCCCACAAGGCGCTGCATCTCCTCATCAACAACGCCGGCGTGATGGCGTGCCCTGAAACGCGCATCGGCAAGGATTGGGAATTGCAGTTTGCGACCAATCATATCGGCCATTTCGCGTTGACCGCGGCGCTTTTGCCGCTCCTTCGGGCGGCGAACGGCGCCCGCGTCGTCGCGCTCTCCTCGACCGGCCACAAGATCAGCGACATCCGCTGGGACGACATTCACTTCCGCAAAGGCGGCTATGACAAATGGGTCGCCTACGGACAGTCGAAGACCGCCAACGCCCTCTTCGCCGTAGGGCTCGACGACCGCGAGAAGGCGAGCGGCGTGCGCGCCTTTGCGGTCCATCCGGGCGGCATCATGACGCCGCTGCAGCGGCACCTCAAAAAAGAAGAGATGGTCGCCGCGGGCTGGATCGACGAGTCAGGAGAAGTCTCAGCAGCGGCCAAGCCTTTTTTCAAAACGCCGGAGCAGGGCGCGGCGACCGCGGTCTGGTGCGCGACGGCGGCCAAGCTCGACGGGCGCGGCGGGCTTTTCTGCGAAGACTGCGATGTCGCCGAACTCGCCGGCGAGAACGAGCCGCGCCACCGCACGGTCAAGGCTTACGCCGTCGATCCGGCGAGCGCCGCGCGTCTCTGGCGCGAGACGGAAGCGATGATTGCATGAAAAAAGCCGCGCCGGATGAGGGCGCGGCTTCACCGTCAATTCTTGCGTCTGATCAGGCCTTGCGACGCTTGCGGGCGAAGCCCGCGGCGCCAAGCCCGGTGAGGAGCAGGAGCGCTGCGCCCGGAACCGGCACTTCGGAGTATTCGAGGCCGGCGAGCGAGTAATCGGAATTGTTGCCCTTCTTCGTCGGCAGGTTCTTCGCCGAGAACGCGATCGAGGCGACCACGAGATCGCCAAGCGGACGGCCCGAATAAAGGAAGCACCCGGCGCCGGTCGACGTCGTCGCCCCGCAATTCGTCACCGAGCCGAGACCGGAGCTGATCGTCGCCATGTTCTCGCCGACAACCTTGATCGTGTAATCGAGAACCGACCCGTCGCCGAGCGTCAGGCGGACGACGCCTTCCTCATCGACGTCGCCGAACTCCGGCCCGTTGAAGAAGGCGGAAACCTTGAACGCGTCAATAAAGACGTTCTTGTCGAAGGTGACCGTCAGCCATTCGCCGAAGTCGATTTCGCCGTTCGTCTTGCCGGCGACGCCGAGACCCGGCTGGCCGCCGACCGTCTTTGACTGGAGGAGGCCGCCGGTTCCGGTCACCGTCGCGCCCGTAACGGCGCAGGACGCCATTCCCGAACAGGCGACAAGATCAGCGGCGGTGATGGCGGCGGCGGAAGCGGCGAAGCCGGCGCCCAGCACAGCAGCGCCCGCAGCGGCGCTGACAAGAAACTTACGCATCCTTGAATCCCGATTACGCAACAACTTGCCTTTCCCGTAGCAATTCTCGGGCAAGAATCAATAGATTCTTATGGTTAATGCGAAAACACGAAGGTTAGCGCGGCGATTTTCCCGTCTTGATTGAGCGATTCCCGTCTTGATTGAGCGATCGGTCCGCGTCGCCCCAAATGGGGGAAAGCTTTCGCAATTGAAAACCGTGATCCCAAGGCGCGGCGAAGCCGCGAACAGGGGCGGCCGTTCGTCGCCGCGCGTTTGGCGCCGCAGCGCCCCTCCGCGTTCACGCGGCGGCGACGCCGAAGAGGCTGCCGATGAAATAGGTCGCGGCCCCCGCCGCCGCGCCGATCATCAGCATGCGAACTGCGCCGAGGAAGGCGTTCCGTCCGGAGAAAAGGCTCGTCGCCGCGCCGACGGCTGAGAGCGCGAGCGCGGCGATCGCCGCCGCCGCCAGTGACGGCGCCGGGAGCCCGATGACGAATGGAATTACGGGCAGGATCGCGCCGATCGAGAAAGAGAGAAACGACCAGATCGCGGCCTCCGTCGCCGACCCGAGATTGTCGGGGTCGAGCCCCAGTTCCTCGCGCGCCAGAACATTGATCGCGATAGCGGGGTCGGCGACGATCTTCTTTGCGAAGGCTCGCGCCTCCTCGATCGGCATGCCGCGCGCGTTGTAGATCAGCGCAAGTTCTTCCGCCTCCTCATCCGGATAGGCTTCGAGCTCCGCTTTCTCCTGCGCGAGCTGGTGTTCGAGCATCTCGCGCTGGGTGCGTACGGAGATGAATTCTCCCGCCGCCATGGAGAAGGCGCCGGCGAGAAGCCCTGCAACGCCCGTAAGGAAGACGACATCATTGCTGACGGCGGCGCCCGTCATGCCCATCACGAGGCTCGTATTGGAAATGATGCCGTCATTGGCGCCGAACACCGCGGCGCGAAGGCCGCCGCCGCGCCGGTGACGAAGGCCGATCTCCGCGGGATCGGTCGGCATCGCATGGCCGGGCGGCAGGCGGTCATAGGCTGAAACGCCGCGCACTTTCGCGGCGGCGAGCGCCGGGCGCATGCGGCGCGGCCCGAAAATGCGCGCGAGGCCCGCGAGCGTCCTTGCCCGCAAGGTCGGGCTGAAGCGCGGCAAGGGATCGGGCGCGATCAGCGCCGCCTGGCGCGCGCTTTCCTTGGCGAGGGCGGCGAACAGCGCGGCGATCTTCGCGTCCTTCTCGGCCTTGGCGATCGCTGCGGTCAGCCAGCGCGCATTCATTTCCTCGCGCCAGCGTTCATGAGTCTGGTTGCGGCCCTCGGACATGCGCGGCGCCCTTTCGATTCGCCTCGAAAAGGGTACCATGATGCGGAGAAAGAGGGGCGGTTCCTGATGATTCGATGGGTCGCGGCGGCGGCGTCGGCCATGGCGATGATGATGGGCGCCGCGCTCGCGCTGCCTGAGGGAGTGACGGCGCGCAAGGACGGCGAGGGTCCTTATGACCGCCTCGTCATCCGCGGCGCGACGATGATCGACGGATCGGGAGCGCCGCCTTTCGGGCCGGTCGATATCGTCGTGGAGGGCGACCGCATCACCGCGATCAAGGCGGTCGGGGCGCCGGGCCTTCCGATCGACGAAAGCAAGCGCCCGGCGAAGGGGACGCGCGAAATCGACGCCGGCGGAAAATACGTTCTGCCGGGATTGATCAATCTCCACGGCCATATTCACAGCTACGGCACGGGGCAGGACGTGCCGCCCGACTACGTTTTCAAGCTGTGGCTGATGCACGGCGTCACAAGCGTGCGCGAGGTCGGCAATGACAAGGGCGCCGCGTTTTCGGTCGACCTGAAACGCGCGAGCGCCCGCAACGAGATCGACGCGCCGCGGCTTTATATCTATCCTTTCTTCGGGTCGTTCGGGTCGGAGGAAGTGAACACGCCCGACGCGGCGCGCCGGCAGATCCGCGCCTTCAAGTCCGCCGGCGCCGACGGCGTGAAGTTCTTCTCAGGCCCCGCCGAAATTCTCGCCGCGGCGTTCGATGAAGCCAAGCGCCAGAGCCTCAAGACGACGATGCACCATGCGCAGCTCTCCGTCGCGCATGCCGACGTGCTCGACACCTCGGCGCAAGGGCTCAACTCCATGGAGCACTGGTACGGCCTGCCGGAGGCGCTGTTCGACGACCGGACGATCCAGGACTATCCGCGGGACTACAACTATCAGGACGAACAGCACCGCTTCGGCGAGGCGGGCAGGCTGTGGGCGCAAACGGCCGGGCCGGGCAGCGAGCGCTGGGCCTATGTGCGCGATACGCTGCTCGCCCGGAATTTCTCGATCATTCCGACCTTCACGATCTATCTTTCGAGCCGCGACTGGATGCGCGCGCGCACCGCCGACTGGCATGACGACTACACCATGCCGTCGCTGTGGAAGTTCTTCGCGCCCGACCGCGACGCGCACGGCTCCTACTGGTTTGATTGGGGCACGGAGCAAGAAGTCGCGTGGCGCGACAATTACCGCCGCTGGATGACCTTCATCAACGACTACAAGAACGCCGGCGGCAAGGTCGGCGCGGGCGAGGACGCAGGCTACATCTATTCAACCTACGGCTTCGGCTTCATCCAGGAGCTGGAGCTCCTGCGCGAGGCGGGCTTTCATCCGCTCGAAGTCATCCGCGCCGCGACGCTCGACGGCGCGAAGATCCTCGGGGCCGAGCGCGACATCGGCTCGATCCAGGTCGGCAAGAAGGCGGACCTCCTGATCGTCGGCGAAAATCCGGTCGCCAACCTCAAGGTGCTTTACGCGACGGGGCACATCCGTCTTGATCCTCAGACCAACATGCCCCAGCGCGTCGGCGGGGTTGAAACGGTGGTCAAGGACGGGCTTGTGTACGACGCGAAGGCGCTCGCCGCCGAAGTGAGGGCGATGGTCGCCGCCGAGAAAGAGAAGGCGGGCCTGCCGCCGGGTCCGATGCCGATCGTCGATTTCGAGTATGAGCGTAAGGAGCAACGAAAATGATCACTGGTCGCGCTCATTCCCGCGAAAGCGGGAATCCATCTCTCAGGCGTCTGGATTCCCGCTTTCGCGGGAAGGAGCGGATCTTTGGACTGCGAGCGGCTGCTGGGTATTTGACGGCCGCCCTTCTGATCGCCGCGCCGGCGCACGCTGAAGACCTCGCCGCCGCCGTCGCTGCGGATTACCCGACGGTCTTTGAACTCTACAAGACGTTCCACCAGAATCCGGAGCTCTCGTTCAAGGAAAGCCAGAGCGCGAAGATCATGGCGAACGAGCTGAAGGCGCTCGGTTTCGCCGTGACGACGGGGCTGGGCGACGCCTGGACGAAGGCGAAAGCGAAGGCGGACGCCGGCAAGGTGCATGAAGGCGTCGGCGGTTACGGGCTCGTCGCCGTCCTCAAGAACGGCGAGGGGCCGACGCTGATGCTGCGCGCCGACATGGACGCGCTGCCGCTCGAAGAAAAGACGGGCCTTCCCTACGCCAGCACGGTCGTCTCCGCCGACTACAAGGGGCAGAAGGCGCCGGTGATGCACGCCTGCGCGCATGACAGCCACATGGCGATGCTGATCGGCGCGGCGCGCCGCCTCGTCGCGATGAAAGACCAGTGGAGCGGCACGCTCGTGCTCATCGGCCAGCCGGCGGAGGAGATCGGCCTCGGCGCGCTCGCCATGCTGTCGGATGGTCTTTATACGAAGTTTCCAAAGCCGGACTTCGTGCTCGCCGCGCACACCTCAGGCTGGGATCCCGCCGGCGTCATCGCCTATACGCCGGAATACGCCCTCGCCAATGTCGACAGCGTCGACATCACGGTGAGAGGCGTCGGCGCGCACGGCTCGGCGCCGCATATGGGCAAGGACCCGATCGTCGTCGGCGCCGCGATCATCGGGGCGTTGCAGACGCTGATTTCACGCGAGACCAACCCGCTCGATTCCGGCGTCGTCACGGTCGGCGCCTTCCAGGGCGGCTACAAGCACAACATCATCCCGGATGAGGCGACGCTGAAGATCACCGTGCGCTCCTACAAGGACGACGTGCGGCGGAAGCTCATCGACGGCATCAAGCGCATCGCTAGGGCGCAGGCGCAGTCGGCCGGGCTGCCGGAGAATCTGATGCCGATCGTCAAGGTCGAAAGCGACTATACGCCCTCGACCTACAACGATCCCGCGCTGACGGCGCGCGTCGTCGAGGCGATGGCGGCGAGCCTCGGCGAAAACCGCGTGATGGAACGCCCGCCGAGCATGGGCGGGGAAGACTTCAGCCAGTTCGGCCGCACGCCGGACGATATCCCGACCTTCATCTACTGGGTCGGCGGCGTCGATCCGGCGACGTGGCGCGCGGCGAACGAAGGAAAGATCGCGCCGCCCCCGGCGAACCACTCGCCGCAATTCGCGCCCGTGCCGGAACCGACGCTGACGACGGGCGTGCAGGCGATGACGGCGGCGGCGCTGGAGCTGCTGAGGAAGTAGGCGGCCGCCGCGCATGGGTGATCGTTCGGGGACGGATCGATGATCGCCCCAAGAAATCCCGTCACCCCGGGGCGTCGCGTGAGCGACGAACCCGGGGTCCATCTTTCACCACGTGCGGCGGCGTGGACCCCGGATCGCCTTCGGCGTCCGGGGTGACGGGTTA